>JBARRP010000362.1:0-2899 GCA_049644285.1 Candidatus Acidiferrales bacterium | reverse complement strand
AAATTTTGAGTCTGGCCAAACTTGTGCTGATCAAGTACTGCTCGTTGTAGGCGGGGACGATCACGGAAAGAGTCGTGCTCGTCGGGTTCCTTTCCAGTTTGTTGGTTAAGGCAGGGAATGCTCCCGCGCCGGGCTGCGGCACGTGAGGCGCATCAACTGGCGTCGTTGCTGAGTTTTTGTTCATCGTCTCATTTGGTTTCATGCGGTAGTATATGCCACGAGATCCCATTGTTTGCTACAGGCTATTTTGTTGTGCGCGTCTCTCGCACATATCGAGCTGAACAGCACAACGGTAAGCCTGCTCAAGCTGGTGAGCAATTCTTTCCCAACTGTATTCGCCAGACGGTGAATTTCTTCGCGCAGCAGTTCGTTGCTCATGCTCAGATCAGCAACGAGAGATTTCAGCCGCTGGGTCTCTTTACTTGCAGCGGCAGGCTGGGGCCGCCTCAAGGAAAGACCCCCCTCATGAACCGCGTTATGGCCGCGAGCCTATAGCAGAACCGGGCTCGCCGCAAGGGAAACTTGGTTTCCAGGCCCGAAGTCACAGAGTTGAAACATAGCGGAAGCACGTGATCCTACGAGGATGCCGGAGGAAGTGGATTACGACTTCCGAGGGTAACTCTTTTCCCTTTGTCCGCATGTGTACGGTCGACCTAAGCGAAAAAAGCTAACATGATGAATCAAGGGTAGATATCGTTACAATCCGCCGCCAGCTTTGGTACAGGACTTGCTACATTTTTGTATCTTGGTCGAAACGCTGGAACGCCCTTGCCTCCTGCAACTCTCACATGCCATGGCATGCCGACCGCTCCGCCATCATCCGCCGGGCTGGTCGACATACGACATACATTGACCAAGGCCAAGCAAATTGACGGAGCGCGGATATTGCCGGAGGTTTTGAGTGCCTACTGTTGGCCGTCAGCCGGATTGAGGGCGGCTTGGGAGCTTCTTCGTTTTATCACTTAACTTGTTATATGACAGGAGTCTGGCAAATGGTCCGGCGAATTCTCTCCAACGCTGTGGGGGCAATGGTCGAAAGAGCTCCTGTGACCATGGTTCTGCGTTTGATGGGCATCCCTGTAGTTGGCTTCATGTACCATGTCGTCAGTGAAAAGCAACTGCCGCACATACGGCATCTGTACTCATACAAGACTCCCGACGCTCTGGAAGAGGACGTCCGCTTCATAAAACAGACCTTCAACTTGGTCTCATTCGAGGAACTGCTTCTTTGTGTTTCCAACGGTCGCCGATGGGCAAAGCCGATCGCCTTCATCAGCTTCGACGATGGCATGGCGGAGTGTTTTCAATACGCCAGGCCGATCCTCCTTGAGCACCATGTACCTTGCATCTTCTTTATCTCAACCGGCTTCATCGGTAATAAGATGGCGTGCTACCGCCACATGGTTTCGCTTTGTATTGAGCGTGTGGTTCAAGCGACCTCCGATACTCGAAGCCTCATGCTACGCGCGCTCCGCGACGCGGTCGATTGCGCAGCTTTCGATGTCGAAGGATTCGTTAAATGGATCAAAGGCCTAAAATGGGCCGACCGGCACGCGCTAGATGTAGCGTGCCGAACATTAGGTGTCGACGAACGAACATTCCTTCAAGACGTCCAGCCCTACATGACAGTCGAGCAACTGACCCAGTTGGCCAGCGATGGCTTTGCGCTCGGCGGACACGGCAGAGTGCACGTGCA
Source organism: Candidatus Acidiferrales bacterium (assembly GCA_049644285.1). GTDB lineage: Bacteria > Acidobacteriota > Terriglobia > Acidiferrales > UBA7541 > CAVRXT01. The sequence goes on along the minus strand of JBARRP010000362.1, from coordinate 1,203 downwards.
ATTGGGTCAGGTGCAGCAACCCGAACTCGAGGCCGAGATCGTGGAGTCCTGCAAGATCATTCGGGAGATTTCCAAGGCGGAGCGAGTACCCTTCGCGTTTCCATTCTCTGGGAGCGGTGTAGATCGCCGGCTGCTGTGCGATATCATGGCTCGGAATCCGTTCATTTCTCTGGTTTTTGACACCCAGGAATTCGCGAAAGACCAAAGATTCATCGTCAACAGAATTGGTGCGGACGAACCATCAAGGCTTGGACCCAACGTGGGAACGGCGGCCTCGGTGGTAAGACAAGCCTGTATCAGAGAAATACAATTGCGATTTGGAGTGAGGTGAGCGAGGATTTTTGTACTACGGAATGACGGTCAAAGCGCAAGCTGAACCGAAATGAAGGGCCCGCCGATGATACCGTAATGCCGGCACTCGACAGAGGCCGCAGGGGCATATCGGAAGGAGGGCGCATCCATTCTGGAGTAGCTTTTGAGTGGTCTTGACCTAGTCGCTGATTCCCGGGAGGCTTTGCGGTTGTCCTTCTCACCCCTGACCAAAGGGATCTTCTCAAGGCCGGAGACCCACGTGAAGATGCGACTATTGCCAATCCTTTTGTTCTCGATTTTGCCCTGTTCACCGAAAGGACAGGACCTGCAATCCATTCAGCAGCGAGCCTCCGTTTCCCCTTCGGATGCGAGGTTCGAGATCATTCAATCGGGACCTGGAGCTAAGTGGACGTGCAGACTGGATCGGAGTGACGGGCAACGTCAATCGCCTCGTGCCAGGCAAGTCAGGAAGCTTGTCTTGGCAGAAAATGCGAGTCTTACCTCATCCTAAGGCCGTCAACTCCGCTAAGCCACATTTTCAGATCTTCGTCTCCGACTCACCCGTGCAATTGACTCTTCTCCTGGACACGGAATGAGGGGCTGCATGGCAGCTTGTCCCAAACGGCGATGTGGACAGGGCAGCAGCACGACTCCCAGCAGTGGTGCGGCGACGACCACGGCAGGGAATGAACTCGTCTTCGGCTATGCCCTGCTCACGCACACGGGAGCAGCTGGCTCGGGCTTCACGGCGCGCGAGACGCTGGGGGGAGATGTGTCGGAAGACGAGTTGGTGACCACCACCGGCTCTTACAGTGCTACTTTCTCGCAACCTTCTACCGGCCAGTGGATCGCTCTGATGGCCACGTTCAAGGGCACTTCGAGCCAGTCGGC
>JBARRP010000361.1:0-3214 GCA_049644285.1 Candidatus Acidiferrales bacterium | reverse complement strand
CTGTCGAGCCATGTTGTGCCTCACATCCTACATCTAACTACACCGGACAGTTCACAGTCACCGACCTCTCTGCAGGAGTTTCTGGCCCATACAACCACCCCGCAGGGGTGGCCAACGCTATAAAGGGTGCCCCCAAATACGGCATGATGAAATCTCCCACGAACATCACACTCAGATCCGGTAGATGGATGAACATGGCGTCGTGAGTTTCTCCCCCATGCACGGGAATTAGCTCGATGCGCGTACCTCCAATCTTCAAGTCGGTGTGGCCGTCGATCGTGGCGTCCGGCTTGAAGCTGCGTACGTCGTCGAGACTGAAGCGTTCACCAAAGAAATGCTTGCCAAAATTCCCCGGCGCATCGAGTTCGCGAGTAAGTTCTTCCTGATAGTTGCTCCTGGCATAAAACCGCACGCGCGGATTCAGGGCCCGGAAATATTTTTGGCCGCCAACGTGGTCCCAATGGGAGTGCGTGATAAAGATGGTCGTCAATTCCGGAAGGCTGGGCGCGTACGCTCGCAGCGCTTCGTACGCAACCTTGGCGGAGTCCGCTCGTGTGCCGGCGTCGATGCCAATCAACTGCCGGCCATCATCGGAAACCACAAAATAGTATTCCGTGAACTCGAAACCCGAGAGCGCATATACCCGGCCTGGCACGATCTCGGCGATCCGCCGCGGCGAAAAGGCATGCCCCGAAGCGGCGTCTTCCGAAAAAGGAGTAATCAGCGTAATCGGCCTGTCGAAATCCTTGTAGCCGCTACGCCGCAGATAGTCCTGTGCCTTGGCTTGTTCTCCGTCAGCAAGAGCCAGCTTTCCGAGGTGGTAATAGACTTCTTGCAACCAACCCGCATGAGGGGCTTTGTCAGCGTTCTCCACGCACCAGGCTAACTCGTCCTGCGCTGCCTTCCTCTGACGGAAAGGGCTTGGAAGTTCGGTACGAACAATGCCGGCAATCCAATTCACAACGAAGACTTGCCCTCCGGAAAGCTGCTTGGCTTGATCGAGGATCGCGATGGTGTCCCTCACATAGCCGATTCGGTGCAACAACGAGACCGAAGATGCGTGCTGGGCGCGCAACAATCCGATGGCGCTCAGATACAACGCCTTTTGAACGTCCGTCAATCGCGGGCTGAATTCTTTCAGTCGGGCCGAAAAGAACTCCGCGCCCTCACCCTGCAAATTGGCATTCGAGTACTGCGCCATCAGGAGAAACAGCAGCTGCGGATCTTGCGGTGGCGCCACGCTGTTGACCGCTTTCAGATATTCGAGTTCTGGGCGTGGAGATGCGGAAGAGCTGGTTCGGCTCTCTCCTGCAGCAAAGACGCTGTGCAGAGCGCCAAGGGCTGCAGTTCCAAGTAACAGCGCAGCCAGTAAATAGGCGGAGATTCTCATAGCCGGCTCCTGTTTGTAGAAAGTCCTCGCTCGAACTTTGCGATCGATGCAGCCAATGCTTCCGGATGCTCGTGGGTGGTGAGGTGACCGCCAGGCAAACGCACAATCTGGAGGCCGAGTTTGCCCAGCCCTTTTTGCGCAAGGTCGACCTGCCGATGTTCAAAGGGGTCTTCGTCACTACCGCCAACAACGAACGGGAACTGACCGCGATAAGCCTCGAAGAGGTGGCCGAAGTCGAGTCGGTCGCCTTGCGCTTTGTGATCGGCTGCGAAGCCAGCTGCTCCCGCGAGGTAGAACCCGCCATCGTGGCGGTTTATAGCGTTGTAGACCTCGCGGACCTCGGCGTCCGTGACCTTATAGACTTTGGACCACATAACTCCCCCCAGCATCATCTTGAACACGGCGAAGGAGCGCGCCAGACGCAGGCGGGCCCGGTTGGGGAGGCGGCGCAGGATCGGCGTGGTGTACCACGGGTGGGAGTGCCCGCCCGGGAAAAGCCCGCCATTGAAGATGTAAACCCCACGTATTTCAGGGCCGCCTACGGGTTCGCCTTGCTCAGAGCGCTCAAGGCGGCGTCGCAAATGCTCCAAGACGACTAGCGAGGAAAAGTCGAAGGCGACCAGCGTCGTCGATTGGACGCCGAAATCCCGCCAGATCGCTTCGACGAGATCGGTGCGTTCGGCGGTGGAATACGCATAGTCTTTGGGCTTGTCGCTGTCGCCCATGCCGACATATTCAACGAAGAGCTTCGGCATCTCCGCGGCGTTTGGTAAATGCGGCAGGACCTTAGCCCATCCAAGTGAGCCATCGGGAAATCCCGGCAGGAAGGACACGGCGTGAGCGAGATCTCCCTCTCGCCTCAAGAACACGTTGAGGGCTGCGCTTTGCGCTCGAACGATGGCGCGCCCTTTGGGGTCGTAGCCGACGCGCTCACCACCCGCGAACCAAGCTTGGGCGGACGGCGTCCCGCCGATTTTGCCGGCGGTTTCGGTGAGCTTGGTAGCAATGTGCATCGAATTGGAACTGATCATTTTTCAATCTCCTGATAAGCTTCCGTCTTTTGATTTAGATGCATATACATCTTTTGTGGATACAAAAAACTACGCTGCCATCGCGGCCTCCGTCACTCGCGAGATCGTCTGCTTCATGCTTTTCCAGCCCGCATCGCCAAGTTCTCGACGCAGTCGCTGTTCCGCCTGCTCCCAATACGGTTGAGCCATCACCATCTGTTGCCTGCCTGCAGCCGTCAGGCTGAACAGGCGCTCCCGCCGGTCCTTTCCGCGCCTTGCGCGAACCCAACCCTGTTTCAGCAATAGCCGCAATGTTCGCGTCAGAGTCGTACTATCCATGGCAAAGCCGGCGCTCAGCCGTTTTTGATTAGCCTCTCCCACCTTAGCAGCTAGCGCAGTGAGCAGACCGAATTGCGTGATCTCAAGGCCTGTCCTTCTCAGTTCCTGGTCGTAAATCCGCGTTACGACACGAGTGGCGCGTCGCAGGTTCTGACAAGCGCAGGGCAAGTCAAACAGTGCAGCTGGAGGTTGGTCAAACCCTTTTGCTCTCATAGTAGATGTATATACATCTTGTATTGCTTTGTCAAGCCGGGATTGCCATCCTTCATTGGAGCGAACTCCCGAAGAGTACAACCTGGATGATTCGCAGTTCGTCGCATCGATGATTCCGGACGGTTGGTCGGCAATCCGGAGTGCGACCTGTAAAGCTGCTGAAAATGATTGTCTGGAGAGGAGGAACTCGATCAGACCGCGCGTCTCATCGCGCGTAGCCTACAAGGCAGAGCGGGGAGGCAACGAACTGTTCTGGAGCCCT
>JBARRP010000360.1:0-2757 GCA_049644285.1 Candidatus Acidiferrales bacterium | reverse complement strand
CCTCACACAATCGCACGGATGCATTCGGCTCACAAATTGGGATGCCACCGAACTGAGCAAGATCGTGCACGTGGGCACGCCTGCGGTTCTCAAAGATGGCGCCAATGCGGAGGAAAAACCGCCGGTGGCGTCTTCCAAGTGACCTCGGATCAAAGAACACGCCGCAGCGAGAACGGATGTCCTTGACGACGATTAGAGGACGTTCTTTCCGGATGTTAAGATAGTAGCGGACTGGATTCTAGGGGGAACATAGAAGGTACCTTCGCCAAGTTGGGTCAGGTTCTTCCGCAGGGCGCCCAGCTCCATACGGAGCATCTGATCGTCAAAGACGATCAGGCGGTGGTCGAGCTTCATTCTCTAGCGACGGCCAAGAATGGCATGCGCTTCGACAATCGCTACTGCTGGGTAATCTATTTCCAAGACGGATTGATCGTACGTGTTCGTGCCTACCTCGACTCGGTCATGGTCGCCTGATTGTTCGAGGAGAATCCGATTGCAGGATCGGCTGGAACGGTTTAGCTTAGGCTGATGCAGCCGCCCATCAAATCATCTTCAACCTGAAACGAACGAGAAAGGAGAAATTCAATGCCATACGTTACTGTCGGTAAGGAAAACTCGAGCAAAATCGATCTCTACTATGAGGACCACGGCTCCGGTCAGCCGGTTGTCTTGATTCACGGATATCCACTAAGCGGTGCCTCATGGGAGAAACAGGTGCCGGTTCTTTTGAGCGCAGGACACCGCGTCATCACCTATGACCGCAGAGGGTTCGGCAAATCCAGCCAGCCAACAACGGGCTACAACTACGACACCTTCGCCGAGGATCTGCACAAACTGATAACACATCTCGAATTACGTGAATTTGCGCTGGTTGGTTTCTCCATGGGTGGCGGCGAAGTGGCGCGCTACTTAGGGAAATACGGGTCGAAGGGCGTGAGCAAGGCGGTCATCATTTCCGGAGTCCCGCCGTTCCTACTGAAAACGTCAGACAATCCGGAGGGGGTTGACGGCAGTGTCTTCGAGGGGATCGAGAAAGCCGTCGCCTCGGATCGCTACGCGTTCTTCGCGGAGTTTTTCAAGAATTTCTACAACACTGACCTCCTGCTCAACAAGCGTGTCAGCGAACAGGCAGTGCAAGCAAGCTGGAACCTAGCAGCCGGGGCCTCAGCTACCGCGAGTCTCGCTTGCGTGCCAACCTGGCATGAAGACTTCCGAAAGGACCTGAACAAAATTGATGCGTCAGCGCTGATCATTCATGGGGACGCAGACAGGATTCTGCCGATCACTGCCTCGGGGCTCCGGACCGCCAAGCTAATCAAGGGAGCGCGCCTATTGGTGGTGAAGGACGGGCCGCACTGCGTAACCTGGACACACGCGGACGAAGTGAACGCTGAGTTGGTGAACTTTCTTGGGAAAGCTGCGGCGAAGCGCGCAGTCTAGGCGCCCTCAGAGCGAAGTTGAAGGGAGCACGCAGAGCGGGGCCGAAGCAAGCGTGATTGCGAGGGCCGAAAGGCTACTCTTGAAATGCGGATGAGGTTTGGGCGGAGGTCACCGTATGAAAGTGGTTGTGCGATGACTCGTCGGCATTTGGTTCTGGGTTCCCGCCGAGTCCGAGCTACTCGGAGGGGTCCTTCTTCTGGCGGAAGAGCAAGCGCTGGAGGTGTTTGGGACCTTCCCTTTTGTAAACGTCGATCCCTAGAAGAGCGAAGGCTTCAGCTACATATGGTCCACCACAAACCCTCACATTGACAACGCGCACGACGCTCACAATGTGCACCTGCGGTGAACACTTTTGACTTCTGCGGTTGAAGTGGCTTTTCGTATTAGCCGTCTTATTTTCAAACAGTTGCAGTAAATTCTCGACCCTAGGCCAACTAGTGCAAGAACTAGTTGGTAGTTTCGCTTTTTATTCGCCACACTCGGTCGCAGCGACTCATCACCTGCGAATCGGCTTGCCAATCTTCTGCCCATGCACGGCCTTCCCAGAACTTCGCGGCCTGCGTGTCGCCAGCGATTGCAGCATGGAGATCAAAACTAAACTGCCGACGACGGTTCGTCAACACAGCCGGGACTCAAGAATCGTTCGGATTCCTAAGGGCGTACGCCCTGGCCACCTTGAGCACTTCCCGCCGGTAGTTGTAGAATGCGCCCGGGCGACAGCCAGACAACCAAGGGGAAGCAAAGCGACAGCAATCAACACGGTGTTCTCGAATGCAACCACGAACCTGAACACCTAACCAGCCCGCTCCGGGGAGGCGGCTTCGGTCGGTTCCCCCCCCAAATGCCGAAAAAGCAATCAACCATCAGAATCTTGGTCGCTGATGACCACAATCTTCCGGGAGGGCCTGCGCAAGCTGCTGGAAGGCTCCGGCGATGTCCAGATTGTCGGCGAAGCATCGAACGGGAATGAGTGCATCAAGATGATGGTGGAGCTCAAGCCCGATATTCTGCTCCTCGACTTGCTCATGCCAGAAAAAGACGGCCTCGGCCTGCTTGAAGAGATAAATTTTGAGTCGGTTTCGACGCGGGTGATTGTGCTTACGGCTTCAGAAGACGATCGCGACGTGATCCCTGCGATGCGCCTAGGCGCACGCGGCGTGGTCTTGACGAAGCAGTCAGCAAGCGACCTATTACTGAAGAGCATCCGCAAGGTCCATGAGGGCGAAGTCTGGCTGGACAATCGCATAACGGCCGACGTCATCGAGGCCTTCAAGAGATCTGCCGAAGCCGGGCAGCGCCATGAAAAGCCGCTCCTGA
>JBARRP010000359.1:0-31032 GCA_049644285.1 Candidatus Acidiferrales bacterium | reverse complement strand
CTATCGCACAGTCATCCTCGCGGACGTAGAGGGACGTGAAGCAATGCGGGAACTGAAGGAATTCCTTGGTGACCGTATTCATAATGCGGACACCCTGGTATTCCCCTCGAAGCTAGGCACTCCGTTGAGGCAAACAAACGTACTGCATGAGGTGTTGCATCCCGCCCTAAAAGCCCTCGGGCTTCCAAAGGCTGGAATGCGTGCCTTTCGTCGTGGCTGCAACCGCAGGTGGGAAGTGGCTGGCATAAATCCGGCCGTCGTTCGCCAGCAAATGGGACATAGCTCGGCTGCGATGACGGAGCTTTATACTGGCGAGATTCCACTGGCTCAGGTGCACGCTGCATTCTCCATCAGGAGTGGCAGTCAAATTGATGTTTTGGAAAATATGGAAAATGAGGCGGTCGCCTAAGTGCTGTAGAAAGTGGAGCGGGAGAGGGGAATCGAACCCCCATCTTCAGCTTGGGAAGCTGACGTTCTGCCACTGAACCACTCCCGCTCGGTGGCTCGAACGCTCGAAGGATAGCACCCCCTCCGGTTTCATCGCAAGATTTGGAGGTTTATCCGCCGCGATTTTATGAGCCGCAATCCTTGGTCGGATGTGAACTCGTCGGCTCACGTCCTCTCAGGGTGTACAATGTCGTTTGCTTGGGAGTCCGAGTCCGGAAATCCTGGGCTAACCCAGCGACCGCCACTTTAGGAGGTTGACATGTTTGCTCGCATTGTTTCCATGCAGTTGAAGCCGAACACACATAGAGAATTTTCCGAACTGTTTGATAGGGAAATCCTTCCGACCCTTCGTACACAGCCGGGCTTTAGGGACGAACTCTTGGTTATTGACCCTGGCGGACCGGAAGTGGTCGCAATCAGCCTGTGGGACTCGAAAGAAAACGCGGAAACTTATAACCGCGCAAAGTATCCGGAAGTGCTGAAGACCTTGGCGAAAGTGACCGATGGCACTCCCAAGGTAAGGGCTTTTCAGGTGGCCTATTCGACCTTCCACAAAATAGCCATGGGGGTAGCAGCAAATCAATCGCCGAACACATCTCCAACGGCCGGGGTTGGGGGTTAATGGCAGTCTTCGACAGCACGGACAAGTGTGATAATCCGACACGCTGAGGTCGCTCACGGATTCATTCCGAACGCCATCGCGTGCTCCCGCCGTCTTGACAAACAATCGCCGGCAGCCCGGTAAGCAGTCCCGAGACGGATGGCATGATTCTGTTTCACGATCAGGTTCGTGCATCCTGGCCACCAGCGGTGTGTATTCAAACGCGGCCGAGAATCTAACCCTGCAGCCTTGAAAGCTGGCGTGATCGTCAAGTCCCCGACAGGTGAAAACAGGCAAATCCCTGGAAGGCGGATTCGAGACTTTACAACTGCTGCGGAAAGTCAAGATAGAGGCGGTGCAGCTCCTGGACAGTCATGGGACCTCTTCGAATCCTCAGAGCGCGAGCAACGCCCGCCAGTTCACTAGAAGTTACCCAAACAGTGTCACCCGCGCGAAGATCAGCCAGACGAAGGGGTTTTCCGTTTTCATCTAAATAGGACGTCTTGTCGGTCACCAGCATTAGGATCGTAACTTGTGTTGGGCGCTGGAGGACCAATTGATTCTTGGGAGCATTAATCGAAGAGAGGATGAAAAACTGCTCGCCCGCTTCGTTCTTCTTGTTTTCGTTCTGCGCGGCGCCACTCACCGAGACAGCCACGGCCAGGGCAACTATCAGGCACACGAGAACTAGCTTGTTCTTGGCGCGGTTACTCATAGCGAAGGGCCTCGATTGGGTCGAGCCGCGCCGCTTTGCGCGCCGGGTAATATCCGAAGAAGATTCCCACACCGGCGCTGAAAACGACCGCCGTTGCGATGGCCACCGGCGAGACAAGCGTTGGCCAGTGCCATAAGTCGGAAACGAGAACCGAAGCCGCCATTCCGACGACGACCCCAACGAGCCCTCCGATCATGCTTAATACCATGGCCTCGCTCAGGAACTGTCGCTGCACATCCTCTTCGGTTGCGCCCACTGCCATGCGGACGCCGATTTCGCGTGTCCGCTCGGTCACCGACACCAGCATGATGTTCATGATGCCGATGCCCCCCACCAGCAGGGAAACGGAAGCGATGCCGGCAAGCAGGAGTGTCAGAATTCGTGAGGTTTTTGCCGAGGCCTCTGCCAGGTCCACCGGACTGCGGATTATGAAATCGTCGTCTTCATCCGGCCGGAGGTGGTGCCGCTGGCGAAGCAGCGCCGCGATCTCCTTTTGTGCGGGGCCGATGTCCTGCAGGGAATCGGCGGAGCAGGTGATGTTTTGCAGCCAGTCGATGCCCGCCAGTTTTTTCTGGACAGTGGTGTAGGGCAAAATCAGCGTGTCGTCCTGGTCCTGCCCCCACGTCGATTGGCCCTTGGGCGCCAGCAATCCAAGCACCTGAAAGGGAAGATTCTGGACTCGGATGATTTTGCCCACCGGGTCCTCGTCGCCAAAAAGATTCTGCGCAACCGTCAACCCAATCAGGCAGACGTTGGCGGCAACGTCGACGTCGCGGTTGGAAAAAGTGCTGCCGCTCTGCAATGGCCATTGACGGATCTTCAGAAACTCAGGAGAAACCCCATTCACTCGCGTGGACCAGTTCTGGTTTCCGTATACGACCTGCGCCGTGGAGCCGATACCTGGGGAGACGAGTGTGACCATCGAGACGTGCTGATGAATCGCCTGAGCGTCCGCGAGTGTCAACGTTTTCGTGGCCTGGCTTCCCATACGCACTCCGTTGAGATTCACGCTGCCGGCGCCGACGTAAATCATGTTATTGCCCAGATTCCGGATTTGCTCCTGGACCTGATTGGCCGCGCCCTCGCCGATCGCCACCGTGCAGATCACCGCGCCCACTCCAACAATGATCCCGAGCATCGTGAGCACCGTGCGCATCTTGTTGCGCGCCAGCGCTTGCAACGCGATCAGAATCACTTCCTTCGGGCTCATCGCCGCATTATCTCCTGGGGCCACCGAAGCGAGGACCGCCCTGCTGCAACGGTCCCTGCGCCGGGTTGCCGGAAGCTGATAGTTGGGCGGTAATAAGGAGATCGCCTTCCTTCAAATCCCCTTCGAGGATTTGTGTGTTGCTGTAGTCCGTCACTCCGGCCTTCACTGCGACCGGCGCGGGTTTCTTGTCAGCTCCGAATTTCCAGACGACCTGCCAGCCGCCAAGATGCGAAGTGTAAGCCTCACGAGGAATGTTGTATTGGTTGTAGAGTTCCAGAAGCTCAGGCCGCGACAGGTCGGGTGTGTAGGTGAGCGCCGGGTTCGGGAATTCCAGGGCATTCACGGCATATCCGGTCGGAATGGTGACGTAGGCAGTCTCGCCCGGCAGCAGCTTTTCTTGCGGGTTATCGAAATCGATGACCGTGTCGTATGTCACCACGTTCTGCACCGTGTAAGCGTTCAAGCGAATCGCGCTCACTCGCCCGTGAAACACTTCGCCGGGAAAGGCGTCTACTTGGAACGCCACGTCGGTGCCAACCGTGACGCTGCCTGTATCGGACTCGTCCGTTTTCGCGTACACCTGCATGCGCTTCAAGTCCTGCGCGATGGTAAAGACGTTCGGCGCTTGCAATGAAGCGGCTACGGACTGGCCGACGGTAATGTTCCGAGCTACCACGGTTCCGTCGATCGGCGAAAGGATCGTGGTGTAGCGCAGGTTCGTCTCCGCTTGGCGAAGGGCGCCCTCCATCGCCACGATCTGAGCCTTTGCTTGCGAAAGTTGGGCGCGCGCTTGCTCAATCGTAGCCTGAGCGCCGCGAACATCGGCTTGGGATTGTCCGAGCGTCGACTGCGTCAGATCATTTTGGTCTTGGGAAAGCACGCCCTCTTTGAATAAATTGGATATGCGCCGTTGGTTCACCTGGGCGTAGTTAAGGTTGGCTTGAGCTTTGGCGAGGTTGGCCTGGTCCAACTCAATCATTGCTTCCAAGTTCTTCTCGCTCGCCCCGGCGTTCTCGAGATTCCCGCGCGCCTGGATTACTTGAGCCTCGTAGATAGAAGGATCGAGCTGCGCCAGCACTTGGCCTTCACGAACGCGGGTGTTGAAGTCGGCGAAGATGTATTGCACCGTTCCTGAGACGAACGAGCCGACCGGGACCGTGGTCAGCGGGTTGATCGTGCCGGTGGCCTGGACGATCGCGGTGATGTCACCGCGCCTGACCGTCGCCGTCAAGTACTTCGGGTCTTTCGACCGTCCCCAAACCAAGAAAGCAACAACGAAGATGACCAGCACGCAGGCAGCGCCGTATAGGATGGACTTTTTGTGCTGTTGCCACATATCTCGAATGGCCATGGTCGATTTAATCCAGCCAGCGGGCTTTCGGGCAGTTTAACCGGTTTAGTGAAGGAAACTCCGCTCCCCCCACATTCGAAAGACGCAGCCCCACTTCTCGTGGTTTCGTCCGTCATTTTCCCGCGATGACCGATTCGAGTGCGACGGGCAGTTCATCGGGCGCGTAACTCCATGTTAGAGTGGGCGCCTCAAGAAATGCAAGCGGTTCCGGCGCGGGGAGGGGAAGTGGCGTATCGGGATTTGCGGGGTTTCTTAAGCCGGCTGGAAAAAGAAGGCGAGCTGCGCCGGGTCGACGCCGAAGTTGATCCAGTTCTTGAAGTCACCGAAATCACCGACCGGGTTACCAAAGCCGGCGGTCCCGCTCTTCTTTTCGAAAATCCCCGTGGGTCTCGCGTTCCACTTGCTATCAATCTCCTTGGAAGCGAGCGCCGTGTAAACCTTGCCCTCGAGGTCGTTCGTCTCGAAGACGTCGCTGAACGGATCGAATCATTCCTGGATTTCCAATCGCCGCAGGGCCTTTTCGATAAGCTGAAAATGTTGCCGAAATTGGCTGAACTCGGATCATTCTTCCCGAAATCCGTGAAGAGCGGGGCTTGTAAGGAAGTGATTCGCAAAGATGGTTTCTCGCTCTTTGAGTTCCCGGTGTTGAAGTGTTGGCCGCTCGACGGGGGACGCTACATCACTTGGCCGATGGTGATCACCCGAAATCCCGAAACGGGGAAGCGCAACGTCGGCTGTTATCGCATGCAAGTGTTCGATGAGCGCACGACGGCGATGCATTGGCAAACACAAAAGCATGGCGCGGAACATTTTCGCAGCATGGTAGCCAAAGGCGGGAACGGAAAGCTGGAAGTAGCCGTCGCGATCGGCTCGGACCCGGCTACCGCCTTGGCGGGAATCCTGCCTGTTCCTCCGGATCTCGATGAATTCATGTTCGCGGGTTTTCTCCGCCGGGAACCGGTGGAAATGGTTCCCTGCGAAACAGTCGAACTCGAAGTCCCCTCCAATTCAGAAATCGTGCTCGAAGGTTATGTCGACGTGAAGGAGTTGCGAACCGAAGGCCCTTTTGGGGACCACACTGGATTTTATTCCCTCGAGGGCGAATATCCCGTTTTTCACATCACCTGCGTGACTCACCGCGAGAAGCCGATCTATCTCACCACCATCGTCGGCCCTCCTCCGCAGGAAGATTTCTTCATGGGGCACGCCGTCGAGAGAATTTTTCTGCCCGTCATGAAAATGCAATATCCAGAGATAGTGGATGTGGCCATGCCTGCCGAAGGCATTTTTCAGAATCTGATGATTGTTTCGATCCGCAAGTCTTATCCAGGCCACGCCCGCAAAATCATGAACGCGATTTGGTCACTGGGACAGGCCATGTTCACCAAGGTTGTCGTAGTCGTAGACCACGATGTAAATGTCCAAGACTTCCGCGAAGTCGCTTGGAAAACCCTCTGTGCCATTGATCCGGAGCGCGACGTGCAGTTTGTCCTGGGTCCAGTGGATACGTTGGATCATGCCGCCCGGCGCCAGGACTTCGGCTCCAAGATGGGTATCGATGCAACGCGGAAGTGGGCGACGGAAGGCTACACTGGAAGATGGCCCGGAGAAATAAAGATGGACGAAAATACGAAGAAAAGTGTAGACAAAATGTGGCAGCGTTTGAGGCTGGAGAACTCGAAAGAAAAGTAAACGCGTTGCGCTACCAAGAAACGCCCATATCTAGCGGTTGAGTACTATGCCTGCCACAACGCATTGCTCTTTCGCCCTTCCTATTTCGCGGACCTGTCCTCAAGGACCTTTACCATCAGCGCACCTTCTAAATCCCTCGCTTGACACTCTGTGCCGGGGATGCAATAAACACAAAAAGGGGGACGTACCGGCAAGCTCAGTACTACGAATTGTGAGAGCACTGCTGGCAAGGGCCCCGCGGGGTAGGTTCGAAAGTGATTTCGGGGACTCTTTAAAAAATTCAGATTCGCTTTACAAGCAACAGTGCGGGGCCGCAGCGTGGCGCTGTGGATAAGAAGCGAGGGGCCGCAAGATGTTCAATATCGGCAAGACACGATCGCTGATCGGGCTCGACATCGGGTCGAGTTCCGTCAAAGCAGTGGAGCTGAAGCGCAGCAAACAAGGTTACGAATTGGTGAGCTATGGCTTGGAACCCCTGGCGCAGGATACAGTCGTCGATGGTGCCATCATGGATGCCCCTTCCGTAGCCGAGAAAATCAGCGCGATCTTCGAGGCGCAAAAAGTCAAGACAAAGGAAGTTGCCACTTCTGTTTCGGGCCACTCGGTGATCGTTAAGCCGGTCACGATGCCTTTGATGAGCGAAGAGGAACTCTTCGACCGCATCCAGACGGAGGCCAGCCAGCATATCCCGTTCGACATTGCGGACGTGAACCTCAGTTATCAATTGCTGGAGGCCTCGGAGAACCAGATGAGCGTCATTCTGGTGGCGGTCAAGAAGGACAAGATCCTCAATCACACCAACGTCCTGGCGCAAGCGGGAAAGACGCCGGTGGTTGTCGATATCGACGCTTTTGCCCTGCAGAACTGCTACGAAGTGAATTACGAGCCCGATCCAAGCCAAGTGGTGGCCCTGCTGAACATCGGGGCAAGCGTCATGAACATCAACATCGTGCGCGGCTGGACCCCGCTGTTTACCCGGGACGTATCGGTCGGCGGCAATCAGTACACCGACGCTCTCCAAAAGGAACTCGATCTGAGCTTCGAAGATGCGGAGAAACTCAAGATGGGCGGCACTCTGGCAGGGGTGACCGAAGAACAACGCACCGCCATCCTGCGCTCCGTCTCCGATATCTTGATTCTCGAGATTCAGAAGACGTTCGACTTCTTCCGTGCCACAGCTAGCGGCGAGAATATTCGCCGCATCGTGGTGGCCGGAGGAACTGCCCGTGTCCCCGGTTTGCTCGATCTGCTGCGTGAAGAATTTGCCATGCCGGTCGAGGAACTCTATCCCTTCCGGAAGATTTCGATCAACCCCAGCCACCACGATGAGAGCCAATTGCGGGATATGGCGCCGCGCCTGGCAATCGCGGTTGGTCTGGCGCTGAGGAGCTTCGACACGCCATGATTCGGATCAACCTGCTGGGTCAAGCCCGTCCTAAACCGGCCGGAAAGGGTGTGCCGGTTGAGGCTACTTTCCGGTTGTTGCTGCTTGCTGCGGCGCTCGGTATCGCAGTCATTATCCTGACGATCACCTACTTCCGGCAGAGCCGCCAACTCGACGAAGTGAACCGGCGGATTCAAGACCTGCAATCGGAGAGAGGCCGGCTGCAGCAGGTGAAAAGCCAGGTGGAACAGTTCGAACGGCAGAAGGCGGTGCTGCAGCAGCGCATCAACGTGATTGAAACTCTGCAGAAAAATCGCGCCGGTGGCCAGGAGTTGTTGACCATGGTGGCAAACACCGTGGTGCGGAGCGAAACCGTGTGGCTTACGTCGCTTGGCCGCAAAGGCAACTCCTTGGATATTGAGGGGGAAGCCGCATCGATCAACGCCGTAGCGAACTTCCTCACGCAGATGAAACGCACGGGCTACTTCGACAAGGTCGAGTTGAAAGAGGCGAAGGAAAACGATATCGCCAAGGGCACCCAGACCTTCCTCTTCACACTGTCGGCTGACATCGCTTCGTCGTCGCCCCCTGAGACCTCCCCCGTGGGAACACCAGCGTCGGGGCCGGCGAAAGGGAGGAGCTAAGCAATGGCAACTCCTTTCAGTGAGTGGCCCTGGCCCGTTCAATTCCTTTTCTTTCTTGGACTGGGCATTGTCGTCGTCCTGGCGGGGCTTTATGTGCCGATGTCTCCGGTTCGAACCGTTCGGCAGCAGTTGGAGGACGCCCAACAGCGGCTGAAACCGCTGGAGACGGAAGTGGCGCAGCTGCGTGTATACCAGCAGCGCCGCGTCGAATTGCAAGGCGAAATGGATGCCCTGGAAAAACAGCTGGCAACCCTGCAGACGATCGTTCCGGAAGAAAAGCAGGTGGATCAGTTTATTCAAATGGTGCAAGGCGCCGCTTCCTCTTCCGGCGTCCAGATTCGGCGCCTGCTCACGAAACCGATCGCAGCCAAGGACTATCACTACGAGATGCCCTTCGAAATCGAGGCGGACGGCCCCTATTACGCGGTTCTTGATTTCTTCACTCGGCTCAGTCGCCTCTCGCGGATCATTAACGTCGGCGATTTGCAATTGAAATCGATCGGCACCAGCAGCACGCAATTCCGGCTAACGCCTGGGACAACCGTAACCGGCACGATGACGGTCACAACTTTCTTCACCAAGACGGCGGAACAAGAAGCCACCGCGGCCTCGGCTGCTCAGCCGGGCAAGCGCTAATTCCGGAGCAGGACAGGAAAATGAGACTCGCGAAGATATCGGCGAATCTGATCGCAGCCGCGCTCCTGGCGGCTCTCTTTGGTCCGGCTGCCAGCGCGCAAGCCAAACCGTCCAAGAAAGCCCCAGCGAAGAAACCCAGCGCGGCGGAAACACAACCGGCGCCCGCCGCTTCGGCCAAGAAGGAAGAGCCGCCGGTCTCCAAGCGGGATCCTTTCGAGGCGCTGGTCGGGAAACGGCAGGAGGGCCCTTCGAATCTGCCGCCCGGGAAGGCGGGGCTGGTGATCGCCACGGTTCGCGTGGACGGAGCCGTGCGCTCTCCGAGCGGAATGATTGCGGTCCTTTCGAATCCCCAGCAGCGCGTTTATTTTGTCCGCGAGGGCGACCGGCTCTATGATGGCTCGGTCGAGAAGATTGCTCTGGATGGAGTGGTATTCCGCGAGAACAGCAAGGACGCGTTCGGCAAGGCAATCGAGCGAGAAGTAACGAAGCGAATCTACGCGAGTGCAGGAGAGCAGCAATGAGGATCATTTCGCGGCCGTGGGCTATCGCCGGTCCGTTGATGGCGAGCCTGCTTTTGATGAGTGGTGCACCCCGGGCTGATGCCGGGCCAGTGGTGCATGTGAGCGCGGTGGTGAAGGACGGCGCTGTTCGCCTGGAAGCCCAGGCGAGCGGGCCCTTTGAGTACACCACCTATCGCCCGAACGACACCCTTTTTGTAGTGGACCTGACCGGGGTGTCGGCTGCGGAACCGACCGCCGTCCAGGCGCTGGATTCCGGACTGGTGCGGAGCTATCGCCTGGTTCCCTACCAGGAAGGATCGAAGCCAGCGGTCCGTTTGGAAGTGCTGCTTCGCGCGGCAGTGGAGCCACGGGTGGAACGCGGCAATTCCGCGAGTTTGACGCTCGTTGTGGGCCCATCCTCCGCTGCGGCTTCGACCAACGATTCGGTCGCTCCGATCAAGAGCACATTGCCGAGCTCCACGATTTTGAAATCCACGGAAATCCAATCCTCGCCTTCGTCCTTCGAAGCGATCGAAGAGGTAAGGCTTGGGCAGAAGGGTGACCGCACCGAGGTGGACGTCACCGGAACAGGTCGCCTGAACTTTCACGTGCTGCGCCTGAGCCATCCCGATCGCGTGGTTCTCGACTTTGCCGGCGCCCACCTGAAAGCTTCCGAGAAGAGCATTCCCAGCAATCTCGATCCGGTGCGCGAGATCCGCCTGGCCCAGTTTTCTCCGGACGTGACACGCGTCGTCATCGACTTGCGCCAGAGGGCGCCTTATAGCGTTACGCCCAGCGGCAATTCGGTGAGAGTCGAGTTTCTCCCGGCGAAGAATTCCAAGACGCCGTTTCCAGTCGCCCCGGAAACCGAAGATTCCAAGATCGTGACGACCAGGAACACTGTCTCCGAGAAGGACCAGGCCGCTTCGTCGGTGGCAGTAACTCCAAAGGATTCAGCCCTTGCTCTGCCGGCGAACCTCACTGAACCCGCGGCCGCGCTGGCCAGCCCTGTGCGGGCCAAGCTGGAAACGGCTTCTCCGGCCTCATCCAATTCTACGAGTTCTGGCTCGTCGGCGCCGTCAAAGGCGATTGTGGTGCAAGGCACACCCGCATCGGCGGCAGCCGCTGGCAAGTACTCCGGCGAGCCCATCTCGGTGAACTTGAAAGACGTCGATTTGCACGACTTCTTCCGCCTGATCCACGAGATCAGCGGTCTAAACGTTGTTGTCGACCCGGCCGTGAAAGGCACTCTGACGATCGTGCTCGATGATGTGCCGTGGGACCAGGCTCTCGACATCGTGCTCCGCAACAACGATCTCGACAAGCAATTGGATGGCAATGTCCTCCGGGTGGCCACCAAGGAAACCGTAAAGAAAGAGGCAGAAGAGGCCCGGGACCTTGCGAAAGCCCAGGCGGAAGCCGCCGACGTGGTGACCACGACCCGCGTATTGAGTTATGCGAAATCCGATGACATGACCGCCACGCTGAAGAAATTCCTGTCTTCACGCGGTGACATCCTTTCCGACAGCCGTTCGAACACTCTGATCATCCGGGATATTCCCAGTGTTCTCCCCGTCTTGGATAACCTGATCCGGCAACTCGACCGAAAGTCGCAGCAAGTCGAGATCGAGGCGCGCGTCGTGGCCGCCAATCGTTCGTTCGCCCGCGACATCGGAACCCAATTGGCGTTTGCAGCGGGCACGGCCGGCCGGAACAACATTTTTGGGGGCAACACCGAGGTTGGAACGAGTAACATCTCCCGGTTTCCGCCGGTGCTTCCTCCCCTGGTGGTCACGGGGGGTTCGGCTACCAGCGGATTCCAGATGCCGCTGTCCACGAATTTGCCCGCGCAGTCGCCGACCAGCGGTATCAGCTACCTGTTTTCGTCTCGGAACTTTGCCCTCGACTACGTCATTACTGCGGCCGAGGAGAAGGGCGTCGGCAAGCTTCTTTCGAAGCCGAAGGTCATCACCCAGAACAATCAACGAGCAGACGTGAAGCAAGGGACCAAGATCCCGATTCAGACCATCGTCAACAACACTGTCTCCGTGCAGTTCATTGACGTCGTCCTCGAACTCCTGGTGACGCCCCAGATCACCGCCGACGGGAACGTCTTCATGGAGGTCAGAGTGATCAACGACCAGATCGATCCGGCCATCCCGCGCGTCAACGGCATCCCAGCGATCGATACCCAAGCGGCCGAGACCAGAGTGTTGATTGGCGACGGCGGGACCGTGGTGATTGGCGGCATCATCATCTCCAACCAACGCACCGACGTCCAGCAGGTTCCTCTGTTCGGAAGCTTGCCGCTGATCGGCAACCTGTTCAGGCGCAATCAAGTTAACTCCACGTCTCAGGAGCTGCTGTTCTTCCTGACGCCGCGCATCCTACCCGGCTAGTTTGGTCTGGGATTCGGATCTCTGGGGAATCGATATCGGCATTGCAGGTCATACCTTCGAGGGAAGAAATCCACCGGAGCCGCGTCGAGCGGCTCCGGTTTCGTTTTGCGCAGCTTCGCTGTGACGCGCTTCTGATCACTCATCTCCCAAACATTTTCTACCTTTGCGGCTTTACGGGCAGTTCCGGCGTCCTGCTGGTTGAAGTAGACCGGGTGACTCTATTCACAGACGGCCGCTATTCCGTACAGGCCCGGCAAGAAGTGTTGGGGGCAAAGGTGCGAATCGAGCGCCGATCCCCGCTGGCATCCGCGGCCGAAGCGTTGCGCCGATCTCGCGGCAAGCCGCGGGTTGCGTACCCTCCTGAACGCATCACTGTTCTCCAAAAAGGTCAGCTTCGCCGCAGTGCGGGGACCAGAGTCCGCTGGGTCGAATGTTGCAATGTCGTGGAATCGCTCCGCTCGGTCAAGGACGCTTCCGAGATTTCCCTTATGCGGGAGGCCGCGCGCCTTGCAGGCGATGTCTTCGAGGCCTTGCTCCCGCTTGTGAAGCCGGGGGTAAGGGAGTTGGACTTGGCGGCGGAAGTAGAGTATCGCCTCCGCCAGCACGGAGCGAGCGGGGCGGCCTTTGAGACGATCATCGCCTCCGGCCAACGGGCTGCTTTGCCTCATGCGCGGCCTAGCGCCAAGCCGCTGCGGAAAAACGAGTTGGTTGTGTTTGACCTGGGTGCTATACTCCGCGGCTATTGCAGTGACATCACCCGGACTGTCTACATTGGCCGGGCTCCGGGGCGGGTCCGGCGATGGTATGCTGCGGTCTTGCAGGCCCAGGAAGGAGCTCGGGCCGCGCTGAAGCCCGGGGTCGAAGCCGCCGACATCGATCGAGCGGCGCGCCGCACGCTTCGGCGACACAAGCTGGCGCAGTACTTCATACACAGCACCGGACACGGCCTGGGCATCGAGGTGCACGAGGCCCCTCGGTTGGCGCGTGGCGAGCGGTCGCGACTCGACGCCGGCAATGTTGTAACCATCGAGCCGGGCATCTACGTCGAGGGTGTCGGTGGGATTCGAATCGAAGACGACGTTGCGCTATTTCCCCAGGGAATCGAAACCTTGAGCCGGGTCAAACGAGATTTGTTAGAGCTCTAAATGGCGGAACGTAAGAAATCGTCCAAGAACCCGTCTCCCAATCCCTCAGCCGTCGATTTGCCCGCAATCGAATCTGTTCTCGAGTTTATGGAGAAGCATGCGCTGGAGGAGTTCGAATACGAGCGCGGGGATTTGCGCATCCGGCTCAGGAAAGGCTCGGGAAACCCGCTTGGGACGATTCGCCAATTTGGAACGCCCGATATCGTGATCGCGGGCGTCCCAAGCGCTTCGAGCCACTCCGAATCTGCTGCAAGCCTGGCCAAAGCGGCCGAACCTCCCGCCGAAACTGCGCGGACCGAAGACCTCCACCTGATCAAGTCTCCGATCGTCGGAACGTTTTACGCCACGGCCAGCCCGGGAGCGGAGCCCTTTGTGAAAGTGGGAGATCACGTCGAGCCGGGCCAGGTTTTGTGCATCATCGAAGCCATGAAGTTGATGAATGAGATCGAATCCGACGTTGCGGGCGAAGTGATGCGTGTCCTCGTCGAAAACGGGCAGCCGGTGGAATACGGCGAGCCTCTCTTCGGCATCCATCCGCATCGCAGGAAATAGGCGGCCGGATGGTGTCGCTCCGAAGGAAATGTTCCGGAAAATCCTGATTGCCAACCGAGGCGAGATCGCGCTGCGAATCCTCAGCGCGTGCCGGGAACTTGGCATTCAAACCGTGGCGGTTTATTCGGAAGCGGATAGGAACTCGCTTCACGTCCGGTTTGCGGATGAAGCGGTGTGCATCGGCCCGGCGCGCTCGAGCGAAAGCTATCTGAATATCCCCCACGTCATCAGCGCCGCCGAAATCACCAACGTGGACGCCATTCACCCCGGCTACGGTTTTCTCTCCGAGAATGCGAACTTCGCTGAGGTCTGCGAGGCTTCGCACATCACGTTCATCGGCCCGTCCGCGGACGTCATTCGCCTGATGGGGGAAAAAGATCGTGCGCGACGCGAAATTGCCGCCATCGGAATTCCGATCATTCCCGGCAGTCCGGGCGTAGTGCCCGACGAGGAGGCCGCCAATAAAATCGCTTCGGAGATCGGCTATCCGCTGTTGATCAAGGCCGCCGAAGGTGGCGGCGGGCGAGGGATGCGCGTGGTGCGTCAGAGCCGCGAACTCCTGGCCGCCTTTCAAGCGGCGCGCTCCGAGGCGGAGCAAGCGTTTGGAAGCCCCAATGTTTACTTGGAAAAGCTGATCGAACGGCCGCGCCATATCGAATTTCAGGTGCTCGGAGACCGCCACGGCAATGTCGTCCATCTCCGCGAGCGCGAATGTTCCATTCAGCGGCGCCACCAAAAACTGCTGGAGGAATCGCCCTCGACTGCGCTCGACAACAAAACCCGCGAGGAAATTGGATCCCGGGTCGTGGCGGCGTTGCAGAAACTGGGCTACTCGAGCGCCGGCACCGTAGAATTCCTCTTGGACGAGACGGGGAACCTCTATTTCATCGAAATGAATACGCGGATCCAAGTGGAACACCCGGTGACGGAGATGGTGTCGGACGTCGACCTGGTCAAGGCTCAGATCCTCGTCGCGGCCGGCGAGAAGTTGACGGACGTAATCGGGAAAGTCGAGTTCCGTGGCCATGCGATTGAATGCCGGATCAACGCCGAGGACCCGGAAACGTTTGCACCCTCGGCCGGCCGCATCACCGCGTTTCGAGTGCCCGGCGGGCCTGGGATTCGCGTCGACACCGCCGCATATGCCGACGCGCTCATTCCTCCCTACTACGATTCGCTCATTGCCAAGCTGATCGCTTACGGCCGCGACCGCAGCGAGGCGATCGCCAGAATGAACCGGGGCCTTGATGGTTTTGTCATCGAGGGCATCCAGACGACGATCTCGCTCCACCGGCGAATTCTGGCTGATCCCGATTTTGTGGCCGGACAGATCGATACGCATTTCCTCGACCGTTATGCAACCGTGGCGGCCCGCTAGCGTGGGAGGCGGCTTGTTTCCGAGCGTGTATGTCATTCTGGATGCGGAATCGCTCACGGGGCTGGAGCTGGCGGTCGCGGAAGAACTCACCGAAGCAGGAGTCGAATTGATTCAATACCGGAACAAAGCTGCATCCGCTGGTGCCCTTTTCGAACACGGGAAGCGTCTTGCAGCCCTTGCTGCTTCAAAAAGTGCGAAACTGATCTTGAACGATCGCCCGGATGTGGCGGCGCTCTGCGGCGCCGGCGGTGTTCACGTGGGACAAGAGGATCTTGGGGTCGAAGAGGCGCGCGCCATCTGCGGACGGATGGCCTGGGTCGGCGTGTCAACTCACAATCTCAGCCAATTCCGCGAGGCAATCAGCTCATCGGCTGACTACCTTGCGGTAGGTCCCATCTTTGCCACATCTACGAAGAAGAAACCCGATCCCGTAGTCGGGACGGATTTCATTCGCGAGGTTCGGCGCCTCACCCAGAAACCTCTGGTAGCCATCGGCGGCATCACCCTCGAGAATGCCGAGCAGGCTTGGCAGGCCGGCGCCGACATCGTGGCAGTGGCGCGAGACATTTTGTCGGCTTCCTCCCCGGGCGAGCGGGCTCGCGCATTTCTGAGATTGGCCGCGCGCATCCAGCGTTCGCGGAACTGAGGACGGCGAAACATGGCAAGTCAAACGCAAGTGGTTGCGGCGCAGGCCAGAGTCGAGCAGGGAGAGCTGCTCAAAGGGTTGGGCCTCTTCGATGCGACGATGATTGTCGCCGGCTCCATGATCGGCTCCGGCATATTCATCGTTTCCGCTGATATCGCGCGGCAAGTCCAGAGCCCAGGCTTGCTTCTTGTCGTCTGGATTGTATCCGGCATCATGACGCTGATCGGCGCTTTGAGCTACGGCGAACTGGCTGCCGCCATGCCTCGAGCGGGTGGCCAGTACGTTTACCTCCGCGAATCCCTCGGGCCCTTGTGGGGATTTCTCTACGGATGGACGATGTTGCTTGTGATTCAGACTGCGACGATTGCGGCCGTCGCGATCGCTTTTGCCAAGTTCACCGGCGTGATGATTCCGTGGTTCTCCGCGAACGCCTGGATCTGGAAATTCGGAACGTTCGGACCGTGGCGACTCTGGTTCGGCGTGTTGGGACCGTATGATGTCGGACTCAATCACCAGAACCTGCTGGCGATTCTTTCGATTGTCCTGCTGACCTGGGTGAATACTCGCGGTCTGCGGGTTGGCGCTATCGTCCAGAACATTTTCACCGTAGCCAAAACGGGGGCGCTAGCGGGACTGGTGCTGCTGGGGTTCTGGTTTGCCACCGCCGCCGCACGGGCGGCAAATTTCTCGGATTTCTGGCGTAATTCAGGTCTTGCGACTCTGCATCCGTACCCCCCGGGAGAGGGGACCTGGATGATCAGCACGATCACGCTCGTCGGGGTCGCGATGGTCGGCTCGTTGTTCGCAGCAGATGCCTGGAACAACATCACCTTTACCGCCGCAGAAGTGAAAAACCCGAGTCGAAATTTGCCCCTGTCTCTGGCGTTGGGAACTGGACTGGTGATCGGCCTCTACATTCTCGCCAATGTCGCGTACTTGAAAGTCCTGCCGCTTGCCGGTGATCCGAATGGAGCGTCCGCTGTCGCTCGCGGCATTCAATATGCGACCCAGGATCGCGTCGGCACCGCCGTTGCGGAGGTTATCTTTGGTCCGGCAGGCGCGATTGTCATGGCGGTGGCGATCCTGATTTCCGGCTTCGGCTGCAACAATGGACTCATTCTCGCCGGCGCGCGTATCTACTACGCGATGGCAAAGGATCGGCTGTTCTTCCGATCCGTCGGCAAAGTGAACCGCCACCATGCTCCGGGCGCGGCGCTGATGGTGCAATGCCTCTGGGCGTCGGTGCTCTGTCTTTCCGGCACGTACAGCCAGTTGCTCGATTTCCTGATCTTCGCAGTCTTGATTTTCTACATCCTCACGCTTTCGGGCTTGTTTGTTCTCCGCGTCACGCACCCGAACATGGAAAGACCCTATCGAGCGTTCGGCTATCCATTCTTGCCCGCGCTCTATTTGGTGATGGCAGTGTTTCTCGAAGTGCAGTTGTTGCGCTACAAACCGCAATACACTTGGCCCGGCCTGATCATCGTTCTACTGGGCGTCCCGGTGTATTGGCTGTGGAAGACAGCATCGGCATCTCAGTCAGAGACGTCGGAGGGATAGCGTATGGCTAGAACGCATGCAGATGTCTTGGCCGGCGGAGGCCGGCGCGGAAACCCGCTGCTGGCGAAAAAGCCGATGGAACTGATGATGGAGGAGGCTCGAGAAACCGGCGAGCACAGCCTCCGACGGACCCTCGGCCCGGTCTCCCTGACCGCGCTCGGTATCGGCGCCATCATCGGCGCCGGCATCTTCGTGTTGTCGGGCCTCGGGGCCCATTACGCGGGCCCCGGGTTGATGCTTTCTTTCGTACTTTCGGGCTTCGGCTGCGCGTTCGCGGGCCTCTGCTACGCAGAATTTTCCGCGATGATTCCGCTGGCGGGCAGTGCTTACACCTACGCCTATGCCGCGCTCGGCGAGATCTTCGCCTGGATCATCGGGTGGGACCTGACCCTCGAATATGCGATGGGCGCCAGCACCGTTTCCTCGGGCTGGTCAAACCACTTCATCGAATTTCTGAAGATCTTTCACCTCCGCATGCCCCTGTGGCTGGCCTATGACCACTGGACCGCGCTCCAGACTGCTGAGAATATCGTCGCCCGGCAGATGGCTCATGCCTCTGATCCCAGCCTCGCGGCGGGAACGCAGGCCTTCCTCGGCAAAGTCGGCGACATCCTGAGCGCGGCTTCTCCCGAACTGGTCCAGCGGGCTCACGATCTGGTGGCCGCGCCGAGGCTTTTCGGCCTCGAGATTGGCTTCAATCTGCCGGCCTTTTGCATTGCGCTGATTATCACGGCAATCCTCGTGATCGGCATCAAGGAAAGTGCGAGATTCAACGCCATCATCGTGATGTTGAAGGTCGGCGTTGTGCTTTTCGTGATTCTGCTGGGAATGAGATACGTTCATCCAGCCAACTGGGGAACGGATTGGTCCACTTTCGCGCCGATGGGCTTCTCGGGAATTGGGGCTGGAGCGGCCTACATCTTCTTCGCTTACATTGGATTCGACGCCGTTTCCACCACCGCGCAGGAAGCCAAGAACCCTCAGCGCGATCTGCCGATCGGGATCATCGCTTCGCTTGTGATTTGTACAGTTCTGTACATCCTGGTCGCTGCCGTCCTGACAGGAATGGTACCGTGGAAGGAAATCAACATCGAAGCTCCTCTCTCCGTGGCGTTCCTCGACAACGGATTGACGAAGGCATCTTATCTGGTCACCGCGGGCGCGCTTGCGGGGCTTACCAGCGTGATGCTTGTCATGCTGCTGGGTCAAACACGCGTCTTGTACTCGATGGCCAACGACGGCCTTCTCCCGAAAGGCTTCTTCGCCGCCGTCCATCCCAGGTTCCGCACGCCTTACAAGAACACGATTCTCGTGGGACTGCTGGCGGCCGTCGTAGGCAGCCTCACTCCGATCAGCGTCATCGGACAAATGGTCAATATCGGCACTCTTCTGGCCTTTGTAATCGTGTGTACCGCGGTTCTCGTTCTGCGCCGGACCAACCCCGGCCAGCCGCGGCCCTTCCGCACTCCCTGGGTGCCGCTGGTTCCCATTCTTGGCATCGTGAGCAACGGCTACATGATGTACAAGCTGGGTGTGTGGAACTGGACCCGGCTGATCGTGTGGTTGCTCATCGGCCTGGTTGTTTACTTCGCCTACAGCCGGAAGCACAGCCGGGTGCAGAAACTCACTCAGCCCTAAGCGATTCGGTTCAGGCGGTTCGATCGGCGCGTTTATCCCTCTCTGCGTGTATCCTAGAGACTTGGCGATTTGCCGGCCATGTAGCAATCCAAGGCGGAATTCACTGGGGCGGCGTTTCGTCTCGGAGCCATGAAGCGAATCTCTTTCCTCCGTGTGCGAGCGTTCTGGCGGCGCCTGACGCTGCCCGACCGGGTCGGTCTGGGGGTTGTTCTGCTGGACGTCGTCTGGCGGGTGGCTTCATCGCTTGGACTGCATCCTCCGCTGGGTTCGTTTATCGGGTTTCTTTTCTTTGTCGCGATTGTTTACTTTGTTTTCCGGCTGCTCCCATGGCTGCGACGGAAGCTGCTCTGGAGTTTACGCAACCGCCTGATCGTTGCCTATTTGTTCATCGCCGTCGTGCCCATCGTTCTCCTTCTGGCGATGGCGGGAGTCGGCTCCTACATGCTTTACCTGCAGTTGGGGGCGCACTTGTTCCATGATGATCTAACGAGTCGCCTCAGCAGTGTGGAAGCGGTTGCCGAAACAGTCGCGGACGCAGTCCTTCGCGAAGCATCGCCGAAGGTTCCTCCCACGGATCAATCCCTACTGTCGCGGCCAGGCGTCGCAGCCATCTTGGAAACATCCAGGCAGGAGTTACCTGGCCTTCGCGTAGAACTCAACCACGGCGGGAACCTGTTACCCCGAAGGGAATCGGAGGAGCAGGCGTTTCGGGGTATCGTCGAGTACCACGGCAAGCTTGGGTTGCGAGCGGTCGTGGCCAAGAGCGGCTCCGCAGGAAGAGTGGTGGTGTCCGCTTTCGTTCCTGTTACACCGGAAATGCTGGACGGCCTTGCCTCCGAACTCGGCCCCATTCAATTAACAATCCTACGTCCGGCCGGAGAAAAAGAAACCCAGCGGTTCATCTTTAATATCGACGGGCGCGATTACGTCACCTCCGAGCAGGTTTCGAGCAAACACCGTTCGCTGGGCCCCCCGGCGAGCTGGATCGATGCGCCGCTGACGGGCGGCTCGACTCTGGATGTGATTGCTCAACAGGGGGCAGAGGCCGAAGCGACGTATCCAGTGATTGCCACTTTTCTGGCGCGGCCTTCCCAGCTCAATCATCGCCTATTCACTTCTCTCGGTGCCCTCGGACCGAAGTTGACATTTGCCTTGGAATTGATCGGGATCACCTTTCTCCTTTTGGAGGTGGCGGCACTCTGGACTGGAGTCGTCCTGACACGTCGAATCACGGGGGCGGTTTCGGATCTGTATGAGGCCACTCGCCACGTTCGCCGGGGTGATTTCGGCCATCGAATACATATCTCGCAACGCGATCAACTCGGTGTGCTCAGCGAGTCGTTCAATGAGATGACCACCTCCATCTCTGAACTGATCGAAGAGCAGCGCCAGCGGCAACGTCTCGCGAACGAGATCTCGATCGCGCGCGAAGTGCAGTCCCAGTTGTTCCCTCAAACTCTCCCGAACATTCCGGGCGTGGAACTCGCGGCGATTTGTCGGGCCGCCCGCACCGTCAGTGGCGACTATTACGATTTCATTCGCTTAGGGCCGACTCGCCTCGCCATCGCTGTTGCCGATATCAGTGGCAAAGGGATTTCTGCGGCCCTGCTGATGGCCAGTTTGCAAGCGGCGCTCCGCAGCCAGGCGCTCCTCGACGGGCGGGGCAGCACGGCTCAGTTGGTCGCGCGACTGAACCAGCATCTCTTCCACAACACTTCCGACGACCGCTACGCCACGTTTTTCTATGCCGTCTACGATTCCGCCACGCGGATTCTCGCCTATACCAACGCCGGTCACCTTGCTCCGTTCTATGTGGAAGGCGAGAAAGTCGTGAAACTCGATACGGGCGGCACTGTCGTCGGACTCTTCGATCAATGCGAGTATGCCGAAGGCAAGCTGCAAGTCGCTCCCGGGAGTCTTCTGGTTGCCTTCAGCGACGGTCTCACCGAACCGGAGAATGTCTACGGCGAGGAATTTGGAGACCGCAGGCTGATGGAGGAAGTCCTGCGCCACCGCGATGCTTCGCCACAACGCCTCGCGGAGACGTTGATTGATTCTGCCGAACAGTGGGGCAGCACACCCGAACAGGCAGATGACATGACCATCGTCGTCGCCCGCCTGGGGTAGGTGGCACAGACACTCCAGCCTGCGCGGCGTCAAGCATGCCTCGAAGATTCGACTCGGAGCCGCACGTGGCCATGCAAGGGCGAACCAACTACGATCGCGACGGCCTCGCGTTAGGGCTGCGAATCGGTTTCCGCTATACTGTCGGGTCTTAAAAGGGAGGAAGCGTGTCGCTCAAGCAGCGGGCCGCGCTTGTCACCGGAGGAACTCGAGGGATCGGAAAAGGGATCGCGATGGGGCTAGGGCGCGAAGGCGCGCGAATTGCAGTGTCCTATCGCTCGAATAAAGCAGCGGCGCAGAACACCCTGCGCCAGTTGCAGGCGCGCGGCGCCGAATGCTTTGGCATTGAAGCCGACGCCACCGATCCAGAAAAGGTACAGTTCCTCCTCGACAAGGTCGTCGAACGTTTCGGTCGCGTCGACATCCTCGTGAACAACGTGGGCGAGTTCAATTGGAAGCCGGTCGCCGAAACCACCATCGAGGAATGGCAAGCCATCCTGTCTTCCAACCTGTTGAGTGTATTTTACATGTGCAAGGCGGCGCTGCCCGCGATGCGCCGTCAGCGCTGGGGACGCATCTTGAATCTTGGCGCCGTCGGCGCCGAGCGCGCTTTCGGTCAAGCGACAATTTCAGCCTATGCGGCGGCCAAGGCGGCCGTCGTTTCGTTTTCGCGCTCCTTGGCAATCGAGGAAGCGAAGCACGGAATCACCGTGAATGTCATCAATCCCTCGAATATCGACGAAAAGGATTTGACGATCGAGGAAGCCCGGCGGATTCACGACGCGCGATTTCCAATCGGCCGCCCGCCCTCCGCGGAGGACGTCGTCGCCGCGGTGAAATTCTTCGTCTCCGACGACGCAGATTACATCACAGGCCAGGTCCTGAACGTGAGCGGGGGCTGGATGCTCTGAGGTGGCCACGCCCGAACTCCAGGGGTCTGCTGCCATCATGCTGGATTGCACCCGATGAAGGTTCTCACTGCCGCCGAAATGCGCGACGTCGATCGGCTCACCGCGGAGCGGTATGGCGTTCCCACACTCACATTGATGGAAAACGCGGGAACTCGCGTCGTTGAATTCCTGGCAAGACGGTATCCGGAGCTTGCCCATCGCCGCATTCTGTTGCTTTGTGGCAAGGGCAACAACGGCGGCGACGGCCTGGTGGTTGCCCGGCTCCTGCGGGATCGGGGCGCCAAGCCGCTCGTGGTTTTGTTTGCCAGGCCCGAGGAAGTCCGCGGCGACGCCGCTGAGAACCTGAAACGCTATCAGAAACACGCATCGGAGCTCCACAGCGTGCCAAGCTTGGCCCAATGGGAAGGCTTTCGAAGCGAGATCGATTCGTCAGCCATTATTATTGATGCGCTCCTTGGCACAGGTCTTCGCGGGCCGGTGGAGGGTCTACTCGCGCAAGTCATCGAGGATGTGAACCGGCGAAAGTCGAAGGCAGAAGTCATCGCGGTGGACATTCCCTCGGGCCTTAGTTCGGATTCCGGCGAAGTTCGCGGACCAGCTATCCGCGCCGGCGCCACAGTCACGTTCACAGCGCTGAAAATTGGACAGCTACTCGCCCCCGCCTCAGAGCATGTCGGGCTGCTGCGGGTCGTGCACATTGGCAGCCCTTGGGAATTGATCGAACAGTCTTCCCCAAGCAAGGTGCGATGGCTCGAACCTCGGGAATTCGTGCGCCTGCCCACGCGTCGTCGGCCGAACACCAACAAGGGCAATTATGGTCACGCGCTGATTGTGGCGGGTTCGCGGGGGAAGAGCGGTGCGGCAATCTTGGCGGGTTGGGGAGCGCTTCGCTCCGGTGCCGGGCTCGTTACAGTCGCTACCACAGAAACTGAGCTGCCCACTGTCGCCGGCCGGATCCCCGAACTCATGACGGAGCCACTCCCTGCAACTGAAGAAGGAACGATCGGGCTGCGCGCGTTCGAGTACGGCCGCTTCGAAGAAGTGCGAAAAGGGAAGACGGTGCTGGCCATCGGTCCGGGCCTCACCACGAATGTCGAAACCCAGCAGTTCGTTCGCACAGTGGTGTTGGACGCGCTGATTCCGGTCGTGCTCGATGCCGATGGCCTCAACGCCTTCGCGGGCCGGGGTGACGAAATCAAACGCCACCTCGCGCCAAGGATGGTGTTGACCCCTCATCCGGGAGAAATGGCCCGTCTGATCGGGCGCACCGTTCCGGAGGTCCAACAACATCGCCTGGACGTTGCCGGGCGCGCCGCCGCGGATTGGAATGTTCACTTGGTCCTGAAGGGTCACCAAACTGTTGTCGCCGCACCCGACGGCCGAACCTGGGTCAATTCCACCGGCAACGCCGGAATGGCGACCGCAGGCACCGGTGACGCCCTGACCGGCATGTTGGCCGGGATCGTTGCTCAATTTGGCGAAGCGGATTGGGACTCGGCCGTCTGCCTCGCAGTCTATCTGCACGGCCTCGCGGGAGACTTGGCGGCCGCTGATGTCGGCGAAGCTCCGCTGATGGCTTCGGATCTGATCGCGGCGATTCCGCGAGCCTATGCACACCTGCAATCCGAGATCGATCGTGTCCAGGATTGAACTGACTTCTCGGTCGGCGGAGGAAACCCTTCAGTGGGGCAGGGAAATCGGGCAGCGGCTGCACCCCCCGGCGCTTGTGGCGCTTTCAGGGGAGCTCGGGGCAGGGAAGACGACTCTCACCAAAGGAATCGTTAGCGGGTTAGGTGCCGCCAGCGAAGAAGAGGTGACCAGCCCCACTTTTACGCTGGTGCATGCCTATCACAATGGCGCTCGCGTCTATCACGTGGATCTTTACCGCGTAACTGATTTCCACGATTTCGAAACGCTCGGCATCGAAGACATCTTTGCAGATCCGGCAGTCGTTGTCATCGAATGGGCAGAGAAAGTTAATTTGCGAACTGACTGGCCGGTCGTGCAGATTCATCTGGAGCATGTGGACGAAGACAGCCGTCAAATTGCCATCGACGATTCAACCGGGTTGCTAGGGGAGCTTCGTGCCGTGGAGTCTTGACCCGGTTTCGATTGGAGAAGACTTGCCAACATGACACTCGAGGTGATCAAGCAAAAGTCTCGAGGCTTCATCTGCGTGAACGCTCACCCGGAGGGCTGCTGCCGGAACGTCGAGCGTCAGATTGATGTCGTCACCGCGCAGCCTCCGCAGAAGCGCGAGAACCTGCGCAATGTCCTGGTGATCGGGGCCTCCACCGGCTACGGCCTTGCATCCCGGATTGCTCCGGCATGGGGATTTCAGGCTCGCACGTTGGGGGTTTTCTTCGAGCGGCCTCCGGAAAAGGGCCGCACCGCCACGGCCGGCTACTACAACACGGTGGCCTTTCACCAGCGCGCAAAGAAAGACGGCCTGTTCGCCGCCAGCATAA
Source organism: Candidatus Acidiferrales bacterium (assembly GCA_049644285.1). Classification (GTDB taxonomy): domain Bacteria; phylum Acidobacteriota; class Terriglobia; order Acidiferrales; family UBA7541; genus CAVRXT01. The sequence goes on along the minus strand of JBARRP010000359.1, from coordinate 7,031 downwards.
ATGGTGATGCATTTTCCGACGAAGTGAAGCGCAGCGCGTTGGAAATCGTTCGCAGAGAGATGACGCCAATCGACCTCGTCATCTACAGTCTGGCTTCGCCAAGGCGCACCGACTCTCGCACCGGCCAGACTTACCAGTCTGTGCTGAAGCCGGTGGGCCGTGCTTATTCCAGTCGTACCATCGAGCTTGATTCCGAGCGTGTCACCGAAGTGACCATAGAACCGGCTACAGATAAGGAGGTCGCAGATACGATCGCCGTGATGGGCGGCGAGGACTGGCGCCTCTGGATCGAGTTACTTCTCGCGGAAAATCTCCTCGCCCCTGGCGCCCGCACGCTGGCTTACACCTACATTGGTCCGGAGATGACGTGGCCGATCTATCGTGACGGGAGCATCGGACGAGCCAAGAAAGATCTCGAGAAGACCGCCCGCGAACTGAGCGACAAGCTCCAAAAGAGCCTGGCCGGCAACGCCTGGATTTCTGCGAACAAGGCCATCGTGACGCAAGCCTCGGCCGCCATCCCGGTTGTCCCGCTTTACATGAGCATTCTCTTCAAAGTGATGAAAGAGAAAGGTCTCGAAGAGGGAGCAATCGAGCAGATGGCGCGTCTCTTTCGGGACTTCCTCGCTCCGAACGGAAATCCGCGCCTCGACGAGGGCCGTAGAATTCGGCTGGATGATCGGGAAATGCGTCCGGACGTGCAGGCGGCTGTGAACAAGATCTGGCCCGCCGTGACAACCGAGAATCTCAGGCAAGCAACTGATTTTGCAGGCTTTAAGGCCGGCTTCCGCAATCTGTTCGGATTCGACGTTCCAGGCGTTGACTACAGCCAGCCCGCTGAGATCGAACTATCCTGGTAGGTCCTCGCTCACCGCAGCCAGCGAAAGAGCACTCGCAGCACGTCGGCAATGTGCGGCCACAGCGTCGCAAGAAGCAGCAGCGCCGCCCCCGCCCTGCGCAGCCAACTCCCCAGGTCTTGCTCCTTGCGGTCGGGATCATGCTTTAGGCAGAAGCCTCCCTCTACGGCTTCCCGGTTACACCGCTGCCCGTCCGACCCAAGGTAGAGACACGGACGCTTGGTGTCCGATCGCGCGGGCGAAGTATTAACGAGTTGGTCGCGCACAATTGCGCCTCATCCGTATTTTGCTACAGTGAAAAGGCGAGCGCCAGACCATGCCTACTCCGGATTCCGCCATCGCCGCTCCCTCACTTGTCCATCCGACACGGATGAAGCTTGAGGCCTACTCAGCGGAAATCCGCCTCTCGAAGCTGACGCTTGGCGTCGACAACATCCACTACGACGTCTACTTGAGCCCTCGATTCGTCGAGTTCGGCCGTAAGTTTATCTTCGACCTTGTCCGTCAGACCGCCAACGTCGCCTCGTTTCACGGCGCGAGCCGCCGGAAGGCCGGCCCGCCCGAGAATTCCGCATTTCGCAAGATGCTCGCCGAACTGCTGCAAGCCTCGTTGACCCGCGCGAAGTTTGCTCAGAATATCGAAGTCGATCTCTTGCAGCGCTTGGCGGTCCTGAAGTTTCTCACCGCGGAGATCAGCGATCAGTTCTCCTCGCTCCTTGTGGAATGCAAAGATTGGATTCGCTCGCGCGGCGAGATTTTCGAGCATAGCGAGCAGGCGCACGTGATGCGCTCGCGCATCGCCGAGATACAAGCTGACCGCAAGAAGGTCTTCCGCCAAGTCGGCGAAGTCTTGCACCACATCTGGAAGGAAGTTGAGGACACCGCGCTCGTCAAATCGCGGCGGGCGCTCTTCGGAGGGGAATTTCTCGAGACTTACGACCTCCTGAAGAATCGTTTCCTTTTCGTCGAGGGTGGAAGCGACGATCTGCTGTTGCTCGAAGATTACGTCTTGCTCGGCAATTTCGTTCACGACCCGGACCGCGTCGAAACCTTTGACGTCCTCCTCGTCGATCTTGTGCGCGAGTATGTGCTCGCCGACGACAATGCCGAAGAACTGAACAAAGCCCGGAAAACCTATGAGCGCCTCGTCGAACAAGCGCGGTCGCTGCGTTCCGAAATTGCGCGCCTCGAAGAAGAGCAGGAAGAGCACGTGAAAAAAGTCGGCGGGAGCGACGATCTTTTTTCCTGGCGGTGGAAACGCCGCGTCGCAACCGCTGCCGAGGCCTCGGGCGAAGCGGCGGAGGTCCACCGGCGGCAGGCAACCCTCGAGAAAAACCTCGAAGAATTGGGGCCTTCGCTCGAAAGCGCCAAGCAGCGAATGGAGTTCCTCACCTCGGAGTATCAGAGCCGCCTCGGCGATTATTTGAATGCCCCGGACAACGCGCGGCGGCTTTTTGATTCGCGCGCGAGTATCGGGGAGGGCGAGGCGCCGCCGGAGGCGCGCGATCGGCTGCTGCAGGAATGGGTCCACCGGCTCGAAGAACGCGATCTTTTGATTCACGTGCTGGCGAGCTACGCCCTTCGGAGCATTTATCGGGATTACTGCCCGCCCGTTCACTTGCAGCAACTGAAGAAGGCGCTGGTGCTGCGCGAGGAAGCCAAGCGCGTCGCGCAAATCCTGGAACAGTTCCCGGCGCGAAAGATTTCGCTGAAAAATCTCGATGACGCATCGCGCGCCATCCGCCGCTGTCCTCCGGAAGATACGCGAAAGATCGGACTGCGTTTCGCCGAAGATCTGATGCTCCTGCGCCGCGACCGCCGCAACTACCAGCATGTCTTCGCGTGTATGGAACGCATCAACCTGGTGCGCTCCGAGCACGCCCGGCAGCTCTCGCGCGCCAACAACAGCCTCTACGAAGTTCTCCTCCCGGATGAAGAGAAGCCCAAGGAAGATCCCATCGTTTCGCACGCGGTGATCAAGGCGGACGTCCGCGGCTCGACCCGGATTACGAAAGACCTCCTGGCCCGAGGACTGAACCCGGCCTCGCACTTCAGCATGGTGGTGCACGAGCCGGTCAAGCGGCTCCTGGACCGTCATGGCGCCGCCAGAGTGTTCATCGAAGGCGACGCCATCATTCTGGCGATCTATGAGACCGAATCCACCCGCGCTACCCAGCGGGCTGTCGCAAAGGCCTGCGTTTTGGCGCGCGAAATCCTGGCCGTCGTGCAGGCTTACAACGACCGGGCGAGCTCGGGGGATCTCCCGCGGCTCGAGCTCGGAATCGGCGTGGCGTTTCAGAATTCGGCGCCATCGGTGTGGATGGATGGCGATTCGCGGATCATGATTTCGCGCGCTCTGAACCTTTCGGACCGGCTCTCGAGCTGTTCGAAGATGGCGCGCCGCCTCTTCGCGCAGAATCCCTCCCCCTTTAATATTTTTCTCCTGCAAAGCATGATGGAAGACGCGAGTGAAGAAGAAGGCGAAGAGCTTCTGATTCGTTACAACATGAATGGAATCGAGCTAAACGAAGAGGGCTTCACGAAGCTCTCGAGCGAGATCTCCCTGGCTCCGATCGGCGGAAATTTTCCAATGCCCTGGGGCAAAGAGCGCGCCCAATTGTATTTTGGGGAAGTCCCCCTGAGTGGGGTCATCGAGCCGATTGTCGTCCGCAAGGGCTTTGTTCGCCAGCTTCTGCCCGGCGCCAAGATCGGCGAACCCGGCGCCCGCGCCTACTACGAAGTCTGCACCCATCCGAAACTCCTCGAGCTGGAGCGAAAAAGGATCGCCGAAGCCACCCTCAAGAGTTGAAGGATTCCCGCGGCGCCTTGCAGGTTTCTACTCCTCGCGCAGGGCCTTCATGGGGTCAACTCTTGTGGCCCGGTATGCCGGGACAACGCTTGCCGCGAACGCCACCGCCGCGAGCAGAGCCGAGACGGCCGCAAATGTGCCCGGGTCTGAGGGCTTGACGCCATAAATCAGGCTCGCAACCACGCGCCCAAGCGCCACTGCGCCGGCAAGCCCGATTGCCACGCCGATCAATACCGGCCGCATTCCCTCGGCCACGATCATGCGCAGCACATCGCTCATCTGCGCCCCGAGCGCCATTCGAATCCCGATCTCCCGCACGCGCCGCCGGACCGCATATGCCAGCACGCTGTAGATTCCAACCGCCGCAAGCAGCAGCGCCAGACCCGCGAATGCGGCGAGCAGCAGCATGCTGAACCGCTGCTGAAAAAGGGAATCGTTCACCACGTCCTCCATCGTTTGGACATCGAGGACGGGTTCATCCGGGTCCACCTGATGCACTGCGTTTGTCACCGCTGAGACCAGGCTGTTCGGTGGCGAGTTCGTGCGCACAACCAAGGTCATAAAGGTCTGAGGGATTTGGGGTGTCGCGTTGTAGATGGTCTCGCGCGGCTGCACTCTGTCCAACCCATCCTGCTTTACATCGCCTACGACGCCAACCACTTCCCGCGGGCGTTCCGGGGAAAAAGTGAGCGTTAGACGCTTGCCAATCGGATTTTCGTGCGGCCAGAAACGCTTGGCAAAAGACTGGCTCACGAGCACGACTGCCGGCTTCTCCGTCGTATCCGCGTCGCTGAGCTCGCGGCCCTGCAGCAAAGGTATGCGCATCGAGCGGAGGTAGCCGGGACTGATTTCACGAACGGCGACTTCGGGCTGGTCCGCCATCGGCAGCACCGGCTGACCCTCGATCAAGAACGGCTGGGTGGAACCCCCCATCAAGGGCAAGGAGCTGACTGTGCCGGCCGACTCGACGCCCGGCAATGCTCGCACTCGCTCGACGACCTGCTTGTAAAACCCGGCCTGTTGGTATGGCTTTGGGTACTTTGCTTCCGGTATCGCGAGCTCCATGGTCAGCACGTTGCGAGGATCGAAGCCTGGATTGACGCTTCGCAGCATCCACAGGCTGCGGATCATGAGTCCTGCTCCGATCAACAGCACCAGTGACAGCGCCACCTCCGAGACAACCAGCGCGCTCCGCATGCGGTTCCCGCCGGAATCCGAATCCGTCTTGCCGAGGCCCTGTTTCATGGCCTCGTTCAAGTTCGTTTTCGTCAGACGCCAGGCCGGCGCAAGCCCCGCGATGATTCCGGTCAGCATGGAAATCACCAAGGTAAATCCCAATACTCCGGAATCCACGCCGATCTCCGAGAAGCGCGGCAGCTCGTCGGAAAAATTGGCGACGATCGCGGAAACTCCCCACTGCGCGAGCACCAGGCCCAGAGCGCCACCCGCCAGCGAAAGCAGCAAGCTTTCGGAGAGAACCTGCCGCAGAACGCGGCCTCGGCTTGCACCCAGCACCGTGCGAATCGCGATTTCCTTTTGCCGGCCGAAAATCTTTGCCAGCGTGAGATTCGCAACATTGGCACAGGCAATCAGCAGCACGAATGCAACCGCGCCGAGCAGAACCAGCAGAGCGGGTCGAACGTCGCCCACGAGCTGCTCTCGGAACGGCACGACGACCGCGCCCCAGCCTGCATCGTCAACCGGATACTGTTGGTGGAGACGGCTCGAAATGGTATCCATCTCCGCCTGCGCTTGTTGCAGAGCGACACCGGGCTTCAAGCGCGCGGTTACCTCGTAGTTGTGCTCTCCCCTTACCGCGCGTTCTTTATCCGTCCAGCCGAGCGGAATCCAGAGCTGCGCCCTTGGCGGGAAGCGGAACTTCGGCGGCATAACCCCGATCACCGTGTAGATTTCGTCGCCGAGGGTCAGCTTCTGCCCCAGTGCGTTCGTGTTCGATCCGAAGTGGCTTTGCCAAAACGCATTGCTGAGGACCACCACTTTGTTATGGCCGGGCTGGTCTTCGTCACTGCCGAAAACGTGACCCAATATCGGGCCAGCCCGCAGGACGGAGAAAAACTCCCCTGTTACGGTCCCCACCGTAACGGCTTCCGGCTGCGCCTTCCCGGTGAGATTGAGGCTCGGATCCTGAAACGCCGCCAGCTGTTCGAACACGCGATTTTGTCTCTGCCAGTCCAAATAATTTGCAGGGGAAACCGAGAACCGCGTGATGCCTGGAAAACTCTTTGCGGGCGGCACGTGCCATACCACCACAAGCCGCTCGGGATCTTGCAATGGCAACGGCCGCAGCAATACGGCGTTCACCACGCTGAAAATCGCTGTGTTCGCTCCAATCCCCAGCGCCAAGACGATCACTGCCGCCGCAGCAAATCCAGGGCTTTTGCGCAGCACGCGGAAGCCATATCTCAGGTCCTGCACGAGTTCCCCCATCGCATATCCTCCTAGGGGCGAGCAGCTACTGGATCATAACGAGAGACCCGTACGTTTTGTTCCAGCGTTTCCGTAAACCTAGGCCTAACTTGGGGATAAGAACAGAGACCCCTCCCTCCTATGTTTTTTGCAACGATATGATTCGATGGGAGTTGCGAGGTGGCCTCGGTCAATGATGTGATTATAAAGGAGTTAATAGGCGCGGGTGGCGGCGCATTGCGACGTTCGACTTTCATGATGTTCTCCACGGGGCAACCGTAACACGACGGGCAAGCGATTGGAAAGGCTTGGACGTGTAGAACATTCGGAAGCGAGTCAAACGGTGAGCGTTAGGAGAAAAATAATTGTGTGGAAGCGGCAAGGAAGGACGGTCTGGGGAATGAAATGAAAGGTGTCGAGTGCCGTGGCCTCGAGAATCGTCAACGTTGTCTAACGGCTAGGCTTCATAACGCTAGACGGGATATTTTGTTTCCAGTCTCGGCAGGCTCTATGTACGTGAAAAGGCCCTGAATCGCTGACGGACCGCGCAAGGCTTACATTGGGGATGTTCGCTCGCGAATAGGACTATCGGGAGCGTACGTCTTTCGTCTCCCAGGCAACTAACAGACTTCTTGGCGTTCAGTCTATAATCCGCTCGGAGGCGAAAGGGGTCCGGTGACCTTCCCGGCCTTCAAAGCCGGCGATCCGGCCCTTCGCGGGTCGGGTGGTGGGTTCGACTCCCACACGCTTCCGCCAAAGTCCCGTTGAATCTGCTGCCCTTGTTCCCTCGAATATCCGGTCTGGCCCCAATCCGACTAGGGTTTTGGCCCCAAGTTGGCCCCAAAAATCTGGGGTGACCCCCTAAAGTGGCACAACTTTTTTGGGCACAGTTTCCGAATTTATTTCGGTGCCTTTGTATCTCCTAGCAGGGGTTGGGG
>JBARRP010000358.1:0-19894 GCA_049644285.1 Candidatus Acidiferrales bacterium | reverse complement strand
GGAAAGCCGGCGGGCACGACCGGGGTGCCAGGGTCCTACGGCAACGTACGTCTCTCGCCAGACGGGCGCAGGGTCGTCGTAGACCAAACCGACCCGAACGGACGAAACGTTGATATTTGGATCCTTGAGCCAGACCGGGGTGCGACAACGCGGCTGACGTTCGATCCGTCGCCGCATCAGACACCCATCTGGAGTCCCGATGGTAAGCAGATCCTATTTACGTCGAACCGCAAGGCAGCCACCCGCCTTTATCTGAAGAACGCCGATGGTTCCGGCTCCGAAGAAGATGTGGCCGGCCTCGGCGACGTTTTGCCGGTCAACGCCTGGGACTGGTCGCGCGACGCCAAGTACGTACTCGTCAAGAAGGGAAACGAGCTGTGGTACCTCTCCTGGCCGGAGCGCGTAGCCAAGCCGCTGTTGCAGGCAAAGTGGACCGTGCGGAACGCACAGTTCTCCCCCGATGGCCGATGGATGGCCTACGCTTCGAATGAGACGGGGAGCATGGAGATCTACGTCTCTCCCTTCCCGGGTGTCAACGGCAAGTGGCAGGTGTCGAGCGGAGGAGGACAGGAGCCGAGATGGCGCCAGGACGGCAAGGAGTTGTTCTACGTGTCGGCGGAAGGAAAGATGATGGCAGTGGCTGTGACGACAGGCGCCAGCTTCAAAGCGGGCTCTCCGGTCGCGCTGTTTCAGACGCACCGGCGGCAGCCGGTTTCCTCACAGGACCACTTCTCCTATGATGTGAGTGGCGACGGGCAGAGATTCCTGATTGCCACCAAAGTGGACGAAGCCAGTGCCGCGCCCTTGTCGATCACTTTGAACTGGGCATCCGAAATGGAGAAATAGAATTGTCCGTGCGCCGGCGAGCGTCTTCCGGCAGCAATCCAACCAGATCTGCCAGGAACGAGGCGGCGCGAACCTTCCTCGGTTCCGAAATTCACAGAGTGGCGTAGCATCTGCGTGAAGTTTCGACGCACGACACCGCCCCGGCGGGTAGCAAGGACGCCGCTGAGGTCGCTCAGAAAATCGGACGTCTCATCGAACGGGCGCACCGAGTCGAAGGTGACCACCAGCCGAAGACGAGGAAACGGACCGGGGATAGCTGAGAGTAGAGTTGTCCCAGCGCGACCCGAGGAGGCCACCCGAGGTAAGTACTACGAATCCTCATACACCACCAGGCAGTGGGTGTAGGGAGAGTGAGTGAGTTGAGAGTACAAGTGGAAGTGGGAGTAGAAGTGAGAGAGAAACGTTCCGTAGGGCATCTCCAGCAAGAATCGACTTCCCAACAGCGAGTGTGGAACCCCAGTTCCACCCCCGAAACCCTACTACCGCAACCCATTCGAGAACGATGGCCACAGCAGCCGCCAGAGGCGCCCGGTGGCAAATAACAGAGCCGTCAAGGCTACCGGGCACATCGTAATTCGGTGATATCCAGCTCTCGGCGTCTGAACGATCAGTCTGACGCTCTACCTGGGACGAATTCACAGTATCTGAGCGTGAACGGACCTGGGACGAATTCACGGGGAACGCTGGAACGAATTCACATGGAACTTCGGAAGAAACCGGAAGGACCTGGAAACGAGGGATCTGGATAGGGAACTAGGGAGAACTCAAACCGGGACACGTGGGAACCAGGGAACCAGTGCGGCCTGGAACGACAAAACAGGGGATACCGCCTATTGGGGAGGGTAACTGTCGCGGTCGAAGCCGGATACCTTCCGGGTAGGCGACTATTCGACCGAGATCCTTCGGGGAACCTTTCCGTGCGGACGCTACGGAACGAGCGACCCTTGCGCGGAACGGCGACGGCGCGTTGACTCACCTGCGCTGGTGAACTAGCATGCGACGCATTGAGGTTCCTACCGGATGGCGTTCGAGCGGCTAGGTCACTATCGCCTGCTAGAGCGGATCGGTGCAGGCGGAATGGGCGAAGTTTATCGCGCACACGATGAACGGCTGGACCGTGAAGTTGCCATAAAGATTCTGCCTCTGAACGTTCGAGATGACTTGCGAGCCCGTGATCGCCTGCTTGAAGAAGCGCGTTCGGCATCGCAACTGAACCATTCGCACATTTGCACGATTTACGAAGTCAACCAAGAAGACAACATCGCTTTCATTGCGATGGAGTATGTTGCCGGACGATCACTGAGCGCGATCATTCCGCCGGAAGGTCTCCCAACCGAGCAGGTCGTCCGCTACGGCACACAGATCGCCGACGCTCTTGCCCATGCTCACCAACGTCGCATCGTGCACCGCGACCTGAAACCTGCGAACGTGACGGTGACTCCAGACGGGATTGCGAAAGTGCTGGACTTTGGCTTGGCGATGAGGCTCCGCACAGAAGAACTGGAGGCAGCGACAGTCTCACAGGTGCAACTCGGTGAATCCGAGCCCCTCGCGGGGACGCTTCCCTACATGGCGCCGGAACAGCTCCAAGGCGATCCCGTTGATGCGCGTTCCGACATATGGGCACTCGGCGTTCTTTTGTATGAAATGGCTTCCGGCCATCGGCCGTTTTCGGGCCGTTCAGGATTCGCGCTGACTTCCGCGATCCTTCGTGATCCGCCGCCACCCTTGCCCGATCACATTCCCGCCGGGCTTGTGGCGGTAATTCGGAAATGCATGTTGAAAGATCCTGCAGCCCGTTATCAGAGTGCCGGCGAAGTCCGGTCAGCCCTGGAAACGCTCGAGTCCACGGCGGTTTCGAGACCCACGCTCCCTGAGGCTCGAGCGAGCGTAGGTCCCCGGATGGCACTGCTTACCTGGGTTATCGTGGGCTTGGCCGTCTTGTTCGTGGTTCTCTTCACCTTGAACATCGGGGAATTGCGCGAGCGGCTCGTGCACCGGAGCACGGCCCCCGCAATCCGCTCTCTTGCGGTGCTGCCACTCGCAAATTTATCGGGCGATACTTCGCAGGACTTTTTCGCGGACGGCATGACTGCCGAACTCATCCGTGAGGTTAGTAAGATCGCGCAGCTTCGTGTTGTTTCCCTCACGTCTGTGATGAACTACAAAGGAACGCACACGCCGCTCCCGCAGATTGCGCGCGAGTTAAAGGTGAACGCACTGCTCGAAGGCTCCGTCGCGCGATCGGGGAATCAGGTGCGGATCGCAGTAGGACTCTATGACGGTGCGTCCGAACGCGAGTTGTGGTCGGGAACTTTCGATCGGAACCTGAACGACGTTCTTGCTCTCGAAGATGAAGTGGGACATGCGATCGCAGTGCAGATCCGGTTGAAAATTGCTTCCTCACCGGGAACGCGCGCGAGTGTCGATCCAGAAGCGTATGATCTCTACCTCAAGGGCCGCTACTCGCTCGATCAGGGCACCCAGGACGATTTGAAGCTTGCGTTTGTGTACTTCCGCCAAGGAATCGAGAAAGATCCTCAGTATGCTCCGCTCTACTCCGGGCTGGCGGACGCCTATGCTCGCCTTCCCTTTTATACGGACACGCGTCCCAGCGAGGCTTTCCCCGAAGCGAAGGAGGCGGCAGCAAGAGCTCTCCAACTCGAACCCGCCCTGGCCGAGGCGCATGCTTCGATGGCGTACGTTATGAATTATTACGATTGGGATCGATCCGGCGCCGAGCAGGAATTCAAGCACGCTCTCGAACTCAATCCAAACGATGCCGCCGCGCACCACGCTTACGGCCGTTTTCTGGCGTCCATGGGGCGCGTCGACGAGGCCCGGGCAGAACTGAGTCGCGCGCAGGAGCTCGATCCCTTATCATTAGGCATTCAATCCAATGTGGGAATGATCGCCTATTTCGCGAGGCAGTACGAGGATGCCCTTCAACAACTCCAAAAAGTTCTTGAGCTCGATCCCAAATTCCCGGTGCCGTATTGGGGAATCGGCATGTGTTACGAACAACTGAAGAAATACCCAGAAGCACTCGCGCAGTTCCAAAAGGGCATCGAGCTTTCGGGGCGGGGCGCGAACGGAATCGCCTCGCTCGCTCATGCACATGGCCTTGCGGGTCAACGCGCCGAAGCTCTGAAGATTCTGGTCGAGTTGACGGATCGCTCAAAAACAAAATATGTGTCGTCTTACCAATTCGCTGTGATTTATTTGGGCCTCGGCCAGAATGAACGGGCCATCGCAGCTCTCGAAGAGGCCTATCGCGAACGCTCGACGCTCCTCGGCTACTTGAAAATGGATCCGCGATTCGACCCGCTTCGTTCCGACCCGCGCTTCCAGAGTCTGCTGAGTCGCATCCACCTCCCCGAATAAAACTGCCCCTGAAATTGCCGATGCATAGACACTTGGCGATTATGCCTGGATCACGGGCAATCCTGAAGTTATTGGGCAAGCTCCAGTTTCCTGTTTGCCAACGATTCGGCCGAAATGTGGCAATCGCGAATCCATCTCGCATCAGGCGGTCGGTGGTCGAACAGTGTGATATAAGCATTTCAAGCGGCTCGAACGTCATGGCTGGCAGCCTTCGTTAGACACTTGGAGAATCGCGATGAAGCTCGTCTCGCTTTTACTGGTGCTTTTTGCGGGCGTCCATTCATGCTCAGCCCAGTCGAATTCGGCAGTCCTAATGCCAGGCCTAGGCCAACATCACCACACGATCTCCACTAAGAACTCTGAGGCGCAGCGTTTCTTCGATCAGGGGCTCATACTGGTCTTTGGTTTCAACCACGAAGAGGCTGCTCGATCTTTCCGGCGCGCGGCGGAGCTCGATCCGCAAGCAGCGATGCCTTATTGGGGTATCGCGCTGGCCTTCGGTCCATGCATCAATCTCGATGTAGATCCTCCTCACGAAAAGGCCGCTTATGAAGCGATGCAGAAGGCGATCTCGCTCTCGCCGCATGCGACCGAAAGCGAGCGCGCCTACATTCAAGCTCTGGCGACGCGCTACTCGGCTGATCCCGGCGCGAATTTGAGAAAACTCGACGCCGACTATGCTCGCGCGATGCGAGATTTATCGAGGCGCTACCCCGACGATCTCGACGCCGCCACACTGTATGCCGAGAGCCTGATGGATCTCCACCCCTGGAAGCTTTGGACCCTCGATGGCCGCCCCGCCGAAGGTACCGCGGAGATTGTTGCTGTCCTCGAATCCGTGTTGCAGCGCGATCCCAACCACCTTGGCGCGAATCACTACTACATTCATGCCGTGGAAGCCTCCCCGCATCCCGAGTGGGCCTTACCTAGCGCTCGGCGTCTGGAAACGCTTGCGCCCGGAGCAGGACATCTGGTGCATATGCCCGCGCACACCTATTTCCGTGTCGGAGACTACGCGGCCTCGGCGCGCAGCAATGCCATCGCGGCTGACGCCGACCGTGTCTACCTGCGAGACAGCAGCACCACCGGCAGCATGTACGACATCATCTACTTCGCTCACAACCTCCAGTACCTTGCCGCTGCCGATTGCATGCAGGGCAGGTTTGCGGACGCCAGACAGGCCGCCGAGGAAGTGGTTGCGCACATCGGCCCCATGGTTTCGGCCAATCAGGCGATGGCCGAACCCTACGTGCCCACTCTGATTTACGTCCTTCTCCGTTTCCATCGCTGGGATGAAATCTTGAAGCTACCCCCGCCGGACTCACACCTGGCGGTGACAACCGCATTCTGGCATCTCGCCCGAGGGTCGGCTGCGGCCGCAACGGGCCACCTCGAGATGGCAGAAATGGAGAGTAAGACTCTGGAAGCGGTGCGCAAAGAAATGCCGCCAGATGCCGAGTTCAGCATGTATTCCAACAAAGCGCGGACCTTCCTAGACCTAGCCGCAAACATTTTGGACGCGCGCATCGCCACCGCGCACGGCGACCGGGAACGCGCCATCGAGTACTGGAAGAATGCGGTTCAAATCCAGGACAGGCTTTACTATGGCGAGCCGCCCGAATGGTTTTATCCAGTTCGGGAGTCACTCGGCGCCGCATTGCTGCTGAACGGCCAGGCTGATCAGGCCGAAGCAGTGTTTCGCGCCGACCTCGAACAATACCCTCGAAATCCCCGGTCGCTGTTTGGGCTTTTGAAGAGTTTAGAGGCGCAGAGAAAGACCTCCGACGCGGAATGGGTTCAGCGAGAATTTGAGACCGCCTGGAAGAGCGCGGACGTGGCGCTCGAAATCGGAGACCTGTAGCCGGTATCTGGTTGGATAGGCTTCCAGTCACAAGACTTGTCCGAGTCGGTTTCACCCTGCACTCAGGAGTACGAGAAAAACCTATTCGTCCATCACGAGAACCACGCGGCCGGCAGGACGCGCATTCTCCAATTCTTCGAGAGCGTCAGAAGCTTGGTTGAGGGAAAACCGTCGAGTATGCGGACGGATGCCGTGGGCGGTGGCTATGTCCAGGGTCGCGCGCAATTCCTTGCGCGATCCTGATGAAGATCCCATGATCCGCTGCCTTAGCAAGACGAGGGCGAAGGAATCCAGAGTAATCGGGACCGGCGCCAACACGACAAATGTGCCGTCGCGCGCGAGACCCCGAAGTGCCGCATTCGCCGAATCGGGTGATGGAGCTACTTGAAGAATGACGTCGGGACCGCCGTCCCAGGAACGCAGCAACTCATCAATGCTATCGGATCCCTGATGGATGAACTTTCAACGCCGAATTCGCGAGCCTGGGCTTCTTTCTGCCGAGTGGATGAGACTACCGCCACGCGTCCGCCCATTGCTCGCGCGAACTGGACAGCCATCTCCCCCAGGCCGCCGAGTCCGAGAACTGCAACTTTATCGCCTGGTTTGAAACCCGCGTGATACAGACCACCGTACACCGAAAGACCTGCGCACATGAGAGGAGCGGCGTCAGAAAAGCTGAGCGCGTCCGGGAGAGGCAAGACATAATCCGCTCGCGCTAGCATAAACTCCTGATAGCCGCCATCCCGCATCATCCCGACATACTGCCCGTCGGCACACAGGACATCGTCGCCATTGATGCAGTATTTGCAGTGGCCGCAGGCAGAATAAAGCCACGGCACTCCTACGCGTGTGCCCGTTCTTGGATGGATCACCTGGACCTGGCGAACGAAATTGATCGGATGACCGGAGGCAAGTCTTTGTCGTTATCGCTCAGCGATGGCGTGCAATGGAATCGATTTCGAGCGCTAGCGGAGGCGAACCTTCGCAGGAATGGGAAATGATGCGAGGTGGTTCACGGGTAATCCTCGCACTTGTGTTTGCGCCATTCTTCTCTCACTACTTCAGCCAATTCCTCATTGTCCTTCGGAATGTAGGCAGCCTCAACATGACAATCCTTGACCCAGCCGCAGTTGGCGCATCGAAATCCAACATGATCGTCAAATATCAGCTGTCGCTTCTCCGCCATGCCGCAATATTACACTTGGCGGATCATAGTGACTCGCGGCTCTACGTCCGTTTGTCCTGTCCGTAATCGGGGGAACACGGCCTTGTTTCGAGACGGAAAGGCACCGAGCAGCAGACAAAGACGTGGGACAATGCTCACTTCAACTTGGCGTACTCGGCTTTGGCAGCGATGAGGATGGGAATGTCGAGGTCGGCGTCTTTCCAGAGGGCGAGGAAATCCTGATAGGCGGCGCGGGCCCTGGCGGTATCGCCTTGCAAGGCATAGGCGCGGGCGAGGCCCAAATGCGCGAGCGCGCCGAGCGGGAAGTTGGCAACCAGGCCGCGGCGATCGAGCAATTTCTGAAACTCCGCCGCGGCTTCGCTTCCTTTGCGCAATTGCAAGTAGGCCTCACCGCGAACATACGCAGGATACAGCGTGCCCAGTTGGAAGGGCAGGGGTTGGCCCAGTTCGTACTCTGCCGCAGGTTCGAGGATCTCGACAGCCTTCGCAGGGTTTTTTCGGACGATTTCGATGGCCGCGCGGATTGTCGGCAGCCAATAGAATTTGATCAGCGTGTTGTCGGGGTTTTCCTTCGCCAACTGGTCCGCCAAGGTCTGGGCGCGTGCGCCATCTCCGGAGCGAGCAAAAGCCAGAGCCGCCAGAACACGGACATCGCGGCCCGGGACGAGCGCAATTGAGGCCTGGGCATCCGCTTTGGCCTGAGTCGCATTTCCAAATTCAGCTTCGCTTAAGGCTGCCTTGGCTTTCCAGGTTGCGCCCGTTTCCTTCTCATCTGCCCGTATTGCCGATTCAGTCGCGCGGCGGGCGGAGTCGCGCGCCTTTCCGAGGTGACCACCAAATGCTACGGTGTCGGATTGGGCGGAAAGAAGTAGGTCCTCAGCGGCGGGTTTGCCGCTCGTCGCCGCCATTTGCTGTTGCATGCCATTGGCGTCACCGCGGAGAAATGCGAGTTCGTACATTCCCAGCCTAATGACTGGAGCATCCAGATTATGAGAGAGCGCCTGATCGTAGGTCGTCCTGGCTTCGTCGAGACGATTCAGCGCCAAATAGTAATCGCCGAGGTTTGCGTACGAGATCCAGCTATCAGGGTTGAGACACAAAGCGATGAGGGTTTCCGAAACTGCCTGGTCGTAGCGGCCCACGAAACCATACTCGTTTCCGAGGTTGCCTGGCGCGATTTCGTCTCGCGGATAGGTTTGGCTCCATAACCGGTACGAAGGAATCGCCTTATCTAGATCGCCCGTTACGAGGTCGCAATACACGGTTTCGATGTGATACTTCTCCCGCACGCTGACTCTCTCGCGCAGCTCGTACGCTTTCGTGGTGTTTTCATTGGCGAGGATGGCCTCGCCGAGGTTCGAATAGGCGATACCCATCTCGGCGTAAGCCAGCGCAAAATTGGGATCCAGCTCGGTCGCACGCTTATACAAGGGAAGGGACGCGGCGTCCCCCTGCTGACTCCTGGTTTTATGTGCTAGCGAATAGGCGTTCAAGGCGTCGAGCGAACTTGTGGTCGCATCGGTGATAGGCGCGTCAAATTTCTGAACCGAAGCGAGGGATTCGCCCAACTTGCCGCGAATTTCGACAGCAACTTTGCCGAGCGCATCGAGAACAT
This sequence comes from Candidatus Acidiferrales bacterium, assembly GCA_049644285.1. Taxonomy (GTDB): domain Bacteria; phylum Acidobacteriota; class Terriglobia; order Acidiferrales; family UBA7541; genus CAVRXT01. The sequence goes on along the minus strand of JBARRP010000358.1, from coordinate 11,002 downwards.
GATCCTTGCCGTCGGCCTCCGCTTCGGAACTTGCAAGCGATGCGCCCGTCGAGCAATTCACCCCATTCACGATGACGTTGTAGCGGTTGCCAATCTGCGTGATCGACCCGGCGAGAACCGCTGTGCTGCCGGTCCGCTGGCAGATTTCCCGCGCCACGTCCTGCGTCACACGCGTTGTTGCCTGCTGACCCATATAGCGCAGCGTCTCCCGGGCCTTCTCGTCCGGTAGTATGTTCAGAAAGGGCGACTGCGCGAGTTGGACGGCAAGGGCCTGCTTGAGCGAATCGTCGAATACTGCGTCGCCGGTTGTGTTCGAGAAGTCAGCAAGTACAATCGTGTCCTTTTCGGTCAGCTTTGGCCCGCTATGATGATAGAGGTACGCGCCGACCAGTGCCGCGACGAGGATTGCCGCCCCCGCACCAACAATCTTCCATGGCACCGCTTTCTTTCCTGCCGCCGCGGCCGGCGCAAACTCCCGGACTGCGGACACCGATCCCGACGCAGGCTTCGTTCCGGAACTCGGCGTCACCTGTGCGGCGACGGCGCGTGCTGCTTCCACACCGATGCGTCCCGACTCGATCTGCTGGTCCGCTCCTGTCGCTTCCGCTGGTATCGCCGTATGGCTCGAATCGGTGTCCCGTTTCAGGCGCCGCAAGTCGGCTCGCAAATCGGCTGCGTGCTGATAACGCAGGCTGCAATCTTTCTCCAGCGACTTCTGAATGATCTCTTCGAGTTTGGACGGCAAATCGGGGTTCAGTCGCACTGGGGCCAGTGGCGCCCGATTCATGATGGCTTCCGTGATGACAGCCGAGCTTTCTCCGCGGAAGGGCAATACTCCAGTGGCCATCTCGTACAGCACCACGCCAAATGAAAAAATGTCGGTCCGCGCGTCCAGTTCTCTGGCTCGCACCTGCTCGGGCGACATGTACGCCACCGTGCCGACTGTGGAGCCGGGACTGGTGAGATGAGGTTCCGGATCTTTCGGCGCGGCATCGAGTGTCGCTGCCCCTGATCCGCTTGAAGCAAGTGGCAAGACGGTCTTCGCGAGACCGAAGTCGAGCACTTTCACCCGCCCGCGAGTAGTTACAAAGATATTGGCGGGCTTAATATCGCGATGCACGATTCCCTTCTCGTGTGCGGCCTCGAGGGCATCGGCGACCTGAATACCGACATCCACAACGAGGCCGACGTCTAGAAGACGGCCGCCGACCCGATGCTTCAGGGTCACGCCGTCCAAAAATTCCATGACAATGAAGGGGTGGCCTTCATGGTTACCGATTTCATAGATGGTGCAGATGTTGGGATGATTCAGAGCGGAGGCGGAGCGCGCTTCGCGACGAAACCGCTCAAGAGCCTGCGGATCTTGCGCGACCTCTTCCGGAAGGAACTTGAGTGCCACGAAACGGCCGAGTTCGGTGTCCTCGGCCTTATACACGACACCCATGCCGCCGCCACCCAACTTCTCGATGATTCGGTAGTGCGAGATGGTCTGGCCGATCATGGGCAGGTATTGCCTATGGACGGGAATCTTAGGCCGCACAATGAAGCAAGTCAACGCGTCAAGGCAGGCAATCGTCTAACCGAGCGGAGGGGTAGATTCTATTAGTCCCAATTCACAGAATAGTAGGGGGAATAGATATAGGTTCATTGATGGGGGAAGCGAGAACGAATAATAATGATGGGGAGCTAGGTTCCGCAGGCATTCCCGGCAAGAAATCAACCGAGAATCGATTCCAGGACACCTGTTGCGATGATCCACCCTCCTTTACCGCAATCTGCCATGGAACGATGGCGCCAGCTGCTCCCAGCGGCGCCTAGAGGTAATTAAATCAGCGGTGAAAACCGCCCGGGATGTGAATCTGCAGGTGTTTTCTCCACGAAATCGCGGCCGAGCAATCGACCCAGGTAGTTATCCCTGGAACGAATAAACAACGCAGACGGTGTGGGAGCATCGAGCGGATCTTGGTGGAACGAAAAAACACGGTCTGAGCGGACAGGTCGGACACCTCTTGCGCGACAGACGAACGGGTTTCTTGTGCTAGAGTGCGCCGGAAGATCGAAACGGTCGATTGGTCGCGGAACGAAGCCAAATAATCATGGCTTAGGAATGGCGTATTCGCGTATCCACATAGGGGCCGAGGAACTGGTAGCCACAGATCGCGAACAAAAAGAGCGAGTGCAGGACTTAGGTGACCAGAGGGCTGGGGGGTGTGCTACTGAGCCGTTGGGGACCGGGATTGGGTAGATGAGGGAATATGAAAGAGCTTTTTCACAGCGTTGGTCAACGGATTCTTTTTCTGCGCAGTTTATCCTCGACCGTGCGCCACGTCACGACGCGCTGTGAATCAGTGATCCACAGGCGTCCGTCTGGCTCCTCTCTCTCTTTCTTCTCAGACGCCAGTCCGGCGACGAAATAAACGAGGACGACAAGGCGAGCGATTGTTCGCAGCGACACTCCCTCGTCCTTATGCAAGAATGTTCGAAACATTTTCGCTGACTGAACCTGCAGACGCGTATCCAATTCAATTTCCCGCGTCACGGATTCAGCCCTAGAATGCTGTGACCACAGGCGTTCCCAGACTCCCAGCGGAGAGCGTTGTGCAGAAGTACTGAAATCTCGCAGAACAAGCCGCCGCCGCTCGATCGCCTGCGCAGTGTTGGTGAGTAATTTCTTCAGCCGCGAATCACCTACGCGCAAGCCCCGGCGGCTCACTCTACGCCCGATTCCAGCCAGGAACATCTCGGTGGCCCGGAATTCCGTTTGCCAGGCAAACTTCTGTCTTCTGTAGTCCTCCACCTCAGCGAAGACCTTCTCGAGCATTTCCCTCGGGCGCGGGCCGCGGTTGGACTCGGCGCGGACAAAACTCAGCATTGAAATGTGTTCTCTCGGCGACCTTGTCGATTCCGTCGTATAACCGGCGCGGCGCAACTCCTCGACAGCTCGATGACCGCCCCACACATCTTTTGGTGTGCCGAAAGCGTCCCGCCACGTTCTCAAGAATGATTCAAACTCCGGGTCGCTACGCATTGCCCGGTATTTTCGCACAAGCAATGCGTGTTCGCAGGGCGATGGCACGTGCGATCCTCTGGGCGCAAGAGATTGTCAAGAGGTGCGGGGATGAAGAAAAAGGGAAATTCGAAAGCGAAAAAAACCAAGGAGCAAGAAGATCCGCGCTGCCCGCTTTGCGGTGACTGGCTCGAGGACGACCACGATCCCGACGTGGACGGCGAAGCTTGCGCCTACTGCCGGTGGAAGTGGTCCACAGTTTTTGACCCCGACACTTAGAGAATTCCCAGTGTCGTTACTACCCAAGATGCTCGCCGCTCGGGAGACTCTGCGGCGACGAATCGATGCAAATGCTGGATTGGTGGGAGCCAAGAATTCGCCCCGTTGCATTGTTCGTGCGGATCGCATGCGCGTCGGGGCCTCGATGATCCAGTTGGATGCCCTCCGATCGGTGCTGGGCTTCCACCGCACCTTCGGTGGATTCGTCAGGCGGCGACGATCAAACGACTTCCTGCCCTACAGGCGCCGGACAAATTTTGAGAATACCCGCAGCGGTATGAAGCTCGTCGTTTACTACGAACGGGAGCTACCGAACTTGGATCGATACACGATCACCTTTCTTCCCGAGGACTCGCGCGGGCTGCAGGCTGACGACATCATGCCAATCTTCAAGCTGCTCTCGGAACCGAGGATCACACTACTCGAAGTTGCGTTCGACTTCCCCGCTGGATGCGGGATCAATGGCGCCTATATTCGCCGTCGAGCGCTCTTTGGCAAAGCGCGACCATATTCGGTGGGTCACAAACAGGGCTGGGATGCGTGGGGAAGTCGGAAGGGACCAAAGTTCGTCCGGTCCTACTACAAACAGACAATCGGCGCACACCGACTCGAGTTGGAACTGCATCGCAGGTTTCTGCGACAGCACGGGATCGATCACGTTGTTGATTTTCATCGGCTGATCGCGGTTTTACCACGTCACCAGATCCTCTTCGGACGGTTGGACGAGCAGAAAATTGTCAATCGCCTATGGAATAGCGGCGTTGCTCGGCAAAAAATCCTGCATGTGCTTCGGGAGATTGCCAAGCTGGACGCACACCTATGGGACGCCTTGAAGTATCTTCGGACAACCGCATCACTGAAGAACGTTCGGCGATTCCTGGTTCCTGTTCGGACAAATCGCGTAGCCCGGGACGCATTGCGAGGGTGGGCCGCGAAGTGGCCAACAGCGTTACCTCGACGAGGGGAAAAATGATGGAAGATCGGCTCATGAACGTGCGGGAGGTCGCGGAATTTCTGGGCCTGGCTCCGGGGACCGTTTACCACCTCCTCTCTCAGCGTCGCCTCCCTTGCATCAGGCTCAGTCCTCGATGCGTGCGGTTTCAGAAATCAGCGATTAGGCGGTTTGTGGAGTCTCTGGCGGAAGAGACTGAAGTAATGTCGCGACACTCGCGGTAGAAACCACCGGGGGCAACAACCGGAATCGGCTTGGCCGGAGAAACACTGCCACGGGCATGGCCAGACCCCCGAGAGGCAAGAAACATCGGCACGGCGAGAGGAGTTGGCACAGATGGGGATTCCGGCTTCAAATTCGTTTCAGAAAGGCCTGCTGCGATGGTGTGTTCAGCAGGAATGGAATTGGTTGATGCGCCTCCCATTGTCTCAGAACGTAGACCCCGACTTCTGGCAGGTACGGTTCTGGGAATTGATGCGCGAGATCGAGAGAGTCGATGGGACCTGGTCTTTTAGATGGGTCCAGTTCGTGCCATACGGATTTACAGGATTCCCGGAGAAATTCCACATCCTGGTTGGTGGCCTCGGTTCCGGCGAATGGCGATACTGCGGACGTCTGTGGGCCGCAATGAACTGCGCCCCTGAAACAAGAGGTGTGAATGAATGGCGTTCAGGTCAAGAACGATCACTGGCTCAAGTCTTGAATAAGCTGTTCGGCATGGATCTGTTCCTCATCAATGTGCAGCTCGGTCCTAACTCACTACGCCGCGAGCGAAGACTCGAAGTGGACAAGGGCGGCATCCCGTTTGACCAGAAGATTCGCCGCACAATCTTGATCGCGGAGGGAGAGAGTCGGCAAGTGCCTATGGAAAACGTTCACACAATTGTAGACCGAGACGGCTCGATGTACCAGCCGCTCCCGGGAACCGTAGACGGTCTGAAAAGGCCGGGTGGCGTGTTTTTCGCGCAGGACAAGCCTCCGAGGTGGAGGGGTAGGGGACGATGAGACCCGAGAAAAATGCGGCAATGAGCTTGCACATGCATCGCCGCAACTCGAGGGGAACGCAAACCGCCAGAAACTCCGAGGTTGATGTCGGGCCGGTAGGTCTCCAAAATCGGAGAACCGAGAGAACGGAGGACCCGAGGATGCGAGAACAGAAACGGGCAGCGATTTACGGAAGGGTTTCCACACTGAATGGCGGTCAAGACCCTAGTATGCAGATCCGTGAACTAAACGAGTATTGCCAGCATCGAGGGTGGGTGGTTGCAGGAGTGTACGTCGACGAGGGAATTTCCGGGGCACAGGATTCACGACCACAGCTAAATCGGCTGATGGAGGAGGCGCATCAGCGCCATTTCGATGTCGCGGTTTGTTGGAAATTCGACAGATTCGCACGAAGCGTCTCGCATCTTTTGCGGGCATTGGAAACATTCCGCGCGTTAGGTGTCGAATTCGTTTCGGTTACGGAGCAAGTCGACACAACCACGCCGACTGGCAAGATGGTCTTCACGGTCCTCGGTGCCGTCGCCGAGCTGGAGCGATGTTTGACGATCGAGCGAGTGAGGGCAGGCATGCGGAATGCTCGAGCAAAGGGCAAACGCATAGGGCGTCCACCACTGCGGCAATTCTCGGAGAAAGAAATGGAGCAAATCCGGTCGGCGCGGGAGAAGGACTATGCGAGTATCCGGAAAATCGCGATCCGCTTCAACACGACCCAATTCATGGTGAACAGGATTTTGGCGGGCCAGTATGTGGGCTCCTAAAACCACTTGGTTTTTTGAGGGCGAATTTGCGTGAAACGGACGATTGAAAATAGTGGCGTTAGTTGGAGCCGCTGGCCCGACCCTTATTTGCACCGAGGTTCGGCGTGGCTTAAGGCCGGTGTCTGTCGAGGCGTCCGGTTCACCAAAAGCCTGAAAAAGCGGGAAGGTCTATCAGAACGAGGTCTCGCGCTGGCCCGGCATATTAAGCCTCAAATGAGGGGGTCGGTTAGCAGCACCTGTGAAAGTCTCGCAAAGTCAAGCAAAGTCCGGCAAGAACCCGGATTTCACAGGTCGGCCTTACCAACTCCGTACAGCGGCTCCTTCGGCAAATCCACAAAGTCGGACAAAGTCTGACAAAGTCCGCCAAAATCCAGCAAAGTCCGAAAGACGGAAGAAGCGGGAATGGCCGGACAAAGCAGGACAAAGCAGGACGAAACGGCGGCAATTCAATCGGCGCATGCCAACTCGGATCAATGACGCTGACGGGAAAAAGTCGTTGGCCGTAGCTGCCGCCAACGCACAGGGGATGCATTGCGATGGGCCTCTATAAGAAAGGTCGGAACTGGTACATGGCCTACACCGCCAACGGCCACCAGTACAATCACTCGACGCACACGAAGAACAAACGAATGGCCCAGAAGATTCTGGATGCTCGTTTGGGAGAAATTGCCGAAGGACGCTTCGGACTGCCGAAATCTAATCCGCCGAAATTCGAAGTATATGCTGAGCAATTCCTGGAGTCCATCCCGCACGCCAACACCAAAACGTCGGTACTCATCATCCATCGACAACCTCAAGGTGCAGTTCGAAGGAGTAAAGCTCTCTCAGATCGACGCCGCTGGGATCGAGGAATTCAAGCAAAAGCGGTTGCATTCTGGCGTCCGTTCGGCAACCGTGAATCGAGATCTTGCTGTGCTGCGCCGCATGTTGAAACTAGCGCTTCGGCGTCGCTTCATCACCCGAACTCCATTTGAGGAGGTTGAGTTTCTAGAGGAACGGAAAGCACGTCGACGTCCCCACATATTGACCTTTGGCGAGGAGCTGCGCTTGTTGGCTGTCGCCCCGCCGCTGCTCAGAGCCCTCATCGTTTTGCTGGTGGAAACGGGACTTCGCGTCGGAAAAGAGGCGTTGCCTCTGAAGTGGAAAAACGTTGACTTGGACGAGGGCGCGATTTTCGTCTGCCAGTCGAAGACGCTGGCGGGACAGCGCATGGTTCCGCTCACGGAGCGTTGCAAGACAGAACTACTGAAGTGGCAAGAGATGGCGGGTCCTGGTTTCTCCGAGTACGTATTTTTCAATCCGCGGAATCCCGCGACACATCTTCTGAAGCTCCCAAAGACCTGGGCCACAGCACTGAAGAAGGCGGCGATTGAGTACTTTCCTATCGCCAACCTGCGGCACACGTTTGCAACTCGAATGCACGAAGCACGCACCTCATCGCTGACTCTTGCGGGATTGCTTGGGCACTCGTCTCCGGGCATCGTCCAGACCTACGCGAAGGTACTGGACGAATCTCGCCGTGATGCGATTCGGAAGCTGGAGGAATACAGGCAATCAAGAATGGCAGATGTTGCAAACTCCTTGATTTCCAACCGACGGGTGAACTGAAGCCCAACACCATCCGCAAGAAATGAAGGTGCTCGCATCCACGCGTTGCTGAGACAGGAATCATACAGCTACCTGGAACAAACGGAACAAAATATGGATAAGTTCGTTGCAGTCAACTCTTCCGGAATTCTTCACGAAGCTGCGAGATGTGCCCCGCCTGTGGCGGCGAGTCAAAAACGCCTGGCGGCTGCGGAAGTCTGGCTTTTTCGTTCCGTATCATGACGCGTGCCATCAAACGCAACAGGCTAATCCAACGTGTGACTTCAGCGCGATGACTATGGGTGTCTGGTGAAAGGCTCAGGTCGCCCCCTGGTTCACTCAGCATATGAGCAATCTTGTTTCGGATCTCTTCCAGCCTCTCTTGCCTAATTCGGTTGAACCTCCAACCGAGGCCTTCGTCCGGCACGACATGATCCCAGCGCTCGTCCTTCACCTGTGCCGGGTCCAGCAGCGGAAATACCTCAGCGACTACCTTCCTCATCTCCTCTTTCGTGCAAGGCAGGGCCTCGGGAAACTTGAGCTTGAAACCCGCTTTGGCCGCGCCAGACTGTGCCGACAACTCCTCAGTGCGTTTCCAATTGATTCCTTCAATTATTTTGTACCAGCACAAATACTGATAGTTCATGCTGTTGCTGTTGATCCCTTCTCGGTAGAGCGACAGCAACGACTGAATGTAGGGAATGTTACTAAGATCAGTCCCGGCCGCAGTCAGATGCACGTCTGGGTAAGGACAGGTGTATGTCATCGAAGCGTTTTGAGTCGTGGTCTGTTCGATATTTAGCTGCCCGAGCCGTACCGGTACATCTATTTCGAAAGCCAGCGTGCTGAAGAAGCTACTCACCGCGCCGAATGCGATTCGATCTGCCTCTGCAAAGCTGGGCGCATTTAACTCCACGCAGCACTGCGCAAGTCGTCCCTCTTTGTTTGGAATTCCTTGTACCTCAATTTTCTCTACGCCGGTCGGGGTTGTGTGTGCCGAGAAGATCAGTAACCTATCTGCATCTTCCGACTTTCGTTCACTCTCGGGCTTTGCTATCTGAATAAAAGAGTCTCCAGTGCCTCTAAAATCCAGGTTCTGCTTGTCGAGCGGATGGCGGCTCAGTGTGAAAACAACGCGATATTTATCCTCCTGATTCTCAAACGCGCTGCGAGGGTCTTCACCCCTCCTGAGATTGCGGACCCACAGTTGGTAGTGGGCTCCTGGGATGCCTAAAACATCGCGCGGCACTTCCTGGTTCACCGTGTTCGCTGGCGCGGGTGGAGCTGGGGAAGCAGCGCGAGCGGTTACCGGATCGATTCGTCTCTTGTTCATTTCTCGTTCGACACTCCCGTGGCATCGCTTGTACTTGAGTCCGCTGCCGCAGGGACAGCGCTCATTTCGCCCAATCTTCATCTGCGAGTCTCAACAAGGTATATCACACAGAGAATCAGGTGGTATCATTCCACGCAATTGGTACGGTTCCAAACGAGAACACATCCGCTGCGTTCCGCACTGATCTCGAACTTACATTCGCGCAATCAGTCTCGCCTGATCCTGATGGTGTGATCGCCATAATCTCCGCTCCCACTGTGACTGCGCGATAGCGATTTATTTTCGCGCCGACCCTAACGTAATAGTCAGAACGCTGCCTCTTTACGGCGGCGCTCAATTTGGGGTCCATTTGGGGTCCAACAAGCATTCCCGAGGGTATCTTTGCGCGTTTTTCGTCGATTTTGGTAGCCATCCGCGTCGCTAAGTTTCGGTCACTTACGAAACAACGCGAATTCATTCTGCCTCACTGCTAAAGTTATCCCCGCGAGGTCACCGTGGATACCCAGCCGCCCAGCCCAATCCAGATCCCTACCCCCGAAGAAGTCCGCAAGATTCACGATGAAGGCGTGCGCATCATGAGCATCACGATGCCGTATGCCCTGAAACAAATGCAGGCGATGTACCAACGCACACCCGATCAGACTCACGGCCGATTCGTTCACTACACGACCGCTGAGGCCGCCCTCAGCATCATCCGCACGAAACGATTCTGGTTACGCAACACCAACTGCATGTCCGACTACCGCGAAGTGCAGCACGGTTTCGATATCTTCAATCGTTATTTCCTGGACGCCGCAAAACGCAAGGCGTTCATTGATGCGTTCGACGCCTGTACACCAGGAGCCGCAGACGACGCCATCACCGCCTTTAACAACTGGTGGCAGGACCTCCGACTGAATACCTATATCGCCTGTGTCTCCGAGCACCAAGACTCCGAAGACGTGCACGGGCGACTCTCGATGTGGCGAGCCTTCGGCGGAACTGGCACTCGCGTCGGCATCGTGCTCCGCTTCCCATACGTCTCGATTTCCGCCGTGTCTCTCGCTCTCAACTTCAGCCCAGTCGCTTACTTGTCGGAATCCGCCGCTCACGGCGTCATCGATCAAGTCATCGCAAACGTTCAGGCGAATCGCGATTACCTCCGTACGCTCAAACGAGAGGTCCTTGTCCCGCTAGTTTTTCAGATGTTTGCTTCCGGCATCGTCTGTCTCAAGCACGAAGGCTTTCACGAGGAACGCGAATGGCGAGCGATCTACACGCCAAAGCGTTGGCCTTCTCCCCTGATGCAATCTTCCACAGAGGTTGTCGCGGGTGTCCCCCAGGTCGTCTACAAGGTTCCGCTCGACGGCTCAGCTTCACCGCTGATCGCCGATTTGGATTTCGCGCAAGTCTTTGACCGACTGATCGTCGGCCCGACCCCATACCCGTGGCCGATCTACGGAGCTTTCGTCGAAGCTCTCAACGCCACTGGAGTGCCGAACGCTGAAGAGTGCGTATTTGTTTCGAATATTCCCATCCGCGCATAGGAACTCGAATGAGCAGAGTCGGCGAATGAATTCTTTCTCGGCTTCACAAGCGTGATGTTAGAGAAATGCGCCAGTCGTAACACCTCAACCGCCCTGAGAATCGCGATACCGCCTTCTAGATTTACTGGGTCCCCCGAGTCGAAGTTAAATTCAGGCTTGCTTTTCAGGGATTCCTTGCTCAGACCAAGAACGCTGAGAGCAGCTCCGAAGATCGCCTCATACCGTTCCAACCGCGCACAGCAAACTTGTGCAACGTGCTACTGCAATTTCACTGCAGTAGACGTTTTCGGCGGGCGTCCAGGGTTTCTCGCGGCTACCTTAAACCCTTATCCAATAATGAGTAAGAGTGGTGGGCCTGGGGAGAGTCGAACTCCCGACACGCGGTTTAGGAAAACAGAACGCTTTTGTGATTGGTTCTGAAAATCTTGGACTCTACTATACCCGTCAATCCGTTACAAGATGGATGGGTTGATCCGTTTGTACTCGTTCTGAACGGATCTGAACCGAGAACCACTGCAAAATCACTGCACCCTCTTTGACCTGCTCCCATGCATC
>JBARRP010000357.1:0-7059 GCA_049644285.1 Candidatus Acidiferrales bacterium | reverse complement strand
GATAGGTTTTGCTCACAGCGGCTCTCCTTTCAGAAATGAGAGTTCTCACCCCGAACTCTATCCGAGTTCGGGCGAGAGCCGCTGCTTTCCTTTTCCAGGTTTCAATCAACTACGCGAGGGGCAATTTCAAGTGGCGGCGTTGCGCTGGATTGTTCGCGTTGCGACACATTCCAGCAGCCCGGTCCGAGAAAAACTGTGGGCAGATGTAGATAGAGCTCTTATTGACCTCGAGAAGACCGTTGAATCAGCGATGCCTCGTGCTGTGTCCCCGGAATGCAGATAAAGGAGGTTGCCTAAGATGCCCACGGCAAAGGAATTTGCCATCCGCATGGAGGATCGGCCAGGCATGCTCGGAAAGGCCTGCCAAGCGCTGGCTGATCGCGGAGTGAATATTCTGGCTTTCCAATCGTTTCCCTCATCGGAAAGCAAGAGCCTGGTTCGCTTCGTAGTCGACAATCCCACGACCACCAAGACGGTCCTCGATACCGAGAAACTGAATTACACAGTGGCAGAAGTCGCTCAAGTCAAGCTTCCACACCGGCCTGGCGCCCTGGCGCAAGCGGCCCAGCGCGACTCGGCGAAGCCAATATCAACATCAACTATGCCTATTGCGGCCTCGAGCCAAGTCCTAACGCGCCGCTACTGATTTTTGGCGTCGCGGAGGTCGGCCGAGCGGTGACGATTTTGGAACAAGCCGCTGCCGCCGCTGCGGCAACCTAGAACTTTCATATATTCGCGCGAAGACACACAGGTTTGGCAGAAAGCTAGACCTGAGTTTGGAATAAGGGATTGCTGGCCTACGATTTTCCCAAAGGCAGAGTTGGAATCCGAAACTCCGGCCAAAGGAGGGAGTCATGTCCAAACCGACAGAAAAGCCCTCTCCAGGGGGCGAGCCAAAGACTGCCGGGGGCCGTCCCACGCGTGAAGAAATCGAGGTGCGCGCACACGAGTTCTATGTCGAACGTGGCGGCGCTCATGGACACGATATGGATGATTGGCTGCAAGCGGAACGTGAGTTGTTCGAGAAATACCAGGAAACCGGCCGGACGGCGAAAGCGGCGGTGGTGTAAATTCACGCCACGGCCAGTTTAGCTAGCGGCGTTGTGTCACTTCAGAGGTAATATTTCTCGCAAAAGTGCAGTCGTCCCAGAACCATTCTTTTTTGAACAGGGTCTTGATCCGGCCGTATCGAGGTTGCATCTAAATCTTTCTTCCGGTCGGTGCCAAGGTTCATAATGTGTCCGATAGTCAGAAGGGAGGTGCGCAATGGCGCCCATGGTGTCAAGAAAGCAGCCGAGCGTCATTCCTAACTGGAAGGCATTTGAATTTCTCATCGGGGACTGGTTCGGTGAAGGTTGGGGCGCACCGGGCCAAGGCACCGGAACCTTCTCGTTCACCACAGATCTACAAGGCAGGGTTCTCATCCGGAGGGATCACTCTGATTACCCCGCGACCGAAGACCGTCCTGCACTCTCGCACGATTCGTTCACGGTAATTTACGTTGACTCTGAAACAAGCCATACCAGGGCGACGTATTTCGACAATGAGGGACATTCCATCCAGTATGCGGTGACCATTTCGGTGGATGGAAAGACGGCGACCTTTCTGAGCGATCTCTTACCATCGCGGCCAAGGTTCCGTCTAACATACACAAACACGCGACCAGGCGAATTGGAGCTCAAGTTTGAAATCGCCCCTCCGGACCAGCCAGAACAATTCATAGAGTATGTTGAGGCCACTGCCCGAAAGAAGGCGCCAGCTAGGGCGATCCACTGGACGGACTTCAACTCGCGCTCCGAGACCGCTTGAGACTGTTGAGACCGCGGTGCGGATCTGGGGCAGGCCTAAACGGTTCCCTTTTGCACCGAACGTGTCCGAAAACAATAACCGGGATAGGCACGAGCCCACACTTCAAGCGACACCTCGCGGTGTCGCCTGCAAGACTCGAGGCCAGGATGGATTCGCTGCTCTCCTTTCCTGTAGGGCTCTTTCATCCCCTACAACATGCCGGTTTATCCCGGCGCTCTCCGGATTACCGACCATCCGACCAGAACGGGCCGCCAAGAACTACTGAATGGTAGCCCGGGCATTGCAAGATCAGCGCTACTGATCGACACCTCGCCCCGGGTCAGTACACGTAACAGCTCCTCTGGCGTTATGATCGTTTTCGGGCGACGGAACCGATCATCCATCGACCGCTCGGTCCACGACGCGCGAACGCTTTCTCAGGGGGCATCATGTCGCAAGACCACGAGGTCAACGAACACATCCCGAAAGACTGGCATCATCACGCCTGTGCAAATCTCTTTGGTTGCGGCGACGAGAAGGGCGTGGGCATTTTCCGCGAGGACATTAAGGACTACACTTTCGACAATCGCGCCTCCGATCGTCTCCTCCATATGGACGAGGTGGATCGGGGGAATCTCGACAATTATCTTTCGGCGCGCGGACGCTGGCGCCGCAAGTTCCTGCAGGCAAGCACCTTCATGGGCGCACTCGCGGCAGTCGAGCCGTGGTTCGCCAAGCTTGCGCGAGCAGGTCAGACTGGTGCGGCTCCCAAGCGTGAAGCTCATCACAGTGAAGGCCGCGTGCATGTGGTCCGCTCGACCAAGGAAACGGTGCAGCTCGGCGTCTACGACACCAACCTGCCGCCCATTCTCACCATCGACTCGGGCGATTCCATCAGCTTTCCCGAAACTTGGTCGCATTTTCTCAACGAACTGCAGCCGGGCGTACCGATCGAGACCTTGGCGAAGCTCCGGATGAACAATCCTGGAAGGGGGCCGCTGTCGGTTATCGGCCCGATCGCCGTGAACAAGGCCGAGCCGGGCGACGTATTGGAGATTCGTTACAAGCGGATTCAGCCCTTCGAATGGGGCGCTGTCTTCAACAACCCAGCCGCGATTGGGACGGGCTTGCTTCCGCAAGACTATCCGAAGGGACAGATCAAGTACGTTGATCTTGACCTCGGTGCCATGAAGAGCAAGTTTATGCCTCACATCACCATTCCGCTGAAGCCGTTCCAGGGCACCTTGGGTGTAGCGCCGCCCGATGGCTTTTTTCCACCGCTGAGCCCGGGTGTGACCAACGCGGTGCCGCCAGGGCCACACGCGGGTAATCTCGATCTCAGCGAGTTGTCCGAGGGATCGACGCTCTACATACCAGTGTGGAAGCCGGGGGCGCTCATCTATACGGGCGACAGCCATGCCGTGCAGGGCGATGGCGAGATCTGCAACAGCGCTATCGAGACCCGCATGAAGGAGTTGCGAATCCAAGTGCTCCTCCACAAGCAGAAGAACTTGGCCTGGCCGCTCGCAGAGACGGATACGCACTGGATCACCATGGGCCTCGACAAAGATCTGCATGTGGCGATGACTCTCGCCGCGCGCAACGCGATCAAATTCCTCGCGGCCCAGGCGAAGATCAGTGAGCTCGACGCGTACGCTCTATGCAGCATTGCCGTGAGCTTCCGTGTGACCCAGGTGGTGGACATCGTGCGGGGTGTCCACGCGCTCATCCCGAAGAACATCTTCGCCAGCCAGCTAAGGCAACAGATGACGATGGTGTGAGACAACACCACCCCGCCTTCTCGTCCTAGGTCGCCGAGGACGGAACCCGAAGGTTTTCACTTTATCCTTGTAGGTGAGTTCGGACAAAGGCCCGCGTGGCAAGTTGGCTCGAACAGGCCATTTCACTTAATAGGGGTTCATGCCTACCCGCCCGGCGAACGCACAAATCCTGGGTAGTCGGCAAGCCGCTGATTTGGTCGCGGTTGAAAGCGACCATGGACGGTTGACGGGCTACTCGGAAGTAATGCGCTTCCCTGCTGAATCACTTCAGCTTGGCGTACTCCGCCTTGGCCTGCTGCAGGATGGGGATGTCGGGGTCGGCGTCTTTCCAGACCGCGAAGAAATCCTGGTAGGCGGCGCGGGCTCTTGCCGTGTCGCCTTCGAGAGCGTACGCGCGTCCGAGGTAGAGGTGGACGAGAGCACCAAGGGGAAGATTAATGACGATCCCCCTGTGGTCGATGAGCTTCTGAAATTCAGCCGCTGCCTGAGCGCCTTGGTGTCCTCGCAGAAAAGCCTGGCCGCGAACGAAGACCGGATACAAGCCTCCGATGGGACCACCTCCCCCCAATTCGTAAGGCGCAGCCGTTTGCAGAAGCGCGATCGCCTTGTCAGAATTGTTGCGGCTTAATTCAACCTCGGCGCGAATGGTTGGCTGCCAATAAAACTGCTGGATAGTATTCACAGGAAAATCTTTGTTGAGCTTGTCGGTCAGCGCCATCGCCCGAGGCGCATCGCCAATCCGCGCGAAAGTCAACGCAGCCAGCACCTCCACATCCCGTGTTGAGGCGAGGTCGAGGGCCGTTTGCGCATCCTGACGAGCCGGGCCCGAACTACCGAATTCCGCTTCCCTGAGAGCGGCATTGCTCCCCCAGATGGCGGCGGTTTCCTTCGCGCCGTTATGGCTGGCGGAGTCGACTGCGCGGCGCGAGAGTTCTCGCGCCTTTGTAAGATGCCCGAAATACGCCTTTGTATCCGAGTCCTGGGATAGGAGCTGATCTTCGGCGCCGGGCTTGCCTGTTGCCCAGTCGACTTGCTTCTGCATTCCGGCGGGATCATTTTGAAGAAAGGCTAACGAGTACATGCCGGAGCGCAGAGCGGGATCGTCCAGCTTGAGCGCTAGGGCCTGATCAAAAATGGATTTGGCTTCGTCGAGACGATTCACATTCAAATAAGTTCCAGCGAGATTGCTGTAAACTATGACGTCATTCGGCTCGTTCTGCTGGGACAGCCGCGTCTCTGAAATTCCTTTTTCGTATTGTCCCAGTGTGGGATAAATGCTCCCTGCATTCAGATAGGGAATGAAGTCCTTGGGAAATTCCCTCTCCCAGAGAAGATAGTCCTCGAGCGCCTTATCTAATTCTCCGGTTGCTTCGCCGTAGTAGTGCGCCGTGATATATAGCTTTTCTCGTTCGCTCGTGCGGTCGCGTAACTCGTATGCCTTCTTGATGTTCTCGATCGCCAGACCCGCTTGCCCGAGGTTATTGTAAATAACTCCCAGCTTGGTATAGGCCACGGCGAAGTTCGGGTCGAGGGCGATCGCCTGTTTGAAAAACGAAATGGATTCGGCGTCGCCTCTGCCGTAGTCCGTCTGCACGCCCATGCTATAGGCCTTCAGAGCTTCCAGCGAAGAAGTGGTGGCGGCTTCGATGGGAACGTTGAATTTCTCAATCGAGCTGAGGGATTCGCCGAGCTTGCCGCGGATTTCTGATCCTACCTTGCCGAGGGTGTCGAGGACGTGATCCTTACCGTCCGCTCGGGTGGACGAGGTTGCGAATGTGTCCCCGGTAGAGCAATTGACGGCGTTCAAAATCACGTTGTAGGTGCCGCCGACCTGCGCGATCGAGCCCGCGAGCACCGCTTTACCGCCGTCGCGCTGGCAGATTTCCTGAGCCATGCTCTGTGTAACGCGCTGGTCCGGACTTCGCCCCATCAGTTGCAGCGTGGCGCGCACTTTTCCGTCGGAAAGGATATTCAGAAAGGGCGATTGGCCAAGCTGCGCGGCAAGCGCCTGGCGAAGACTGTCGTCGAACACAGGATCGCCGGTTGTGTTGGCGAAATCGGCGAGGACGATTGTATCTTTTTCGCTGAGCTTTGCGGATTGGCGCCCACGCCAGTAAAGGCCGGTGGCTATGAGGGCAGCCAGAACGATGAATGCGGGGATGGCCCTTTTCCACGGCAGGCTTCGCCAGGGATGTAGCGGCTCCACTTCAGCGACGGGTGGGGTTACGGGCCGGCGGCCTGAGGACTTGCGTTCCGGAACAGCGATGGCCGAATCGGACGCTTTGGCGGGCGGTTCCTCAGGGGCTGCGGCCTGGGCTGCAGTGCGGCCGGTGTCCGTGTCCCGCTTGAGGCGCTTCAGATCCGAGCGCATGTCCGAAGCGTGTTGATAGCGGAGGTCGCGATCCTTCTCGAGGGCCTTGCTGATGATTTCTTCGAGCTTGGGTGGCAGGTCCGGATTCAGGCGGACGGAAGGCACAGGGGCGCGATTCAAAATTCCGTCGGTGATCACGCCGGAGGTTTCGCCGCGGAAGGGCAGAGCGCCGGTGGCCATCTCGTAAATCACAACGCCGAAGCTGAAAAGATCGGTGCGCGGGTCGAGAGATTGCCCGCGGACCTGCTCCGGCGACATGTAGGCGACTGTGCCCACGGCGGTGCCCGGGCTGGTCAGATCGGCTTCCGTGACGTTTTGGGTCGCAGAACCGTCCGATAGCCCACCGTGCTTGCTGCTGCTCGTGACCTTGGCCAGGCCGAAATCGAGAACTTTCGCGTGGCCCCGCTTGGTCACGAAGATATTCGCGGGCTTGATATCGCGATGCACAATGCCTTCGGCGTGGGCCGCATCCACCGCGTCGGCAACTTCGATCGCAAGCTCCAGAAGACGTTCCATCCGCATCGGCTTGCCTGTGATCAAGTGCTTGAGGGTCGTGCCATCGAGGTATTCCATGACGATGAAGGGATGGCCGTCCTGCTGGCCGATCTCATGAATCGTGCAGATGTTGGGATGATTGAGAGCCGAAGCGGCGCGGGCTTCGCGACGAAAGCGTTCGAGGGCTTGCGGGTCGCGAGCGACATCGTCGGGCAAGAACTTGAGGGCCACGAAGCGGCCGAGTTCCGTGTCTTCTGCTTTGTAGACGACGCCCATGCCGCCGCCACCCAGCTTTTCGATGACGCGGTAGTGAGAGACTGTGCGGCCGATGAGAGACTGGGCATCCGGCATGCGTGGCGTACATCATAGGATGCGCGGCGAGACAAGTCAACGTGGGCATATTGGGTGGATTTACGGTTCGCACCGACCCCCGGCTAGTAATGATAATGGCCGCTGCGTTTACCGATTCAGCTCCACTCAGACGTAGAGTCGGCAAACCGGAGTGCGACCTGTAAAGCTGCTGAAAATGATTGTCTGGAGAGGAGGAACTCGATCAGACCGCGCGTCTCATCGCGCGTAGCCTACAAGGCAGAGCGGGGAGGCAACGAACTGTTCTGGAGCCCT
>JBARRP010000356.1:0-33846 GCA_049644285.1 Candidatus Acidiferrales bacterium | reverse complement strand
TGTTACCCTCCGGGTTAGGGATATAGTCATTGGGTGTCTCCTCTCTTCGACCCCGGCATGGGTCGTGGTTTTCGGAGACACCCTTTCTTTTTCTTCCCCTACTTTCAACAGAAAATCTTACAGACGGCTTCCGTAGCGACCGCAGACGAAAACTCGACGAGCTGATTTCTTGGATACGCGTGCCCGCAGCTCGGCTCGAACGGTGCGGGCAGTCGCCTATGCTAGTATCACTCGCTTATGCAAACAGGAATTATCGGCCTTCCGCAGGTCGGAAAGACGAGTCTGTTCCGCATCCTGACGCGCACTCGCGTGGAAGCGCGATCCCAGCCGGGCGAAACGCACGTCGGCGTGGCCCGCGTCCCCGACCCGCGCGTCGTGAAGCTCGCCGAGCTTTTCAAGCCGAAGAAGACCACATTCGCAACGATCGAATATGTCGATGTCGGTGGGATTCAGAAAGATCGCGTGAAGGATTCCGCCTCGCTGGTTCCGTTACGCGAAGCGGACGCGCTAGCGCACGTTGTGCGCCTGTTTGAGAATCCTGCGGTGCCGCACCCCGCCGCCAGCCTCGATGCCATGCGCGATATCGAGAGCATCGAAATCGAGCTGATGCTGAACGACCTCGAGCAGGCCGGCCGCCGCATCGAGCGCATCGAAAAAGACCTGAAGAAAAAGAAAGATCCGCAGCTCGAAGTCGAGCTCGCGCTTCTCACTCGCTGCCGCCAAGCCCTCGAATCCGAAACACCTCTGCGCGAAATCGAATTCAAGCCGGAAGAGAAGAAGATGCTCACCGGCTTCACTTTCCTGACGCGCAAGCCGATGCTTTATGTTGTGAACCTCGGAGATGAGGAAGCGTCGGAAATCGATCACGTCGTCGAGAAGCATAAACTTGAGAAACTCGCGTCGAAACCGCAGACCGCGGTCGTGCCATTTTGCGGAAAGATTGAGGCGGAACTGGCGGACCTGGACGAGGCCGAGGCTGCGCAGATGATGCGCGCCTACGGCCTGGCCGAGTCGGGACGAAATCGCCTGATTCAAGCGACCTATCGTTTGCTGGGATTGATTTCCTTTCTCACCTGCGGCGAGCCGGAGTGCCGCGCTTGGACAATCGAGCGCGGGACCACAGCTCAAAAGGCTGCGGGAGCTATTCACAGCGACATCGAGAAAAATTTCATTAAGGCGGAAGTCGCGCGCTGGGAGGAATTGCTCGCCGCCGGAAGCTGGGCCGCCGCGCGCGAGAAGGGACAGGTGCGTCTCGAGGGGAAGGAGTATATCGTCCAGGATGGTGATGTCATCCTTTTCCGCCATTCAGGGTAAATGCGTTGTCTAAGTTCAAATGCTAACCCTACCCCTGAGACGCACAGATCGCAGAGAAGGCGCGGAGCTTCTCTCTGCGTCCTCCGTGTCCTCCGTGCTCTCTGCGTTAAATCTCTTCGTTGAACTCCAGAATGCTCTCTGACGAAACAACGCGCATACTCCTTGCCACGGCCTTAGGGTTGACGGCGGCGGCCGCGGATCTCGTTGGCGGCTGGCTGATCGTGCACCGGCAGTGGTCGCGTGAGTACCTGAAATATTTTGTCGCGCTCGGCGCTGGCTTCATGCTGGCAACGGTTTTCCTGGAAATGCTCCCGGAGTCGCTCCGCCTGCAAGGCAGCTCTTCCGTGGTAGCCATTCTCGTCCTGGCCGGTTATCTGATGGTCCATTTTTTCGAGCACACCCTGGCGCCGCATTTTCATTTTGGCGAGGAAATCCACAAAGAGGAAGTTTCCGCCCACGGCGCGGGCTACGCAGCCGTCCTGGGTTTGGTAATTCACACGTTCTTCGATGGCGTGGCGATTGCCTCCGGACTTCTGGTCTCGACTTGGCTCGGCGCAGTGATTTTTATCGCCATTTTCCTGCACAAGTTTCCTGAAGGCTTCACGGTCGCCTCACTTATGCTCGCAAGCGGACAGAGCAAGCGTGTCGCTTTCATCTCTTCGGCGATCTTAGGTGCGTCGACCCTTGCCGGCGTGGGCCTGATGTATGTCTTGCGCGGCCAAGTAGGGGAGGCGCTGCCACTCTCCGCCGGGGTAACCCTCTATGTGGCGGCATCGGACCTGATCCCCGAGGTCAATCGCGAGCCCGGGGTCGCCATGGCGGTGATCGTCTTCCTCGGCGCCGCCCTCATGCTCGGTCTTAAAGTCCTGTTCCGCGTTTAGCCCCATACACTAAGTGTTTGTAGGGGCTGCGCTTGCGCCGCCCGAATCCCGCCTCCAAGTGCACTTGGATAGCCGGCTCGGGTTTCGGCCCTGCGGTCCATAGGTTCTCTCGACTAGTCGACGTGTCCTAAAATGGAAACCCCACACCCAGCGCAACTTTCTCACCTGCCATGTGTTAGATAGAATGTGGAGGCCATGGCCAGGTCTGACGTCCAGTTGATGCTGGAGGTGAAAGCGGGGGACGATTCGTCCTTCGAGCTTTTGCTTCGGAAGTATCGCACGCCCCTGGTCAACTTCCTGTACCGTATGGTCAGGGACTCGGCGACGGCCGAAGACCTCGCTCAGGAAGTTTTCCTGCGGGTCTATCGGGCGCGCCAGAAATACGCGCCCAGCGCCAAGTTTACGACCTGGCTTTTTCGCATCGCCACGAACCTGGCGCTCAATTCCATCCGCGACGCCCGTTACCGCCAGATGGAAGTTTCCATCGACGTGCCCGCAGAGGAAGACCAGACGCCGCTTGAGATCCCGGCGAAGGAAATACCCGCTGACCAGTCTTTGGTCGAGCGCGATCGTGCGGCGCTGATCCGCCGAGCCGTCGAGTCTCTGCCCGAAAAGCAACGCGCGGCCGTTCTTCTGCATAAGTATGAAGAGATGGATTACGCCGAGATTGCAAGTGTGTTGGATTGTTCGGAAAGCGCGTTGAAGTCGCTTCTCTTCCGCGCTTACGAAGCGCTGCGGATCGAACTGGCGCCGTTGGTCGCCGCGCAAGCGAGGTCCGCAGCTTCAGGGACCCTGAAAGGAAGGGCATTATGAATTGTGAACGGATTTCGAATGTGCTGATCTCTTATATGGATGGCCGCGCCGATGCCACGGAGCGTCGCGAGGTCGAAGCTCACCTCGCAGTCTGCGATGCTTGCCGCGCACGCGTCGAAGAATACCGCAAATTGTGGAACGTGCTCGACGAGGCGCCTGCCACCGAGCCGTCCTTCGGCTTCGATGCGCGTCTCCGTGCTCGCATTGCCGCTGAGCCACGCCGGAACTGGTTCGGATGGCTTGTTCCTTCGCCGCGCCTGGCATTTGCGACCACGCTCCTCGTAGCGCTCTCGCTCTGGATGGCAAACGTGCCGCCGGAGCGTCAGGAAACAATGACGAGTGAAAAGCAATTCCAGATGATTCGTGACCTCCGTGTCCTTGAGAATTACGAAGTGTTGAACAATTTCGAGGCGCTCTCGGAGTTGCCGGTGACCGACCAGGTTCCGCAGCAGCCGGACCAGCCGCAACAGGAGCAGGACACCGGGACTCTGTAAATGGCTGGTAGCAGAACTCAACTCGGACTGGTCTCGACCCTGGCGCTGCTCGCGGCGTTCCTCGGCGGACCGTATCCCGCTCACGCTCAGCGCCCTTATCCGCCCAAGCCGCACCCTCCGAAGGCGGCGCGGAACAATCAAGCCGCCAAGCCTGCGAACAACAACACCAGCGACCCGACCGCGAATAAGCTCGCGAATCCGAATCCAAACGCCGCAGGCGGTCAGCCGAACCTGCCGCAGAATGGCAAGCCGGGACCTGGAGCCCCGCCAAACGCTCGTAGGATGGCCGGCTTGCCTCCAAAGTGGGTCGAAACTCTGCAGGGGATGTCGCCCGAGGAGCAGGAGCGCTTCATGCAGAACAATCAGCGCTTTCAGGGCCTCCCGCCGGAGCGGCAGCAGCAGATCCGCCAGCGACTGCAGCGTTGGAACCGGCTCACGCCCGAGGAGCGCAACGCCCTTCGTGATCGCGAGCGCATCTTCGAGCAGATGACGCCGGAGCAGCGCCAGCACGTCCAGCGGGAACTCTTGCCGAAATGGCAGCAGCTTCCGCAAGACCGGCGCCAACTCCTGCTCGGTCGTCTCCGCACTCTGCGCGGCTTGAGTGATTCAGAGCGTCAGACTCGCTTGAACGATCCGAGATTCATGCAGGGTCTGACTCCGGACGAGCAGGGCATGCTCCGCGACCTGAATACGCTGCGGAATCCCCCCAACCCGTAGGCGCCTCTTCTCCGTTGCTTTCCTGTTAACTCATACGCGACATCCAGGTCGTTCCGCTGCAATCCCTCGACTATGGCTCGGCATCGCCTCACGCGCTGAACACTAGCTATTGTGGTTTTCGCCGCTCTGTGGCGTGTCCTTCCTCCGCCTTCCTGCGCTTTTCCACAAATATTTTGATTCTCGTGTGGAATTTCTCTTGACAAGAAATCGCCCCCACATACAATCGTGGACCAAAGTGGGAGAAAGTGGTAACAAGTGTCAGGAAGTGGATTTGAACAGGCTCCATTCGGGCGATCGGAAGCAAGCTGGAAATGCTCCGGGGGAACTATCCCGCAAAAGTGGACGAGAAGGGCAGGGTGAAGGTCCCTGTGGCATTTCTGGCCGAGCTGCGTGAAATGGGCGAAAGGTTCTATGTCACGAGTGAGAACGGCGACTTCGTCCGGATCTATCCCATGAAGGTCTGGAACGAAATTGAAGAGAAGCTCGCGCGCGTCTCCTCGCACAACCGGGCCAAGCAAAAGTTCCTGACCCGCACCAATTATTACGGTCAGGTGGTGGCGCTGGACGGACAGGGACGGCTCTTGATCCCTCCCGTACTGCGGGAAGCGGCGCAGATGAAGGGCGATGTCAATGTTCTCGGCAACTTGACTTATCTGGCCGTTTGGAACCATGCCCGGTTCCTTGAGCAGCTCAATAGCAATCCCATCACGGCGGAAGACGAAAAGACGCTGGAAGATCTAGGCATCTGAAGTTTGAGCGTTCTGCATACGCCGGTTCTGCTGGAACAGGCAGTACGGTGGTTGCGGATCCGGCCGGAAGGAACGTATGTGGACGCGACGGTTGGCACGGGCGGACACGCGCTGGAAATCGCGCGACGCCTGACCACCGGGCGACTGGTCGGCCTGGACCGCGATCCGCGCGCCCTGGAAATTGCGCGGGAGCGGCTGAAGCCTTACGAGCAGCGGGTGACTCTGGTGCGGTCAAGGTTCTCGAAGATCGACGACGTAAAGAGCGGCCTGAAATTGCCGCAGCTCGACGGTGTACTTGCTGATTTGGGCGTTTCGAGTTTGGAGCTGGACAGTCCGGAGCGCGGGTTCTCCTTCCGCTCGGCGGGTCCTCTGGACATGCGCATGGACGCCGATGAGCCGCTGACGGCGGCAGACATTGTGAACCACTGGCCGGAGAAGGATCTGGCCAATCTCCTCTACGAGAAAGGTGAGGAGAGGGACTCACGCAGAATCGCCAGGGCCATTGTTCGCGCGCGGCCGATCCGCGATACCGAACACCTGGCAACGGTTGTGGCAGGGGTACGAAAAGCAAGGGGAAGGCAGAAACTGCATCCCGCGACAAAAACGTTTCTGGCGCTGCGGATAGCGGTGAATCGAGAATCGGAGGAGCTCGAGCAGTTTCTTTCTCGCACCCCTGCCACTTTGTCTTCCGGAGCACGCTGGGTCGTTCTGAGTTACCACTCGCTGGAAGATCGCCTGGTCAAGCGCTCGTTTCAGGTATTGGCGCGGTGCGGCGGCTTCCGCATCCTCACGAAAAAAGTCGAGCGGCCAACGGAACAAGAAATTCACGCGAACCCTCGCGCGCGAAGCGCGAAGCTGCGCGTCATTGAAAAAATTACGCCGGCCGATGTCGTCGACGACGGGCCGGAAGAACCGAGCGCGGCATGACCGAATTCTACACAGTGAAGCGAATCGACAATTCGCGGCTGGTGCGGCCGCAGGCGCCGAGTCGTCTCCGCGAGTACTGTCGGCGAATGGCGTGGGCGGCGGGGCTGGCGTCCTGCGCGCTGTTTTACGCTTGGCAGCATTTCCAGTACATCCAGCTCAGCTACCAGATTGAAGATCTGCAAACCCGGCGTGGCCAATCCGTGGAACTGAATCAGCAACTGCACCTTGAGGTTGCGGCGCTGCGTTCGCCGGGCCGCATCGACGTGATCGCCCGGCAAACATTGGGATTGACGGTTCCGGTACCTGGCCAGGTGGCCCCCGCGCAGGGACCGAGCGACGCCGTGCTGGCCCAGGCGCGTGTCCCGGCGCAGACGCCCCAGCCGTAGCGACGCCGGGCTTTCCCGGGTTTCCTTGCCGGGCTTCGGCAAGCCACCCGCATCGCCGGGAGGAAGAAATTGGTATAGGCCGGAGTCCATGGAGCAGCGCAGCCCCCGCGTTCGCTGGTTTGTCGTTTGGTGCTTGGCCGTCGTTTGGATTGGGGCAGTGCTGGGCCGGCTTAGTTACCTTCAGCTTTTCTGCTACAGCGATTATCTCGCCCGTGCCCGGCGCCAACAGCAGCGCATCATTGAAGTAAACCCCAAGCGCGGCACGATCTACGACCGCAAAGGCCGTGAACTCGCCGTCAGCATTCCCATGAATTCCTGCGTGGCCGATCCGGCGGAAATTTCTGATGCGGCGATGGTCGCGAGCCTTCTCTCCCGGGTGCTGGAGATTCCCGCCGAGGATATCGAAAGAAAGCTGCGGGAGGAACGGAACGTATTTCCCCTGGCGCGCAAACTCACTCCCGAGCAGAGTGAGCGCATTCAGGCGCTGAACCTGCGAGGAATTTATTTGCAGACGGAAAACCATCGCGTTTACCCCCAACGCACGGTCGCCGCGCACGTTCTGGGTTACGTCGATATCGACGAGCACGGCCTCGGCGGGATCGAATACTCGCTCGACAAATTGATCCGGGGGCGGCCCGGCCGGATGCTCATCCAGGCCGACGCTCGTAGGCGCTGGTACGACCGCACCGAAACGCCCAGCCTGCCAGGGTCAAACGTGACGCTGACGCTCGATGAAACAATCCAGTACATCGCCGAGAAAGAGCTGACCCAAGCCATCGAGGATAGCCGCGCGAAGTCCGGCAGCGTAGTTATTCAGGATCCGAGCTCGGGAGACCTGTTCGCCGTGGCGAACTGGCCCACCTTCGACCCCAATGACGCTGGCAAATACCCCGATGATGATCGCATGGACCTCGCTGTCAGCGCGGCGTACGAGCCCGGCTCAACCTTCAAGCTGATCACTCTTGGAGGCGCTATTGAAGACCGCGTCGTGCGCTCTTCGGATGTTCTCGATTGTCAGATGGGATCGATTCTCGTCGCCGGGCGCCTGATTCACGATTGGCGTCCCTTCGGTGAGCTGACCGTCGAGCAGATCCTGGCGCGTTCGAGCGATGTGGGCGCCATCAAGGTTGCCTTACGGCTCGGTGCTCCGAAATTTTACGAAACGATTCGCCGTTTCCATTTCGGTGAACCGACTGGCATCGAGCTGCCAGGTGAGAACCACGGTTTGTTCCGTCGGCTCGAAGATTGGACCGCAAGCTCGATCGGCTCGCTGGCGATCGGGCAGGAAGTCAGCGTGACGCCGATCCAGATGGTTTCCGTGATTTCGGCGATCGCGAATGGAGGAGTGCTCTATCGCCCTCGGATTGTAAGCGTGATCAATGGACGCGCGGGGACCGCTATGAGCGGGTCCGATCATCGGCCCGCACCAACGCGGGTATTTGAGGCCACGACCGCCGCCACCCTGCGGGAGATGATGGAAACAGTCATCCTTGAAGGCACCGGAAAACCGGCCCAGCTCAGCGGCTACACCGACGCTGGAAAGTCGGGCACAGCGCAGAAGATCGATCCCGCCACAGGCCGGTATTCGCCGAACCAATACGTAGCTTCTTTCGTCGGCTTCGCGCCAGTGAACGAACCGGCGGTCACAATTCTGGTCGCACTCGATTCACCGGTCGGGCCGCACCATGGCGGCGAAGTGGCAGGCCCCGTTTTCCGCCGGATCGCCGAGCAGGTTCTGGCCTACCTGGGTGTGCTGCACGACTTGCCCGCGTCGCCCGAAGAGGAAGCAGCCCTTAAGAGCAAGCCGCACAGGGCAATCTCTCCGACCGCGGCGCTTCGCAATACCCGAGCCGAAGGTTCGGCAACTTCTGTGGCACAAGTCTCACAAATGAATCCATCAGCGGCCACGGTTGAATTTGGTGGCGATGCAGGAATCGTCGTGCCGTCGTTTGCTGGCGAGAGCGTTCGTGGCGTGACGGAAACCTGTTCGAAGCTCGGCCTGACCCCTGTTTTGATTGGCAGCGGCGTTGCTGTGGATCAGTCTCCGGAGGCTGGAGCGCGGCTTGCGCGCGGCGGTCGCGTCACGGTGCGATTCGACCGCACGGCGAACTGGGACCCGGCTGCCTCCGGCGGAGACCAGCGTTGAACTGTGTCACGAAACAGCACCCGCATTTGAGAGCAAGCAACCGCACGCCTATACTGGAAGTGGGAATGACCCTTCAGGAAGTGTTCACGGGTGTCGGGATATCGAGCCTTAGCGGCCCTGCTCATCCTGAAATTCGCTCCGTCGCCTACGACAGCCGGAAGGTTGCGTCCGGCGCCCTCTTCTTCGCCTTGCAAGGGGAAAAAGCAGACGGCAATCAATTCATCCCCAGCGCAATTGGGGCCGGCGCGATTGCAGTAGCGAGTGAACAACCAAAACCTGCGGAGTTCGGCGCCAGTATCGCCTGGATCCAGTTACCCGCGCGCTCTGAGCGTCGCGCCCTTGCCACGGTTGCGGCAAACTTCTACGGGCATCCCGCGGATTCCCTTCAACTTGCCGGTGTCACCGGGACTAACGGCAAGACAACCACGACATTCCTGATCGATTCGATCCTCCGTGCGGCGGGCTACACGACAGGGCTCATCGGCACGACCGGTTATCGTACGCCGCTCGGCTCTCGCACCGCGGTCAATACCACCCCGGAGTCGCTCGATCTACAGCAGATGATGGCGGAAGTGCGCGATGCAAGCGGCTCGCATGTCGTGCTGGAGGCGAGCTCTCATGCGCTCGTGATGGACCGTCTGTGGGGCTGCCGCTTTGCCGCGGCGGTTTTCACTAACCTGACGCGCGAGCACATGGACTACCACAACAATTTTGACGAATATTTTGCCGCAAAGCGACGCCTGTTCGAAGGCACTGGCGCAGGCGTGCCGGCCTTCGGCGTGGTCAACACGGATGATCCTTACGGGCATCTCTTGAAGGAAGTCGCAGAGAACACAATTACTTACGGCCTTGAAAACGGCGCGCAAATCACCACAAAGAAATTCGCGCTTTCCTTTTCCGGGCTCGAGTTTACCGCGCAAACGCCAAGCGGGAAAATCGAAGTCAAGTCGCATCTCGTGGGACGCGTCAATGTTTACAACATTCTTGCTGCCATGGGCGCCGCGCTGGCTCTTCAAGTCCCCGCTCCCGCGATCGAAGCGGGAATCCGTCGGCTCGATGCGGTTCCCGGGCGTTTTCAGCAGATTGACGAAGGGCAGCCCTTCCTGGTGATTGTCGACTACGCGCACACGGACGACGCGATCCGCAACCTGCTCACTCTCGCCCGCGAGCTGCACCCCTCCGGCCGGATCATCATTCTGTTCGGTGCGGGAGGCGACCGCGACCGCACCAAACGCCCGCTGATGGGCGAAGCAGCAGGTTCGTTGAGCAACCTCGTAGTGCTGACGAGCGACAACCCACGAAGTGAGGACCCGCTCCGCGTCATCAACGATGTGGTGGTTGGCTTGCAAAGAGTGAATGGGACTTACCGGATTGAGCCGGATCGGGAGCGCGCGCTCGAGATCGCTCTGGATGAAGCCCGGCCCGGTGACATGGTTCTGCTGGCCGGGAAGGGCCACGAGAACTATCAGATCATGCGCGACCGAACATTCGAGTTCGACGACCGCGAAATGGCGCGAGCCAGTCTCCGCCGCCGCGGTTATCGCAAGGTAGCAGCGCGAACGTAGCATGGGTGGCGGCAAGAGAGCCAAGATGAAACAGATGGACGTGAGTGGCGCTCCAGAGTGACGCCCAGCCCCTTGGAGACACGATGCGGTGGACGATTCAACAGGTGGCTCGCGCAATGGGTGTCTCCGTTCCCGCGGGGCTCACCCCCCTGGCCCGGCTGGCCGGTGTCTCGATTGATTCCCGCACCGTTCGGCCCGGAGAGCTGTTTATCGCCATCCGCGGTCCGCGTCACGATGGACACGCTTTTGCGGCCGCCGCTTTGGCTGCCGGGGCTGCAGCGGGGGTGGTGGCGCGGGAACGCTGGTCCGAATATCCACCCGAAACCCAGACCAAGCTCTTCGTGGTGGACGACCCGCTGGGCGCTCTCCAGCACCTGGCCACGAGCGTATTGCGGGCGTGGCGGCAGGCGCGGCCGGGAAGGCGCGTGGCCGGGGTGGCTGGCTCAATCGGCAAGACCACGACGAAGGAAATCCTGGCGGCGCTTCTGGCCGCGCGGTTCCGCGTTTTGAAGTCGGAAGGGAACCTGAATAACGAATACGGCTTGCCGCTGACGTTGCTGCGGCTCGAGGACGATCACGACGCGGTCGTGGTCGAGCTAGGGATGTCGCGGCGCGGCGAGCTGGCGCGGATTACAAAGATCGCGGAGCCCGACGTCGGCCTTATCACCCGCGTGGCAGTCGAGCACCTCGAATTCTTTTTGTCCATCGATGAGATTGCGCTCGCCGAGCGCGAGCTGATTGAAAACTTGCCCGGCCCTGAATCGATCGCGGTGTTGAACGCAGGTGACGCCCGCGTCGCCCGCTTTGGCGAAGTAGCGCCGGGGCGGGTGATCTGGTTTGGCGCAAGTCCAAAGGCGGCCTTTTGCCTGGAAGCCATCGAAGACCGCGGCGTCGACGGAACCTCGTTTGATTTCATTTCACCCCAGGGGCGCGTGCGGCTCGAACTCCCGCTCGTCGGCCGGCACAATGCCATGAATGCGCTCGCGGCGCTGGCGGCGGCGAGCGCTTGGGACATCGGCGCGTCGGAAGCGCGCCGCGTTTTTCCGGCGCTTGAGCCCGCGGAAATGCGCGGAGAAGTAGTGCGCTTCGAAGAGGGGTTCACCGTGATCAACGACTCTTACAATTCGAGCCCGGCCGCCCTCGGGGCGGTCGCGGATTTGCTCGCGGCAACTCCCGGCTATCACCGGCGGATTCTGGCTGCGGGCGAGATGCTCGAGCTCGGCCCGGCGTCTCCCCAGCTTCACCGCGAATCCGGCAGCCAGGCCGCTGCCGCGAGAAAAATTGACTGGATTTTCGGTGTTCGCGGTGATGCCGCCGAGTTCGTGCGTGGCGCCATCGAGGCGGGCCATCCTCGAGAGCAAGCGCAATTTTTCGCAAGCTCGGAAGAGACGGGAAAATTCTTGGCGGGTTTCCTCACTCGCGGAGACTTGCTGCTGATCAAAGGCTCGCGGGGCGTGCGCATGGAAAAAATCTTGGAAGCGCTCCGGGCAAAGCATCCGGTAACGCAGCCCAGAGCGCCTGAGGCGGTCGGAACCACGCGGCCAGGGCGGGACTGAGATGCTCTACTACCTCCTCTACTACGGCCTCCGCCGCTACTTCAGCCCGTTCAACGTTTTTCGTTACCTCACCGTTCGCACCGCCATCGCCAGCCTCACCGCGCTCCTGCTTTCGTTGGCTATGGGCCCCTGGGTCATTCGCCGACTTCGCGACATGCAGGTGAAGCAGTACATCCGCGAGGAAGGCCCCGAAAGGCATCAAGCCAAAGCCGGAACGCCGACGATGGGCGGAGTGCTGATCGTCGCTGCAATCGCAGTTCCCACGCTTCTGTGGGCCGACCTCCGAAGCCCGTATGCGCTGCTGGCACTCGGGGCAACGCTCGCCTTCGGTGCGATCGGTTTCTGGGACGACTACAACAAGGTTATCCGCCAGCGAAATTTGGGACTCACCCCGAAGGCCAAGTTTGGTCTTCAAGTGCTGACCTGCGTGCTCGTCGGTTCGGTGCTCCTGGGTCTGCAACAGAAAGGCGTCTATTCGACCGAGCTCAGTGTGCCCTTCTTCAAGAGGCTTCATCCGGATCTGGTGGTTCGCTCGCTCCTGACCACGAACTACATCTGGCCGTTGGCGTTCGTGCCATTCATCGTTTTTCTGGTGCTGGTAATCGTCGGCGCGTCGAACGCGGTGAATCTCACCGATGGTCTGGATGGCCTCGCGACCGGCTGTGTCTTGGTTGCGGCCAACGCCCTGACCATCATGACTTATCTCTCGAGCCACGCGCGCTTCGCCGAATACCTCGAAATCCAATGGATTCCCGAGGTAGGCGAGCTCACTGTTTTCTGCGGCTCCCTGATCGGGGCATCGCTCGGATTTCTCTGGTACAACGCCCATCCCGCCGAATTGTTCATGGGCGATGTGGGCTCGCTCGCTTTGGGCGCGGCCATCGGCACGGTCGCCGTAATCATCAAACAGGAGATTTTGTTGCTGTCGGTGGGAGGCGTCTTCGTCCTCGAAGCCCTTTCGGTGATCATCCAAGTGGCATCGTTCAAGCTTAGGGGCAAGCGCGTGTTTCGAATGGCGCCGCTGCACCACCATTTCGAGTTGCTGGGCTGGAGCGAATCGAAAATCATTGTCCGGTTCTGGATTGCGGCGCTGGTGTTTGCGCTGTTTTCTCTCACGACTCTAAAGCTGAGGTGAGGTTCGAGTGAGGCCCGGAATTAATCTGAAGGGAAAACGCGTGCTGGTCGTGGGGTTGGCGCGCACGGGTCTCGCCACGTCGCTTTTCAGCGCGGGCTACGGCGCCATCGTAACCGCCGCCGACGAGAAGCCGGAATCGGAGCTGTCTGACACCGCCGCAAAGCTTCGCGCGGTCGGCGTAGCGCTCGAGCTTGGCGCCCATCGTCCCGCGACTTTTCTGGAGCAAGATTTGATTGTCGTGAGTCCAGGCGTGCCCGCGAAACTTCCTGCGCTCGAACACGCCCGTGCGCGCCAAATTCCCGTGTGGAGCGAAATCGAGCTGGCCTGGCGTTTCCTGCGCGGGAAACTCATTGCGATTACAGGATCGAATGGCAAAACCACCACAACGTCGCTCGTCGGTCACATTCTCGAAACCGCCCGGATTCCCACGCTGGTCGGCGGAAACATCGGTGTGCCGTTGCTCTCGCGGGTCGAATTCTCGACGGATTCAACCGTGACCGTGGCCGAGGTCTCGAGCTTCCAGCTCGAAACCATTAACATGTTCCGCCCGGACATCGCCGTCCTGCTCAATATCACGCCCGACCATCTCGACCGCCACGCCTCCTTCGAAGAATATGAGCGTGCCAAGCTGCGCATGTTCGAGAACCAACTCGAGCGCGATTTCGCTGTCTTGAATGCCGACGATCAGGAAGTAGCGCGACGCTTGCCCGCGCTCCCCCAGGTGTATTGGTTCAGCCGCCGGAAGCGCGTCGCTGCCGGGGCATTTCTGCGCGACAACCAGATCATCTTCCGCAGCGAGGGAGCCGAAACAGTTCTGCTGCGCCGCGATGAAATCCCCCTCCGGGGCGAGCACAACGTCGAAAACGTCTTGGCGGCATGTGCGGCAGCGGCGCTTGCCGGCGCCGA
The DNA here is from genome assembly GCA_049644285.1 of Candidatus Acidiferrales bacterium. Classification (GTDB taxonomy): domain Bacteria; phylum Acidobacteriota; class Terriglobia; order Acidiferrales; family UBA7541; genus CAVRXT01. The sequence goes on along the minus strand of JBARRP010000356.1, from coordinate 20,257 downwards.
TCCGGCGGCAATCGCGGCGGGAGTGCGCAGCTTCGCCGGGGTCGAGCATCGCTTGGAATTCGTAGCTGAAATCGGCGGCGTCATGTTTTACAACGATTCGAAAGCCACAAATGTCGACGCAACCCTGAAGGCCGTCGAAGCCTTTCCCGCATCGCTCCTGATTATTTTAGGGGGCAAGGATAAAGGCGGCGACTTCACCCTGCTCCGCGAACCCCTGAAGCAGCGAGCGCGCCTCGCGCTTCTGATTGGCTCAGCCGCCAAGAAAATTGCCGCGCAATTGAGCGATGCGGTTCCGCTCGAACATGCCGGAACGCTTGACCGCGCCGTTCAACTCGCCTTTGAACGCGCGCGACCAGGCGATACCGTTCTGCTCGCCCCCGCCTGCGCCAGCTTCGATCAGTTTGAAAATTACGAGCACCGTGGCCGCGTCTTCAAGAAGCTTGTTGAGCAGCTCGAAGGCCAGTCGGCCGCCGGCGCTTCGGCAAGGAAAGGATAGCGAGTGCCGCGCAGCGTCCAACCCGATCGACAGCTCTACGGCGCCACCCTGGCGCTTTGTCTCATCGGTGCGGTGATGGTTTTCAGCGCATCGGCGGTGACCGCGCGGGAGCAGTTCGGCAACGGCTACACTTTCTTCCTCCGCCAGATTTTGTTTCTTGCTCTCGGCATTGCCGGGATGTTCTGGCTGATGAACGTGGACTATCGCAAGTTGCGCCAGCCACGGGTAATTTTCCCGGCCCTCGCGATTGTGATTCTTTTGCTGATCGGCGTTTTGTTTCTCGACCGGTCGCACGCCACGCATCGCTGGATTCGGCTCGGGCCCGCGAGTCTGCAGCCGTCAGAGCTCGCAAAGCTGGTGGTGATTCTCTATCTCGCCTGGTTCCTCGAGCTTCGCCGCAGGCCCAGGAGTTTCGGCGTAAACGATTTTGTCCACACGCTGTTGCCGGCGCTCGGGCCCATTCTGCTGATCGTGGGATTGATTCTGCTCGAGCCCGACTTGGGCACTGCGTGCCTGCTTCTTCTCGTTGTCCTGACGATATTTTTTGTAGCGGGAATTTCGATTCGATATTTGCTCTATGCGGGGGCAGCCGCCCTGCCGACCGTGTTTCTTTTGATTGTGCGAGTGCCTTACCGCTATCAGCGCGTGATGGGGTTTCTTTCGCCCGAATCCGATCCTCAGGGAAGTGGCTTCCAACTGCTTCAGTCGTTGATTGCGGTCGGGTCCGGAGGGCTCTCGGGGGTGGGCCTCATGGAGAGCAGGCAGAAGTTGTTCTATCTCCCCGAGGCCCATACCGATTTCATTTATGCGGTGCTGTGCGAGGAGTCGGGGTATATCGGCGCAGTTGCCGTCCTCGCGCTGTTTGCGGTCTATGGATGGCGTGGTCTGCGCATCGCCCTGAAAGTGCGCGACGATTTTGGACGCTTGCTGGCGCTGGGCATCACCGCGATGGTCGTGGCGCAGGGATTGGTCAACTTGAGCGTGGTTCTTGGCCTGGTGCCGACGAAGGGAATCCCGCTGCCTTTCATCAGCTACGGCGGGACAAGTCTTCTCGTGATGCTGCTGGCGACCGGCGTGCTCTTGAATATCAGCCAGCACGTGGAGGAATGAAAACGTTGTGGACGTTCATTCAAAGCGCTATTGGAGCCATGTCGGAACGATTCTTGCGGGAGATGGTTTGGTAGGGGCGACGCTTGCGTCGCCCGCGGCCCCGGCCGCGAAAGCCGATTATCAGGAATGCCGCATGACTCTTGAAGGCCAATGAAGCTGCTGATTGCCGGTGGAGGCACCGGCGGGCACGTGTTTCCGGCGCTGGCCGTCGCGCGAGAGTGGTTGCGCCGAAAAAATGAAGGAGAAAGGGAAGTTGTGATTGTCGGCACCGAGCGCGGATTGGAAGCGAAGTTAGTGCCCCAGGCGGGACTCCCGCTTGAAACGATCCGCGCGGCGGGATTGAAGGGCATGGGCGGTATGAAACTTCTCCGAAACACGGCCATGCTCGTCCCGGGGTTTCTCGACTCCGCGGCGATTCTGCGGCGTCATCATTTCGCTGCGGCCTTCGGAGTCGGCGGCTACGCCTCGGGGCCGATGATGCTGCTGGCGGTTCTTCATTCGATTCCTACCGTCGTGTTTGAGCCCAACATCGAGCCCGGTTTCACGAATCGCGTGCTCGCCGACATGGCCACTCGTGTCGCCGTCGGCTTTGAGGCAACCGCCGAGCGCTGGGACCGCAAAGCGATCGTCACCGGCTGCCCAGTCCGGAAGGAGTTCTTCCAGACGCCCATCCGCGAGCCTCGCCCGCCGTTCAACCTCCTGATCACCGGCGGGAGCCGAGGGGCCTTACCGATCAATCGCGCGGTGATTGACTCGCTCGATATGTTGGCGGCTACAAAAAACCAGCTTTTCATCGTGCATCAGACCGGAGAACGCGACTATAATGCTGTCCGCGTGGCATATGCGCGCCGTGAATTCAATGCGGAGGTTAGCCCCTTTATCGAGAATATGGCGGAGCGATTTGCCCAGGCCGACTTAATCGTCTGCCGCGCGGGCGCTATCACCGTCGCGGAAGTTGCCGCTGCCGGACGTGCCGCCATCTTCATCCCTTTCGGTGCTGCCACCGATGCGCATCAGTTGCGAAATGCCCAGGCCATGGAAGCCGCTGGCGCCGCGCGAGTCCTCCCTCAGGATGAGCTGACCCCGGAACGCCTGACCCGCGAAATTTTCACCCTCCTCGACCGGCCCCGAAGATTGACAGAGATGCGGCAACGCGCCCTCACGTTGGCAAAGCCGCGCGCCGTCGAAGACATCGCGGATCTGCTTGAGGAAGTGGCGCGGCAAGGGGTGAGCCAACGATGACGGTCGCGTTCCGCAATTTCCAACGCATCCATCTCGTCGGCATCGGAGGGAGCGGGATGAGCGGCATCGCCGAAGTGCTGCTCTCGAGCGGCTACGCGGTTTCCGGCTCCGACGTGAAGCTTTCCTCGGTTACGGAGCGTCTGCGAAATCTCGGCGCGATGATTTACGAAGGTCATCGCCCCGAACAGGTGCACGGTGCTCACGTCGTCGTTGTCTCCTCGGCCGTTCGCCCGGAAAACGTCGAAGTGCTGGAAGCTCACCGCCTGAAGATTCCTGTAATCCCGCGCGCCGAAATGCTGGCCGAGTTGATGCGGTTGAAATACGGAGTCGCCGTCGCTGGCGCTCATGGCAAGACCACCACCACCTCGATGACCGCGTCGGTCCTCGCGGCGGCTGGCCTCGATCCCACTTTCGTCGTGGGCGGTCGAGTGAACCAGGCAGGCGCCAACGCGCGCGTCGGCCAGGGCGAATACATGGTTGTCGAAGCGGATGAAAGCGATCGGTCATTTCTGCTGCTGGCGCCGGTGGTGGCCGTCGTCACCACCATCGATCGCGAGCACCTCGACCACTACGCATCCCTCGCCGAGATTCAAGATGTATTCCTGCAATTCGCGAATCGCGTCCCGTTTTATGGCTCGGTGATTCTGTGTCTCGACGAACCCAACGTTCAGGCCATCCTGCCTGGAGTGAAGCGCCCGATCGTGACCTACGGCACGACGAGTCAGGCGGACTTGGTGATTGGCGACGTGAAATTACACGGCCTCGCCAGTGATTTCAGGCTCAAGTACCGCGGCGAAGACTTGGGTGTGTTCCACTTATCTTCGCCGCCGGGAATTCACAACGTGCGCAATGCCGCCGCGGCAGCCGCGGTCGGCCTCTATCTGAACATTCCCGCGGAGCTGATTCGGCTTGGTCTCGAGAAATTCGGAGGCGTGGGTCGGCGCTTCGAGGTCAAGGGCGCTTTCAACGACGTCACGCTGATCGACGACTACGGCCATCACCCGACTGAAATTCGCGCCACGCTCGACGCGGCTCGCGGCTGCGGCCACAAGCGCCTGCTTGTGCTCTTTCAGCCGCATCGCTACACGCGTACGCAGCACCTCTGGGAAGAATTCTGCCGGGCGTTTAATCAAGCCGACATTCTTCTGGTCACGGACATCTACGCTGCTGGCGAGCAAGCCATCGGGGGTGTTACCGGCGAGCGCCTGGCGGAAGCCATCTCCACCGCCGGCCACAAGAACGTGATCTATTCGAGCACCATGCAGGCAGCCATCGAATTTCTGATGCGGGAAGCGCGTCCCGGAGACGCCGTGTTGACCATCGGCGCGGGCAGCGTGGGACGCGCCCTCGATCAATTGGGAATGTTGCTGGGTTCAAAGATTTCGGCTTCTCATGCGAATTAGTCATATGCCGATTGCTGCCAAGCTTCGTGAGCTCGGAATCGAATTGCGCCCGGGTGTGTCGATGAAAGAAAAGACTTCGCTCGGAATTGGTGGCCAGACCGACCTCTTGATTCTCCGCCGCTACGAAGGCTTGCCGGAAGTGATCGGCCTTCTTCACAGCGAGGGGATTCCACATAGATTTCTCGGCGGTGGAACGAATGTTCTGATCGCGGATGGCGAACTCCCCTGGGTCCACTTGCAGCTGCCTTCGGCGCGTCCCGGCGTGCTCCGCGAAGGCAACGTTGCGTTGGTCGACGCCGCTGCCGATCTCGGCGGCACCGTTACCTTCTGCGCCAAGAACAACCTGGGCGGGATGGAAGGTCTGATCGGCGTCCCCGGGAGTATCGGAGGAGCGTTGCACATGAACGCGGGGGCTTACGGCACGCAGATCGGTTCCTATGTGCGGGAAGTCGACCTCTATCGCGCCGCGAGCGGCCGACTCGAGACTCTGCGCGGCGACGATATCCGCTTCGATTACCGCCACACCTCCTTCTCCCCCGATGACGTGATGCTGCGCGTGAAGCTTGAATTGCCCTCAAAACCTTATCGCGACATTCTCGCGGGAATCAAAGTCTGTAACGAGAAACGCCGCGCCAGCCAGCCGCTCAATCAGAAGAGCGCCGGCTGCATCTTCAAGAATCCGCCCGGGGCCTCCGCAGGCCGCATGATTGACGAGCTGGGGCTGAAGGGGCATCGCCGGGGCGACGCGATGGTCAGCGATCGCCACGCTAATTTTTTCGTCAACGCGGACCACGCGTCTTCCGAGGATATGCTGGGTCTGATTGAAGACGTGCGCGAACGTGTTCGCAAAGCCTTCGAGGTCGAGCTCGAAAACGAAGTGATCGTCTGGAAGAACTGAGGACATGGACGCAGACGCCTATCCGCAGGAAGTTCTGGCCGAAGAAGAGCCGCGATATCTCCGCCGGCAGAAGCCGCTCGAGATCAAGCGCCGCAAGTTCGGCAAGAAGGCATGGAAAACCTATCTGCACGCGGCAGCCATCGCCGGCGTTTCGCTCGCCGGCGCCGCGATGCTTTATGGCTTTGGGCGTTTCCTTCTTTATTCACCGGATATGGCGCTGGTCCGTCCGGACCAGGTGGCGCTCGCCGGGAATCACCACATCTCGCGCGCCGCCGCACTCGAGATTTTCTCCGCCGATCGCGGGCGCAGCGTTCTGAGCATTCCCCTCGATGAGCGCTGCCATCAGCTTGAATCCCTGCCGTGGGTCGAGCGGGCCGCGGTTCGGCGGGTGCTGCCGAACCGCATCCAAGTCGAGCTGGTCGAGCGCGTGCCGGTTGCCTTTTTGAGGCAGGGAAGCGAAATGGCGCTCGTAGACGTTCGCGGAGTGATACTCGATCGCCCGCTCGAAGGCGACTTCCATTTTCCGGTCGTCACCGGCATTCACTCGGGGATGCCGCTCGCGGAACGCGAACGCCGCATGCAGTTGTATTCCGGTTTCCTGCAGCAGATTGATGCCGCGCGCCCGCGCGCAAGCGATCTGGTCAGCGAAGTGGACTTGGCCGATGCGAGCGATTTGAAGGCGACCCTTTCGGGCTTGCCTCCCGCCGCCGGAAAGACTTCTTCCCGCCGTGATGCGTCCCCGTGGGACCAGTCTGACGGGCCGCTTCTCGTCCATTTCGGCGACCGCGATTTCGAGAGCCGCTATCAGACCCTGCTCGACAACATTGGGCAGTGGCGCGCCACTGCGGGACGCGTCGAGTCAGTGGACCTGCGCTTCAACCGCGAGGTTGTCGTGAATCCTGAGGAACCTCCGGCGGACGCCAGGGCTGCTGCAACCGCAATCCAGGCGCCGAAACGGCAGGTAACGCGTTCGAGGCGCGCGAGGGCAACGCGAAAGCATGCGCATTGGCGCGGTCGTAGATGAGCGCCACGGTCATTTTGAGGGCGCAACCCTAAGAATCTCAACGGCGGAACGTAAGAGTTGAAGGAGCAACCGCATTGGGAAGGCGAGATCGGCAAGTGGTAGGGCTCGACATCGGCAGCACCAAGACGTGCGCGCTCATCGGCGAGCATGACGACGACGGCCGCGTGAAATTCCTCGCCTTCGGAGCAGCCGAGTCGAAAGGCTGGCGCAAGGGCCAAATCGTGAATCTGGATCTGGCGGTCAGCTCGATTCGCCGGGCGGTCGAAGAGGCGGAAACTATCGTCGGCGTGCCGGTGGAATCGGCGCTGATCGGCGTCGCCGGAAGCCATGTCCGCGGCGTGAACAGCCGCGGGGGAATCACAATGGGTCAAAAGCCCCGAGATATCGAGCGCGAGGATGTCCGCCGCGCTGTCGACACGGCTCGTAACGTCTCGCTGCCGGATGGCCGCGAAGTCCTGCACGTTCTCCCGCTGGAGTTTTTTCTCGATGGGCAGGACAACATCCGCGACCCAATCGGCATGGTCGGCCAGCGCCTCGAGGCCAACGTTCACATCGTCACCGCTTCCGCCACTGCTGCCCAGAATGTGGTCGCCGCTGTGAACCGCGCCGGCGTGCGCGTCACCGATACCGTGCTCGAAGCCCTGGCTTGCGCGGACGCCTGCCTCACCCAAGACGAACGCGAGCTCGGCGTCTGTCTTCTCGATATCGGCGGTGGCACCACTGAGATCATCGTCTACTCCGGGGGAGTGGTGCGGCACACGGGGGCTCTCCCGGTCGGCGGCGAGCATTTCACAAACGATCTCGCCGTCGGCCTGCGCACGCCCATTCCGGAAGCCGAGGCGATCAAGCGCCGGAATTCCTGCGCCTGCCGCGACATTATGGGACAGGACGCACCTATCGAAATCGCCAGCGTCGGCGACCGCCCCCCGCGAACTGTTTTCTCACGCATGCTCAACGACATTGTCGAGCCGCGCGCTCAGGAATTGCTGACGCTTGTGCGCGACGACTTGCGCCGCGCCGGCCTCGATACGCAAATCCCCGCCGGCATCGTTTTCACGGGCGGCGCCTCTCAGTTGCGAGGCTTGCCGGAGCTTGCCGAGCGGACCCTGGCGCTCCCGGTGCGAGTGGCCGCGCCCCGTGGGCTCGTCGAAATGAGCGAGGAGGTTTCCCGGCCCGAATACTCGACCGCTGTTGGCTTGGTGCTCTACGGGGCGCGCGCGAAGCGCCTCGCCGCGCAGCGCGCCACCGGCTGGACGGGCAAGCTTAAGGCTCTGTTTGCGGGTCAGTCGTAAAGAAGGGAGGCTGCGGAAAAATGAAATGCGGGAGCGCTTCGGGTGTCAAGTTTCGCCATTTTTCCGCAGCTTGCAGAAAAAGAATGCGCGTGATTCTCTGAGGGGAGGAAGCATGACGTCGAAAGAAGCGGGAATTCGGGTTTCGTTCACGGAAGAGCCGGTAAACGGCGCGAAGATCAAAGTCATCGGTGTGGGTGGCGGCGGCTCGAACGCCGTCAACCGCATGATCCGCGCCAAGGTCGAAGGCGTCGAATTCATCGCCGCCAACACCGACCTGCAGGCGCTGAAACTCTCTCAGGCGCCGATAAAGCTGCAGCTCGGTGCGAAGCTCACCAAGGGGCTGGGTGCGGGCGCCAATCCTGAGGTCGGTCGCAAGGCGGCGCTCGAAGATACGGAAAAAATCCTCGAGGCGCTCGACGGCGCCGACATGGTGTTCGTCACCTCCGGTCTCGGCGGCGGCACTGGCAGCGGCGCCGCCCCGGTCGTCGCCAATCTCGCCAGCGAGCTTGGCGCGCTGACTGTGGCCGTCGTCACCAAGCCCTTCGCCTTCGAGGGTAAGCGCCGCATGCAGCAGGCCGAGCACGCCCTCGGCGAGCTGATCGGCTGCGTGGATACCGTCATCGTGATTCCCAACGAACGCCTGATGGAATGCGTCGAGCACGGAACCAGCTTTTTCGAATCCTTCCGCATCGCTGACGACATCCTGCGCCAGGCCGTTCAAGGCATCAGCGACATCATCACGATCCCGGGGATCATCAACCGCGACTTCGCTGACGTGAAGACCATCATGCACGGCCAGGGATACGCGGTGATGGGCACCGCTGTCGCCAACGGCTCGAACCGCGCGGTCGATGCGGCCAACCGCGCCATCAACAGCCCGCTCCTCGAGGACAACTGTATCCAGGGCGCGCAGGGCATCCTGATCAATGTGACCGGCTCCTCCAGCCTCAGCCTGCACGAGGTGCATGAGGCTTCGTCGGTCATCCAGAAGGCGGCGCATGAGAACGCCAACATTATCTTCGGCGCCGTCCAGGATGACGCCATGAAGGAATCGGTGAAAATTACCGTGATCGCGGCAGGCTTCCGCGAAGTCGCCCAGAAAAAGGCCCACACCCGGCCGTCCTATCTGCCGAAAACTTGGAAGGCGACGCGGGAGCCAGAGAACGTCGTCGCAGACGTGGCGCGCAACGTCACCGAGGTCATCCACGAAGTGGCCGCCGACGATCTCGACGTGCCCACGTTCCTCCGCCGCCAGGCCCAAAAAGCCTAGCGCATAACGTAGCTGTCTGCGGGGACTTGGCACTTGTCCCGGACGTGCTGGCGTTCGCGCCGTAGAGGCACGGCGCGTCATGTCCCTACGGTCGCAGCAGAAGAATTACACGGACGCCATGCCGGACGGCGCGAAAGCTTGTCAATTTACTTCGAAGCGGTGTCGATGAAGCTGGCGACGTTGTTCTTGAGCTTCGCCAGGTCGTCGTCGCGGACGTACATCATGTGGCCGGCGCTGTAATACTTCATGTCGATGTGACCTCGGATGTTCGCCGGGAGGCCGAGGTGGTCCATCGTGTATTCGGTGGCGAAGAAGGGAGTGGCGAGGTCGTAGAGTCCGTTTTCGACCTGGACCTGCAGGTGCGTGTTCGAAATCATCGCTTCGATTAAATCTCCCTCGACATTCGGCGAGCCGGGGAAGCCGTAACGTTCGCCTGTTTCATGCTTCCAGTTCCATTCGCGGCCGGCATCTCGGCTTCCGATGGCGTATGTTTTGTCCTGGCCAAATTTCAGTTCTTCGCGGACGTAAGTGTTGAACGCCGCTGTGAAGGCGCCGCTGATCCCTGCGTCCTGGGGATCATACTCGGCGTATTCGCCGAGGAGATCGTAAATCGGGCCGGAAAAGCGGGCATCCAGGCGGCCCGTCGTTAGTCCCTTGCCGCGTTGCAGCTCAATCATGAACTGAGGCAGATTCACTCGCAGATTGGCCTTGAGCAGATAGTCCTCGCTGAGGCCGGTGAAGCGCGAGAGCTTCCGGGCCATCTCCGCCTTCTCTGCATCGCTGAGCTTCGAGCCTTTCATCAACGCATCAGCATATTCGGTCGCCGCAAACTTGCGCGCCTCGGCGAGGAAGGGGTTGAGATCGTCCGGGCGATCTTTGAGCATCTTGTGGTACCAGGCCGTCGCCGCGTAGCTTGGGAGATAAAAAATGTAAGGCATGTCTTCGCCCGGATTGAACGAGATCGTGCCGAGATTGAGAACCGTGGACACGAGCACGATGCCGTTGAGAGTCATGTTGTCGCGGGACTGAAGATGATTTCCGAGCGCGGCCGATCGGAAGGTGCCGTAGCTTTCACCGATTAGGAATTTCGGCGAGTTCCAGCGGTTATTGCGGCTCACATAAGAGTTGACGAACTGGGCGAGCGATTTGGCGTCTTCATCAATTCCCCAGAAATCCTTGTCCTTTGCTTTGCCGACCGCGTGGCTGAATCCCGTGCCGACGGGATCGATGAAAACGAGGTCCGCCTTATCCAGCAGGGAATCGGCATTGTCGGTGAGCTTGTAAGGAGCGGGCGGCGTTGCCTGGGCGTCGGCAGTGGCCACGCGACGTGGGCCGAATGCACCCATGTGAAGCCAGACCGAGGACGAGCCGGGACCGCCGTTATAGAGAAAGGCGAGCGGGCGCTGGCTCGTGTCCTTTACGTCGCTGCGAGTGTAGGCCATATAAAAAATGCTGGCGTTGGGGTCGCTCTTGTCGTCTTTGAGCAGAATGGTTGCGGCTGTGGCTTTGTAGGGAATCGTTTGCCCGCCAAGACGAATCGTGTGATCGGTGACCGACGATTCCTCCTTGGGCGGGGGCGCCTCATTGGCGGGTTTCGTCTCCGCCGGCTTTGACTCTTTCGGCGGCTCCTGCGCCGTGATCAGCGCCGCCTGTTCAAAAAGCAGAATCAGCGCGGCTACACTTAGATAGGAGATCTTTTTCATCCTCGCGCACTCCTCGGGGATTAGGTGACTTCGATGAATCGAACTGAGGAGGGATTCTACGCAGGCAGTCAGCAATAAGTCAAAGCGAGTTCCTGTGCCGGCGAACGACGGAGATCGATTCTCCAAGTTCCGCCAGCGCAGCGGTACGGGCGTAAGAAATCAGAAAGCGGGTATAATTCTTTTCGGAATTCATGAGCGACCCGATCACCATTCGAGCGCTCCGGGCTCTCCTGGTGGAAGCCTATCAGGGTCCTCAGGATCTATGCTGTTTCTTGACCGGCGGCCAGCGTGGTCTGCCTCTCGAGTTGCAAGACAGCTTATGCTCTTTTCGTGAGAAATCCCCGCGTCTGAAGAGGCGGGTTACAAACGTCCTGCGCCTGGCCTGAGGGCGTTCTTCTTTCGCGGATATTAGGCTATATTCTGTCAATTGATGTGGGAGGAATTTATGCCCCGAAAAGTTTGGCTGCCTCGCTGGCTGGCTTTCAACCGAACGAAGCCTGCCATTGTCTTTGGCCTGGTACTGTTTGTTGCCAGCGATACGATGGATCTCATTTTTTACCGGCTGGGCGTGCCTCCGGGCGTAGTGATCCTCAACGACGCGGCGATCGGGATTCTCGGGGCCATGCTGCTGTTGTTCTATTTGTCGGCCAGCTATGAGAGCCAGAACTTCGCGAGGGCCAAAGAGAGAATGATTCTGATCGCCGAGCTCAACCACCATATCCGGAGCGCCTTGGTCGCGATCGAGTCTTCCGTGATGTTGGAGGACCGGGCGGAACGCCTGCGGCGCGTCGAAGAAGCAACCGACCGGATCGAAAGCGTGCTGATCGACTTGGTGCCCACCATCGGCAGCGCCGAGAAGCCGCGATTTTCATTGCCCGAGCAGAAGCGGTGACCCTCGAAAGTCTGATAGACTTCATTCTTGAGTGGGATTGCCGGATGGAAAGGGAGCAGGAAAATGAGCAGCCCTCGTGAACTCGTCCATCAGTTCGGCGGGCAATGGAATCAATCCAAGGCGCGCGAGTATCTGGACGTAATCAACCCCGCAACCTCGGAGAAGCTGGCGCGCGTTCCCCTCGGCGGCCAAAAAGACGTGGAGGCGGCCGTGCGCGCGGCTTCCGCGGCGTTTCCAGAATGGCGCCGCACCCCTCCTGAGGACCGCATTCAATATCTCTTCAAGCTCAAGCAGCTTCTTGAAGACCATGTCGAAGAGCTCGCCCGGATCTGCACCAGCGAGAATGGCAAGACGCTCGCGGAATCGCGCGCGGAATTGCGCCGGGCGATCGAAAACGTCGAGGTCGCCTGCGGAATTCCGACCTTGATGCAGGGCTACAATCTGGAGGACGTCGCGGCGGGCATCGACGAAATCATGATCCGGCAGCCGCTGGGCGTTACCGCTGCGATCGCTCCGTTCAATTTCCCGGTAATGATTCCGTTCTGGTTTTTGCCGTACGCGATTGCCTGCGGCAACACCTTCATCCTCAAGCCTTCGGAAAAGGTGCCGCTCACGTCGCAGCGCACGTTCGAGTTGATGGAAGAATTGAAGCTGCCGCCGGGCGTTGTGAATCTGGTCCACGGCGGAAAAGCGGTTGTGGATGCGTTGCTGGAGCATCCCGGGGTGCGAGCGATCAGTTTCGTGGGCTCGTCGCCCGTGGCGAAATATATCTACGCTCAGGCCGCGGCGCACGGAAAACGCGTGCAATGCCAGGGTGGGGCGAAGAATCACGTGCTGATCCTGGCGGATGCAGACCTGGAGACGGCGACGCGGATCGTGAGCGATAGCGCGTTCGGTTGCGCCGGGCAACGGTGCCTGGCGGTTTCTGTGGCGGTGACAGTCGGTGATGCGCAGAAGAGCTTCACGGAGGAAATCGCAAAGATCGCCAGCACCATCCGCGTCGGCAACGGCCTCGAGAAGGATATCCAAATGGGGCCGGTGATCACGCGTGAAAGCAAGGCGCGGATCGAAGGGCTAATCGCGAAAGGAGCCGGCGAAGGGGCCAAAGTGTTGCTGGATGGCCGTAGCGGCAATGGGGCGCAGTCGCAAGCCGGAAATTTTCTGAGGCCGACACTGCTTGACGATGTTCCAGCGGCCAGCGCGCTTTCCACGACGGAGATTTTCGGGCCGGTGCTGAGTCTGGTGCATGCCAAGACGCTCGAAGAGGGAATCGAGATTTTATCGCGCAGTCCGTACGGCAACATGGCTTCCATCTTTACAAGCAGCGGGGCCGCGGCACGGAAGTTCCGCTACGAAGTGCCGGCGGGGAACATCGGAGTCAACATCGGAGTCGCTGCCCCCATGGCTTATTTCCCGTTCAGCGGCTGGCGTGACAGTTTCTTCGGAGTCCTGCACGGACAGGGGCGCGATGCGATTGAGTTCTATACGGATAAAAAAGTCGTGATCGAGCGCTGGCCGAAGGAATGGTCCCGCAAGTTTTAGCGGCGTTGGGGGCCTCGGAAGTCTTCGGGCAGAAGTTCGATACGCTGCAAGGCCCTACCTCAGGATGACACCGCCCCTAGAAGCCCAATTGGAGCCATGCGCTACCGGGCACAGTCCGCTCCTGCGAAGGTCAAGGTGATCTCTTTCGCGCCCGTATCAGCGCCGTCCACTTCCGCGGGGGTTGCTTCGACGCTGTCCGAGGGAGAACATCCTTGGGAAGCGGTCGCGGGATCATTCTTGTGACGCGATTGACGACGGCGCGGCGCCGGCTGTGCGGCTTTTGCATTTGCCTGGGCGGAGATTGTGTAGTGGGCGTTCTTGAGCAAGGTGAACTGGTAGAGTCCATTCGGCAATTTGTACGCGATTGGATTTTCGCCTTGATCCGCTTTTGCGGTGACGACGATGTTGCGGAGCTCCATGCCGCGCGGCGACTTCAGGCGAACTTTGATCTGCCGTGAAGGAAGGCCTTCTTCGAGATGTATGTCCGCCTTATCAATTTGCTGCCCCTCACCTACCGCGATTCGCTCGGCCTCGTTTAGGTCCGGCGTGCCTGGATAAAACGAACGAGGGAAGGGTGAGTTCGGATCCATGCGGTTGTGGCGATTGAAGACCAGGATGTAGTCGCCGGGTCCGACGTGGTCGAACTCGAAGTAACCTTTCTCACCCTGGAATTCCCACCAGCCCAGCCGTGACTCGTCGTAGCGGCCGGCGCGATAGAGCTCAACCGATGCAGGGTGCAACGGCTTGCCATTTGGGCCGAGCACACTGCCGCGGATGCTGCCGGTGGGCAGCGCGTCAATGTTGTATTCGTAGCAGGCGCCGGAAGGCAGTTGCAGAGGCAGCAGTGGGCCTTTCAGGGTTTGCTCCGTCAGCTCGAGGTGCTGCGGCAGCTTTGCCGTGAGCTGGTATGTGCCGGCGAAGACGCCGAAAAGCGAATAGACTCCGTTTTCGCCGGTGGTGGTGTCAAAACGATCCAAGCGAGAGCGCAACTTCAAGTCCACATGCGGCAATGGGACGCCGCCGGGATCTTCGCTCACAGCCTCATAGGGCTTCTCGGCGCGCCGGAGGACCCCAAAAACCGAGGCGACTCGTTTGGCATCGCGCATCGCGCGGAGCTGGGGAATCAGCGCGCTCGCTTCGCTCACGGGCCGCGTATTGCTGCAGATCGTAGCAAAGAGCCGGCCCTCCTCTGCTGCGTAGGGGAAAACGAGATATTGCTGGCCCTTTTTGAAGCGGTAGGCGCAATCCGCGTCGTTTCCGCCTGAAAACACGTCGATCTCGTTTGCGCCCGCGCCGCTGAATCGTTCGTCGATCCGAAAGTGATAGCGCGTAACTTCTGTGCCGCTTGCGTTGGAATCAGGGGAAACGGGCTTTTCGATCTGGGTCACGGTGCCGAGGAAAACGACGTCACCTGCTTTCAATCCCGGGCATGATTGGGGAGCCGAGCTCGCGCAAGTGCATGCCGATAGCGCGGCTGGAACGAAGCAGAAGACCAAGGCCGCTACGATTGCGCGTCGAATCATCGTGAATATCGTACATTGTGTCGCGCGCAGAAATCGAGCATCGCGGGGAGAATTTTCGGTGAGGCTTTCCAGGACCCCGGCGCCATCTTACGCGGATGCGGGAATACTTGGATGTTTCACCCACAGGCGGAATCCGCCGATGAAGGCGTTGGCATTGCTGCCCGCGCGCGCCCCGGGAGGCAGCTTCTTGAGTTTTTTGACGTTTCCACCGCCGAGCACGACGTAGTCCGCTTCGAGAGCGGTTTTCAATTCTGCAACGACGTTGGCCACATGACGCCGCCACTTCTTTTTTCCCAGGCGCTTTAGACCGCGCAGGCCGAGGTAGTCCTCGTACGTCTTCCCCTTCTTGTAGGGAAGATGCGCGAGCTCCATCGGCTCGAGGATTCCGTCCGCAATCATTGCCGAGCCAAGCCCGGTGCCCAATCCGAGAAACAACATGCAACCCCCCTTATAACTTCCGAGGGCTTGCATGGCCGCGTCGTTCACGAGTTTCACGGGGCGGCCAAATGCCTTGCGAAAGTTGAATCCCACCCATCCGCCGCCAAGATTATGAGGTTCGTGGAGCGGATGATTGTGGATTGCGGGACCCGGATAGCCGATCGAGATTCGATCATACTTCCAATCTCGGACGAGGCGCTTGACCTCCCGAACCATCTGGCTGGCGGTCATGGCCGGGCCGGAAGGAATCTTGCGAGGCTGGCGCTGCCCGGTCGCCAGAACCTTCACGTTAGTGCCGCCGACGTCAATGACCAAGACTCGAGGGGCTTTCGCTCGCGTGGCCGCTTTCATCGGTTCGTTCTCCGCATACTCATGGAGGTTATACCTACGGCGGCGGGGAGACAAAGCGGAAGGTGCGCGTGCCGTTGACTTGACGCGATGCGCGTCCTAAGATGCGCTCACTCAGGCTGTTAGTCGTTCGAGTGAATGAGAGTCGAGTTCCAGGAGGTTCGCGGTGTCCGACTGGCACTATGCGCAAGCCGACCGCTCCGAAGAGCTGGCTCAGCTTCATTTATTCTCGATGAAGAAGCGCCAGCCGGGAGGGGACGTAGTTAGCTTCCGGATCACCGTGAAAGAATTCGCCTCCGCGCCGGCGGGACAGCACATGCGTTTCTTTGCCGAAGCCGACAAGCAGGTGAATCAGAAGGCCGCCCCGTTCCTCCCCACCGGGTGGGGAGACTCGGTGCTCAAAGCCTTGTCCGATTGCCTGCGGATCATTCGCGATTTCCCCTACGAGGGAGAGGAGCGGGGCTGAGTGTCCAGGCCAAATAGGTTCTTGTCACCCAGTGAGTGAATGCGGCTAGTTCGGCTTGACGCTCGCGCCGGCGAAAGGTAGTTTCTGCTTGAGTCCGCAGGACCTTGCCAGTCGAATTGGTGCGCGGAGGTACAACCCACATGGAGATTACGAAATCGCAGATCAAGCCCGGCGTTTTTGTTCTGACGCTGACCGGACGCATCTTTATGGGCCAGGACTGCCATCGGATTCGTCAGGAAATCGAGCAGCACATCGGCCGGAACGAAAACCGGTTCATCTTCGATCTGTCTGGCGCCCATTACATAGACAGCGCCGCCGTCGGAGAGATTGTGAGGTGCTTTACCAAGCTGGCGAAGTGCGGCGGTGCGTTGCGGCTGGCGGGGGCGAAGGGGATGGTCGAAGGCGCTTTCAAACTGACGCAAGTGGATCGAGTGATCGGAATGTATCCCACCGCTCTGGAGGCTTCCGAGAGTTTTCCCGGCGCCTGACAGATTGTTGAAAGACACCGAGGTGTGTCGTTCCAAGGAGCCGTTCGCTCGCAATGACAGCGACGCCGATCTTTTCCGCGTCTTTCAGGGCGGGAGGCCGACGCGCTGGACCAGTTGTTTGAAGCGCGGGTCAGAGCGAAGGTTATCGACCTTGGGGTCCACTGCCAGGAGCACCACGTACCAGGAGCGCTCCTCATAAGCCTTCTCGAGTGCGGCCATGGCCTGGTCTTTATCGCCTAGGGCAGCGTAGATCATTGCGAAGTAATAGGGCGGGACGTGATTGTGATTTGAGAATTCCTTCAACTCACCCAATACCTTTTGCGCCTCAGCTTTCTTTCCCTGCAAAGCGTAGGCGCGGCCAAGCGACGCCAGCGGCTCCTTAATGGTGCCGCCCTCAACTTGCCGGGCTTTTTGATATTCACCGATCGCCTCGGGTAATTGGCCCTTGACTTCGTAACTCCAGCCCAGCAGGTCGTAGGACAGCCAGAGGTCAGGGGCCAATTCGATCGTATTGCGAAGCTGCTGGATGGTCTGATCGTAGTGATGCACATAGTAAAGCGTCTGTCCGAAGATCATGTTGGCTTCGCCTGAAAGCGGGTCCACATTCTGTGCCTGCTCGCCCTCCGCAATGGCCTCGTCAGACCTTTTCGTTGCCGCGAGAAACCAGGAATACATCTGGTGCGCAAAAGAATCGTTCGGGCTCAGTTCGATGGCGCGCTTGAACTCTTTTTCTGCGGCGGGGAAGTCGTAGTCGTAGAAGAAGTAGGCATAACCGACGTTGGCGTGAGCGTCGCCAAACGTATCATCAATTTGCACGGCCCTTTGCGCGGACGCCTTTGACTTGGGCATCACGTCGCGAGGGGAGGAGATGAAATCCTCTGCGATGGCGTAGTTGTAAGACAACCCGTCGAGAGCCAATGCGTAGTTCGGATCCATCGCGATGGCCTGCTCGAAGTACTCCTGGCCCTTTAGCAGGCCCTCCTTGGTAAACTTCTTGGTGTTGTAGAGACCCTTGAGATAGAGCTGGTAAGCCTCGGGATTCTCGGTCAGGCGTTTCGTCAAGCGGGTTTCTTCTTCTCCGGTCACCCGGAGCCGGAGTTTATCCACGATTTCCCGCGATATGTCGCCCTGGACCGCAAGAACGTCGGCCATCTTCCGGCTGTATTGCGCGCCCCAGAGTTCAGTGCCATCGGCAGTATTCACAAGATCGGTTACGATCCGCAGAGTATCGCCAAATTTGGTGACATTCCCTTGTAGAACCGCAGCGACGTGCAGTTCCTGACCCACCTTGCGCGGATCGACCTGGCGCCCTTTGTAAGTGAAGATCGTGGCGGGAGCCATTACCCGGAGATTGGGGATTTGAGAAAGATCATCAATCAAGCTTTGGGTGATGCCATCGCTGAGGTACTCGGTGTCGGGATCTTTGGTGGTGTTCGCGAAAGGCAGGACCGCAATCGAATCAATCTTGAGCGGGTTCCCGGTAATCCGTTTGCGGAGCCCACCGACATCGAGGGCGATAAGGACCGCGCCTACCAGAATGATCGCAGTTGCGCTGATCGCCAGCCGGCGATAAGGGCGACGCTTGACGAGCCCCGTTTCCGCGGGTGGCGAGGTAACGACGGCGGAATGGGACGCACCATCGGCCTTTGAGTCTGGCGCAGCAGCAGCGCCGGCGGAAGCCCCTGCGACGGACGCGGCTGAAAGGCGCGCCGAATCCGAGTCGCGCTTCAGCCGCTTGAGATCGGCACGGAGCTCCGCGGCCGTCTGATAACGAAATTCGCGATCTTTCTCCAGCGCCTTGTGGATGATCTCTTCGAGCTTCGGTGATACCTCAGGATTAAGGCGCCCGGGCGGGCTGGGGGTGCGATTCAGGATCGCTTCGAAAATCACGCCCGAGGTGTTCCCGGTAAAGGCCAAGCGGCCGGTAGCCATTTCGTAGAGCACGACGCCGAAGGAAAACAGGTCGCTGCGGGGATCGAGTTTCTCGCCTCGGACTTGTTCCGGCGACATGTACGCCACGGTGCCAATCGCGACGCCCGGGCTGGTGAGATGTTCCTCCGCGGCCGCGGTAGGCAGCGACGAAATGTTCATTTGGCCGAGCGTCGGGTGGCCTGCTGGGGCCAGCTTCGCCAGACCAAAATCCAAAATCTTTGCCTGTCCGCGGCTGGTGATGAATATGTTGGCCGACTTGATGTCGCGGTGGATGATGCCTTTGCTGTGCGCGGCGTCGAGCGCGTCGGCGATCTGAATGGCAAGATCGAGCAGGACGTCGATCCGCACTGGTCCCGCCGCCACCCGTTCCCGCAGCGTTTGGCCTTCCAGGAACTGCATGGCGAGGAACGGCTGACCGTCCTGCTCGCCGATCTCGTAAATGGTGCAGATATTTGGATGATCGAGGGCGGAAGCGGCCCGCGCCTCACGTTCGAAACGCTCGAGGCTCTGCCGGTCTTTGGCTAGTTCCTCGGGAAGAAATTTCAGCGCCACCAGCCGGCCCAGCTTGATGTCTTCGGCCTTATAAACGACACCCATCCCGCCACCGCCGAGTTTTTCGAGGATGCGGTAATGCGAGATGGTCTTCCCGATCATTGATGAGTAGAAGCCTGCCGCCCGCGGGGCATGTTAGGCCGCGCTTCCCGGCAAGTCAACAAACGGCAGGGATAGGAGACAGCGCGATCTGAAACTGCCCTCCCGACATATAGTGGTCGCCGCGATCGCACAATCTATGTCCTGCGGGCTGAGCGAGTCCAATTTCTCAAAATGACAAAAAGACATCCTTTAACCGGAAATGCAGAGAGCACCGTTCCGGATATGCGTGTCTTCAGTTCGTCTTGGATTCGTATCCACCCCAACCGCCATTTCTGGGCTGGGATTTCGACTTTACGTCACATATTCTGATCCCAGGTTGCACGAATTGTTTTCAGCATGGCCGGATAGATAATCCATTTTCGGAATGGATCGATTAAGCCCATGTAGAACGGCGTAATCCACGTTCTCTGGCGCACGTAGACCGCAAAGTAGAATCGATAGCTATCGGCCCTTTCAGCGAGGGCACTGAGGGCCGCAGCATGGACTGTACGATTCTGTATTTCAACTAGCTGTTCGTTTTCGAAACGATAGACAACGCGGAACAGTCCTTCTGGCGTTCCAGACACGACAAAAGAACGAGCACGATCCTCTGGCGTTAGGCGATTTCCAAACGAAGCTGCGGAGGCATCCTTCGGTTCGGCCTCAAGTCGAAAAATGCGTCCAAGAAAAAGCCGAAGACGGATAAGCGCGCGGGCCACTGGCGGAAGTCTGTTGATTTCGCTCGCCCGGCGAAGAAATTCAGAAAGGGTAATGCCGTCGCGGTGCCTAGGTAGGTCAACCGCCCAGACATCGTGCAGCGGGACGTCGGCGAGAAACGTATGCACGCGAAGCGGTAGCGCGTAAAACTCCGTTGGTGAAATCTGCGGCATCTTTTATTCTTAGTTCCTATTCATTGAATACAAGCACGTTCTTGCAACATTCATTCTAGGCTGTCGCTACTCGTGCTCAGTTGTAAGTGTGACAGGATCTCAACTTTAATGTTTTGCGGCCCAGTGCCGAAGGACGCCAGACGTGTTTGAGCGCTATACCCAGGATGCTAGGCGTGTGATTTTCCTCGCACGTGAAGAAGCAATGCAGTACGGCAATCCATGCATCGAAAGCGAGCACCTTTTGCTCGGCATACTTCGCGAGAACGAGGCACTGGCTGCTCGAATTGGTGGAGAGACGGGCTCTGTCAATTCATTTCGGAAAGAAATCGAGGCCAAGACTACCATCGGCCAATCGGTCACTGGGTCGCGCGAAGTGCCGCTTAGCGCCGATTCCAAACGAATTCTTATCCTCGCATTCGAGGAGGCAGACGACCTGGGCCATAGGCAAATAGCTCTTCGGCATCTTCTCCTGGGCATACTCCGGGTCGAAAAATGTATCGCCGCAAGGATTCTCCAAGCGCGTGGTGCGACCCTCCTGACTCTTGCTTTCGTCTCAGTCTCACCAACTCCGTTTTGGTCCGGTCAAGTGGCATATTGAACGGGCAACGGCTCTCGCTGCGCGAGGAACTTTACCAGTCGCTTCAGATTTTGTGCCGTAGCCGCTAAG
>JBARRP010000355.1:0-1962 GCA_049644285.1 Candidatus Acidiferrales bacterium | reverse complement strand
GGATCATCGGACCATAAACCTGCGATCAGCTTGGGAAACAGTCCTGGATGCTGGCACACAATTGCGACCACTTGGTCAGAGCGGCCGATCGTCCGTCGATCCCCTCCTTGCAGGAGAGAAAGGATGTGAGAGTGTTGAAAAACCCGTGGAGAAAAGGGACGATTCCGTTGGTGGCTGTCTTGAAGTAGAGTTCCTCACCTATCCTGAGTTCCTATTTTTTGCTCTGCCCAACCCTTTCCGCTCATTGTTCATTCACTGACCTGCGGTTTGAGCGTAAGCGATCCTCGCTCAAGAAATCGCACCAGCCGTTTTAGGTTCTGGGCGGTTGCCGCCAACAAGAATTGCTCGGATACATTCCACAACCGTCGGAGTCGGACTCGCTGCATTCTCATTCGCTGCTTAAGTTCGGCAAACAAAGCCTCGATCTTGTAGCGAGCTTTTCGCGAACGTTCGTAAGCAGGTGTGCCCGCCAAGGCCCGTGCCACTTGTCGGGCTGGTTCATCCCAGTGAATGAAAAGCTTGCGATAGGCGGTTGATGTGCAACGCGTTTTCTGCGGACACCCCTGGCACTGGGCTGCGGTCGAACAATAGGAAGAACCGCGCTCGGTGCGATGCTGGCCGCGATAGCGCAGCGGTTTTCCTTCCGGGCAGTAGTAGACATTCTCCGCAGGTTCGTATCGGAACTGGTCACGGGTAAAGTGTCCACCGGTCTGATGGCGACGATCGATGACCGGAATGTGGGGTTGCACGCCTCGCGCCAACAGCCACGCCAAGAACTCTCCACTCCCATAAGCCTTATCAGCTCCCAAACTCTCCGGCCGCAGCCCGAGCTTCTCCACTCGTTCGGTCATCCGGCGCGCGGCCACCATCTCTTGACGGGACAGTGCGGGCGTGGCTTCTACATCCACGATGACCCGACTCGCCGTGTCAATGAGATAGTTGTCGTAGTAAGCCATCATCGCCGTTCCAGAACCCTTCGTCGTCCAAATCGCATCCGGGTCAGTGGTGGAAATCATCTCGGCGTCGGACACCGGGTTCACCTGCTCCAGTTCTGCCAAATACTCCCGCACCGTCCGGGAGACCTCCGCCACTTCCTTCAACTGCTCTCGAGGAACTCGGCTCTGTCGGCTGGCGTTGGCTGCTACGATCGTTCCGTCAACGGCCAAGTTCTGTCCTTCCACCAGACCGGCCTCCAAACAGCGCCGCACGATCTCCTCGAACACCTCCCGAAACACACCCGACTGGCGAAATCGCCCATGCCGGTTCTTGGAGAAAGTGGAATGGTCGGGAATCTCTTGCTCAAAACCCAGCCGTGTGAACCAGCGATACGCTAGGTGCATGCGTACTTCTTCCAACAAACGGCGCTCGCTGGTAATCCCATAGAAATAGCCCACCAGCAGTAAGCGCAACAGCACTTCCGGATCAATCGAGGGGCGGCCGGTCGAACTGTAGAGGCTCTTCAGACGATCCCGTATGAAGCTGAGATCCACATGGCGATCGATCAGCCGAAGCAGATGATCGTCCGGAATCTGGTCTTCCAAGCGGAAGTAGTAAAAGAGCGATTGCATCCGTGGCAGTTGACCCATCATCGGCGGTGTTCCTCCTGCCGCGTTGATTAGCACAACAGGGGCTAGTCACCGCAAATAAATCAGCTCCCACACGGAGTTTTTCAACACCTTCGAATCCTTCCGGCACGGAGGCGCGTTGACTAGGCCAAAGGCGCAGCCTAAGATGCACTCCAAGGCGGTTGATCCTCCTGATCGGCCAGACGCTCGGCCACTATCGCATTGTCGCGAAGATGGGTGCGGGAGGCATGGGCGAGGTGTACAGCGCCCGTGATGAGCGTCTCGAGCGAGATGTCGCGCTAAAGATTTTGCCTGTCGGCGCGCTGGCCGACGAAGCGGCACAAAAGCGCTTTCGCAAAGAAGCGCTGGCACTCTCCAAGCTGAATCACCCCAATAT
>JBARRP010000354.1:0-26465 GCA_049644285.1 Candidatus Acidiferrales bacterium | reverse complement strand
GGATCATCGGACCATAAACCTGCGATCAGCTTGGGAAACAGTCCTGGATGCTGGCACACAATTGCGACCACTTGGTCAGAGCGGCCGATCGTCCGTCGATCCCCTCCTTGCAGGAGAGAAAGGATGTTCTTTCGTGGCATTTGAGGGGAGCAAGGAGCAACATAATACACCGGTCAGGGCTTGCTTATCGGAAAATGACCCGCTACCAGCTGGCTTTTACTCTTCCAGCCGGGGCCGCGAGATGCCGAACCCGATAATCCGCGGCGCTACATCGCGAACGATCGGCAGCTTCAAGGCCAGCCGCACGATCGATGAAACCTTCAGGGCTCCGGAAGAGCGCAAGACAGGGGCGACAATGCGATTCTGAGCAAATGTCTGGACGGCCTGAATGAACCGCGTAGGAAATTCCCGCTCTTTCTGCACTTCGGCCAAATCTTCATCTTCCACCTCGCCCGACAGCAGCGGGCCGGCCAGAACATTCGCCGCAACTACCGCATCTTGGATCGCGTAATTGATTCCAACCCCACCCACCGGCGACATCACGTGCGCCGCGTCGCCGATCAGGAGCAATCCTGGCTCGTACCATCGCGGGCACCGGCTCGATTCAACGGACAGCACCGAAACCTGGCGCCAATCGCTCAAGTGCTCGAGATGCTTTGAGAAGCGTTGATCCAGCTCCGCCGCGCCCCGCTGAAGCGCTTCCATCCCGGCCGCGCGCACCTTCTGGAAATCCCCTTTCGGGATCACGTATCCGGCTTGCCAGTAGTCATAGCGATCAAACACGATAAAGATGTGTCCCCGGCCGATTGCACCAGCCGCTCCCCCGAGCGCTTCTGGGTCTTCCGGTAGACGCGGCAAGCGAAACCAAAGCACATCCATCGGCGGGGCGGTTGCAATTGGCTCAATGCCCGCGAGGTGTCGAACCATCGAAAAGCGGCCGTCGGCGCCGATCGTCACCAGCGCCCGTACTTCGTGCCATCCTTCTGCGGATTGATAAAGCACGCCGCGCACGGCTTCTTCCTCGTGGATCAGGCGCTGCACGTTGGCTCGCATTACCAGGCGAAACCCCGGATACTTCCGCGCTTCCGTCGTGATGAACTCAAGGAACACGGATTGCGGGATGAGCATGATGTAGGGAAATTTGGTCTTCAGTCTGCGAAGATCAAACGGCGTGAAGGGTCCATTGGCAGTCTGGACGGTAGGGCCATAAACTTTCGAATGCCGGAGCTGGTGCAGGCGCTCTGCCAGCCCGAGTTGATCGAGGATTTCAAGCGTTGAAGGATGGACGGTATCCCCGCGGAATTCGCGGTCGAAATCCTTGTGCGCCTCGAGCAGCGTCACCCGCACGCCCCGCCGAGCGAGCATGAGGGCCAGCATCGCGCCTGCAGGTCCTCCACCGACGATACAACACGCGGTCTCCTCCCGATCGAGCGGAACTTCTCCCTGAGACTGCGCGATGTTCGTCGTCAACTCGGTGGTCGTCATGAGCCGCGCTCGCGGCGAACAGGATACCGAAGTCCGTTCATGACCTCAAACGGCGATCCTGGGCGCGCTCGCGGCCGGTTGCACCACATTCTGCCATCGGCTACACTCCCGCGGCATGCCGGCGATAGAAATCCAGAAACAATCCCATACATTCCGCAATGTTGCTGCCGGCGTGCTTCTTGTCATTGGCCTCTGCTTTCTCGCTGGGTGGTGGCTGGTTCGTCGGTCCCTGCCGCAGCTTGACGGCACTCTAACGCTCCCGGAGCTCAAAGAAGCCGTGACCGTGGACCGCGACCGTTGGGGCATTCCCTGGATTCGCGCAAATTCCTTAGAGGACCTCGAGACCGCGCAGGGCTATGTGCTCGCCCAGGATCGCTTGTGGCAGATGGATGTGCTGCGCCGAGCCGCTGCCGGTGAGCTCTCGGAAATTTTCGGAAAGATTGCGTTGCCGCTCGACCGGGAAAATCGGACTCTCGGCCTTCGAGCGGCCTGCGACGATGCGGCCAAGCGCATGGACCCGGAAACGCAACTCGTGGTTGAGGCGTATGCGCGCGGTGTAAATCGCTACATTGAGGACCACCAGGGACGCCTCCCGCTCGAATTCAGGCTGTTGCGATACGGGCCGCGGCCATGGACGCCGACTGACACGTTTCTCATCGGCGCTTACATGTGGAAAACACTCACCACCACTTGGAAAGCCAAGCTCAACCGAGCCAGACTCACCGCCATCGTTGGCCCCGAGAAGGCGCGTGACCTCTTTGTCGTCGATTCCCCGCTCGATCACTACATTGTCGGCGAAACATCTTCACCGGGAACTCGGCGCGGTACTCCACGCGCACTGAATTCCGACAAACTGTATCTGACAAATTCTCTTTTCGTTCCGGCGTCGCTTCACGCTTGGCTCGACGCACGCGCTCTTCTCGCGCCTTTTGACGGAGAGCCCTCCGAAATAATCGGCAGCAACAACTTCGCGGTCAATGGCTCGCACACCGCGTCAGGAAAGCCGTTGCTCGCGAACGACACTCACCTGGGCCTGAATATCCCCGACATTTGGTATCTCCTCCACGTCACCGCGCCGGGGTGGAACGTGCAAGGTTTCGCACTCCCCGACGCTCCGCTCGTCATCATCGGACACAACAGCCGCATCGCCTGGGGATTCACGAACAGCAACGCTGAAGTTCAGGACCTCTACGTCGAAACCTTCAATCCAACAGATCCCCTGGAATACCGCGTCCACGGCGCATGGGTGAAGGCGCAAGTACGGAAAGAGCTGATCCACGTGAAAGGCCAACCGGACGAAGTCCTGGACGTGGTCGTCACCCGCCACGGCCCCATTGTCCGTCGCGATGAAGCGAGTGGCGGCAGCCGCGCCTACGCTCTGCGTTGGACGCTCACCGAACCCGCCGGGATGGATTTCGCTTATCCGCTGATCGGACGAACGAACAATTGGATCGAGTACCTCGACGTCATGCGCCATATCAGCGGCCCGGGACAAAACACCGTCTTCGCCGATGTCGACGGCAATCTCGGTTTCGTCCTCGCGGCGCGAATCCCTTTGCGAAAGACGGGAGACGGCGCTTTGCCCGTCCCCGGCGATACCGATGACTACGAGTGGACCGGCTATATCCCTTTCGACGAGCTGCCCAAGACGATCAACCCGCCCGCAGGAATTATTGCCACCGCCAACGCGCGTACCGTCGGGCCCGGCTACAAGCACTTTCTTTCCGACCGGTGGGCCGGGCCGTCCCGCACGGAACGCATCTACGAGCTGTTGACCGGACGCAGCGATCTGCGTCCCTCGGATTTCAACGCGGTCCAGAATGACATCGTGAGTCTCCCGGATAAATTCCTGGCTCAGCAGTTGTTGAACGCGAGTCAGACCCGGAAGCCCGCATCACGTGCCCGCGATATCCTCTCGAGACTCTCCAGTTGGGACGGGCGCGCCGCCTCCGGTTCCGTCGAGACCTCTTTTCTCGAATACACACGGCACATGCTGATGAAGAATCTGCTGCGCCCCTACCTCGGCGAAAACACCACTTCGTACGAATTGTGGGAACCCGATAGTGAGTACGCCAATATCTGGTGGCGCGACAAAATATTCCTCGAGAATGTGCTGCGCCATCGTCCCGCGGCTTGGCTGCCGAAGCACTATACGAGTTACGACGAGCTCTTGATGGCCGGCGCCGATCAGGCCGTCGAGCTGATCAGCAAGCGAGCGGGAACTCAGAACGTTTTCCTCTGGAACTGGGGCCGCTTTCATCCTCTCGAGATGGATCATCCATTCGGTCGTTCCGGCATCCCGCAGCGCCTCCTCAGCATCGGGCCGCTCGAGAGTGACGGAACGGTGGACACCGTGAAAGCCATGGGTCACGGACATGGCCCCGCGATGCGTTTTGTCGCCGACCTTTCGAATTTCGATAACTCGCTGATGGAAATAGCCACGGGGGAATCCGGCCAGTACGGCAGCCCGTATTACCGCGATCAATTTCCGGAATGGTTCGCCGGCCGAGGCATTCCAGCGCCCTTCAGCGAAGCCGCGGAAGACCGCGCTCGCGTTCATCGCCTGCGCCTTCTGCCCGCGAGCGCCTCCTCCCCGCGTTAGGCTTATCAGGGACGGTCCGCCACCATGCCAGAACTTCCTGAAGTCGAGGCCGTCGCCCGGGCGTTGCGCCCACTTGTTGTCGGACAACGAATCCGTCGCTGTCGTGTAATTCATCCGATTGCCGTTCGTCCTTCCTCGGGACGCGGAGGCAAAGCAGCCACCAGGCAGCTCGAGTCTCGCCTTCGAGGGCGGCAGATTCGCGCCGTCAAGCGCTTCGGCAAATACTTGACGCTGGCTCTCGACAATGGTTGCGTGGTTCTTCACTTCCGCCTCGATGGGCAACTCGTTTGGTTTGATTCCAGAGAAATTACCGGGCACGTCGACGTGGCACTCGAGCTGGAAAAAGGTACGCTGGGCTTCGTGGACCCGCGCCATTTGGGAAGGGTGCAGTGGATCCCGTCGCCGGAGGCCCTCGATGGCATTCAGTCTCTCGGAATTGAGCCACTTTCAGCGCAATTTACCGCCTCGCGCCTCGCCGAACTTCTGAAGCGAAGCCGCTTGCCATTGAAGCTGTTTCTGCTGGACCAGTCGAAAGTCTCGGGCATCGGCAATATCTATTCGAGCGAGGCGCTCTGGCGGGCTCGTCTCGATCCGCGACGGCGCGCCAACCGAGTCTCACCGAGGGAAGCGAGACGCCTGCACAAGGCCATTGTTGACGTTCTCCATCGTGCGTTAGAATGTTGCAGCGATCCGGCGCCCGACTTTCGCGATTCGAAGTGGTGGTTCCAGGGGTTGGACGAGATTCTCCGCGCTTATGGCCGTGAGGGAAAGCCATGCCGCAGGTGCGGCGCGCCGATTCGACGCATCGAACAAGGCGGAAGAAGCACCTTCGTGTGCTTCCGCTGCCAGAAATAAAGATCCCAGGTCCGGGACGCAGCTTACGCGCCAGTTGCGAGATGCAACACCGCGAATTGAGGCAAGGTGAATCCAGCAACCAGCAAAGCAGCCGAAGCGCCCAAGAAGTCCGATTTCGAAAAGTCGCTTGGGCGTCTCGAGGAAGTCGTCAAACGCCTCGAAAACACCGAGCTTTCGCTCGATGAAGCGATGAAGTTGTTCGAGGAGGGAGTCAAGCTCTCCCGCGAATGCCAGAAGCAGCTCGAGGAGGCCGAAGGCCGTGTCGAGATCTTGCTGAAAAAGGCCGACGGGAAAATCTCCGCGGAGCCATTCGAGGCGGAAGACGAGTCCTCCTGAAGATGGCATACTCCGCTCGCGTCACGCCGGGGCGAACCCCTGAGCCAACCGCCCGAATGAAGCTGCCTGACTTCTTCGAAACAGACCGGCCCATCATCGAGGCTGCGCTCGAACGCCACCTCCCTTCGAAACAAACACATCCTTCATCGATTCATGAAGCAATGCGCTATAGCGTTTTTGCCGGCGGCAAGCGCATTCGTCCCATCCTCTGCCTCGAGGCGGCTCGATTGTTCGCCGATCCGCCCGATGCGGCCGTTCCAGTCGGCTGCGCCCTCGAGTTCATTCACACGTATTCTCTAATCCATGACGATCTGCCGGCCCTCGACAACGACGACCTTCGCCGCGGCAAGCCGACGTGCCACAAGAAATTCGGTGAAGCGATTGCCATCCTTGCGGGAGATGGCCTGTTGACCCTGGCCTTCGAAACACTCGCCAACGCCCCGCTTGCGCCCGAACGACGCGTCAAGGTGATCGCAGAGATTGGTACCGCTGCCGGTACCGTCCGCGGCATGGTGGGCGGGCAAGTGGCAGACCTCGAAGCCGAAGGGAAGCCCCCCAATGCCGCCACTCTTGAATATATTCATCGTTCGAAGACAGCGGCGCTGATACGCGCGTCGATAGTCGCCGGTGGCATTGCTGGCGGCGCCGGCGAAGGGGACGTGACACGGCTGCGCAATTTCGGTGAGAACATCGGCTGGGCTTTCCAGGTGGTGGACGACATCTTGGACGTGGAGGAATCATCAGCGGCGCTCGGAAAAACAGCCGGGAAGGACGAAGCCCAGAAGAAACTCACCTATCCGGCGCTCTACGGCCTGGAAAAATCCCGGGAAATTGCTGCGGATTTGGCCCAGCGCGCTCGGGAAGAACTCCAGCCCTACTGTGAACGCGCCACGCCCCTCCAGGAGCTCGCTCAATACCTGATTGAGCGGCGCGCGTAGCTGGCGTTCGATTCGCCAACTCTGCTTTTCTCCTTTCCGCCCATGAATAGCATGAATAGAAGGTCAAAACGTAGCGAGCCTTCTCAAGCGTCTCCACCGAGGTCATCCTCGCAAAGTCCGAAGAAGGTTCGATTAGACGTGCTTCTCGTCGAGCGCGGTTTGGCCGAATCGCGTCACCGAGCCCAGGCGATGCTTCTCGCTGGACACATCCGATTGAATGGGCAGCCCGCGACAAAGCCAGGCACCTTGGCCGCTCTCGATGCCAATATCGAAATTTCCGGCGAACCGTTGCGTTACTCCAGCCGCGGCGGACTGAAACTCGAAGGAGCGCTCGAAGATTTCCAGTTGTCGCCGGCAGACAAGACCTGCCTCGACGTCGGCAGCTCCACCGGCGGTTTCACGGATTGTCTTCTCCAGCACGGCGCTCGCCGTGTCCACGCTGTCGACGTAAACACGCGCCAGCTCGACTGGAAACTGCAGCGGGACCCGCGCGTCGTCCGAACGGAGGCGAACGCTCGCGGTCTTTCACGGGATTCTCTGGCCGAGCAGGTGGACTTTGTCACGCTGGACGTGTCCTTCATCTCCGTAAGCAAAATTCTCGCCGCGCTCTTCCCTCTTGCCAACCCCGGCGCCGAGTTCCTGATTCTCGTCAAACCGCAATTCGAGCTCGATCGCCGCAGCGTCGGCAAAAGAGGAATCGTGCGGGACCCTGCTTTGCATCAGCGTGCAATCGACAGCGTCAAATCAGCCGCAGCGGCGGCAGGCCTCGAGGTCCTAGGCGTGAAGCCCAGCCGAATTACCGGGGCCGAAGGCAATGCTGAGTTTTTTCTCCACGCTCGCCGCAGCGGGTAGAGTAAAATCCCCGCCGAGCAAAACCACACCGATGATTCGAACTGTCGGAGTCGTCTGCAAACCACGCAAAGAGGAGATCTGCGCGGTCGTTCCTCCGCTGCTCGCCTGGCTGCGAGCGCGGCGCTTGCAGGTTCACCTCGACCCCGAAACTGCGGAAAGCTGCCAGCCTCCTGAGCCATCGTTGACTCGAGAAGAATTGGCGCGCACGGCCGATCTGCTGATCGTCCTCGGCGGCGATGGCACAATCCTGGCGACTGCCCGCCACCTGCGTGATCGTGAGATTCCCATCCTGCCGGTTAATCTCGGCGGCTTGGGCTTTCTGACCAGCGTGACGCTCGAGGAGCTCTATCCTCTTCTTGAACAGGTCCTCGCTGGAAAGCACCAGATCAGCCAACGCATGATGCTCGAGGCGGAAGTTCGCCGCGACGGCAGCGTCGCCGAAAGGCAGAAGGCGTTGAACGACGCCGTGATCAACCAGGCCGCCCTGGCCCGAATGATGGATTTCGACGTAAACGTGAATCAGAGCCATGTAGGCCGCTATCGGGCAGACGGCCTCATCGTCTCCACCCCCACCGGTTCGACCGCCTATTCGCTCGCCGCGGGCGGGCCGATCATCCATCCCGACCTCGACGCTTTTGTTATCACACCCATCTGCCCGCACATGCTGACCAACCGGCCCCTGGTGATCCCCGCCACCGCCGTCGTCGAAATCAACTTTCCCGCTGAGGAGACGTTGACCCTGACCCTGGATGGCCAGGTCGGTTTTGGCCTGAATCACTCGGACCGCGTCACGATTCGGAAGTCCTCAACTCGCGTGCTGCTGGTTCGTCCTCCGAATAAAACGTACTTCGAAGTCCTGCGCAATAAGCTGCGCTGGGGCGAGCGCTGAGCGCCGGCGCGCTCTCGACAGGAGAAAAATGATGAAGCTCAAGCTGTATGTGATCGTTCTCTGTGTGACGCTCGCCCTCTCTTTCGACTTGGCGGCGTCTGCGCAGGCCGCGAAGGAAACTCGGGCGCGCGCAAACGTGGATTATCCCATTCGCGAAGGCTTTGTCGACGCCCATGGCGTGCTGATCTACTACATGGAGGTCGGGCACGGCGCTCCACTCCTCATCGTTCACGGGGGCCTTGGCAATTCGCATGACTATTTTCTTCCCTACTTGCTTCCGCTCGCCCGCCGGAATCGCCTGATATTCATTGACGAACGCGGCTCGGGCCGCTCGCAGAAGCTCGAAGATCTTTCCGCCTATACCGTCGAAAACATGGTCGAAGATGTCGAGGCGGTTCGTCAGGGGCTTCAACTCGGGAAAATCACTCTTCTTGGACATTCCTACGGCGGCGTCCTGGCCCAGGCCTACGCCTTCAAGTATCAGCAGAATCTCTCGCACCTGATCCTTGCCAGCACATTCCCGAGCACGAAGCAAGTGAACGAAGTATTCGTGCGCATGAAACAGAAAATGCCTGCGGAATTGGGCGAACGCATCGACCGCATGGAAAAAGAAGGACTGTGGGGCCAGGGAAAAGACTACGAGAAGAATCGCTATACGAACGCTTACATGATCGCTGCCTGGGGCGAGGGCTACTTCCCATACGTCTATTACAACCAGCCTGACCCGAATTATGATCCCACCCAGCTCGGGACCACCGCGTGGGACCTTTATCGCGAAATGTGGGGCTCGGACGGCGAATTCGTGATTGACGGGAACCTGAAGTCAGTCGAGTACGTGGACGAGCTGCCGTCGATCCGTGTACCAACGCTTATCGTTGTCGGCGAGCATGACGAATGCGATCCGTCACTTTCGCAGGAGATGCACGAAAAAATTGCCGGATCGAAGCTGGTGATCTTCCCGAAAAGCGGCCACATGACCTTCGTGGATCAGCCGAACCTGTTCATCGATGCCGTGAATGCCTTCCTGCACGGTACAAAAGGAAGATAGCCCTAGGGGCACCGCACGCCGTGCCCGTTCTCCAACCAAGGTAATCGCGCAAACGCCCGCTCCCCGCTGCGTGTAAACATCATGATTCCCCTCGCGCGCGATCTGGCTTAATCGCTTGCGATTGCCTATTCCCCACGCAGAAGGTCAGCCCGGGATTCACGACGCCGCACCACTCGGAATCGCCGACCCTCAACAATCACCTCCGCTGGCCGAGGACGTGAATTGTATTGCGAAGCCATCACGAATCCGTACGCCCCGGCATTCCAAATCGCCAAGAGATCTCCCGCCTCGACCTCCGGCATCGCCCAGTCCTTGAGAAAGCAATCCCCCGTCTCGCAAACCGGCCCGACAACGTCAACGGAATGAATCTCGGCGCCAGCCAATGGGAGCATAACGCGAGTGATCGGGTGAACCGCGCCGTAAAGAGCCGGGCGGATCAGATCATTCATCGCTGCGTCCACCACGACGAAGTTCTTCCCTCGGCTTCTCTTCGTGTACAGAACGCGCGTCAACAATATCCCCGCTGGGCCGGCCAGCGAGCGTCCTGGTTCGAGCAGGAGCCGGCAGCCCAGCGGCCGAACCGCGCGCACTAGCGTCCTTGCGTAAGCCTCCAGCTTCGGAGGCTTCTCCGTGGTATAGCGAATTCCAAGGCCGCCGCCGAAATCAAAATAGTCCAGCTCCACGCCCGCGCGAGCAATCTTCCTGACGAAGGCCGCCATCCGGCTTACTGCCCGGTCGAATTTCGAAAGATCGAGGATTTGCGATCCGATGTGCGCGCTGATTCCCTGCCACGAAATCCATCGCGAGCCGCGCCAGGTGACGTAAAGCCGGCCTGCGTCCTCCCAGTCGACTCCGAATTTGTGCCGGTGATGCCCGGTCGAGATGTGCGGGTGGGCCCCCGCCTCGACATCGGGATTCACGCGCAGCGCGGCAGGCGCAATCCGCCGCAGCCGCGCCGCTTCCCATTCCAAGATCCCGAGCTCCTCCTCCGATTCCACATTGAACAGCAAAATCCCCGCGCGCAGGGCTTCCCGTATCTCCTCCGAGGTCTTTCCAACTCCCGAAAAAACGATTCGCTTTGCTGCGACTCCGATACGTCGCAAGCGCTCGAGCTCGCCTCCGGAGACGATATCAAAGCTGCTCCCCAGGCGCGCCAAGGCGCGAAGCACCGCAAGGTTGGAATTGGCTTTCACCGAGTAACAAATCGTGTGTGGAATGGCGCGAAGCGCGCGATCGAAGCGCCGGTACGCGCCCTCGATGCTGCCGCGACTGTAGACGTACGTCGGGGTGCCCGCCCGCTCCGCGATCTCGTCGAGCGCCACCTCTTCGCAACGAAGCCGCCCGTTTCTGTATTCGAAGCAGGCCGTGTATTCGGTGGGATCGATCGGTCCAAGGCGATCGGCGGATTTTCCCCGGCGTGGCATCCAATAGCTCAGACTGCTTTCACCACCACCAGGGTTCGGTCATCGAAGGCATGCGCTCCGCCTGAAAAGCGATCGACCTCTTCGAAGATATTCTCGATGATCGCAGCAGCGGGATCCTTGGCGTGGGCGGTAATGATTTCCTTTAGCCGATCGGTGCCGAAGAAGTTTCCGCTCGAGTCCATTGTGTCGTCGAGCCCGTCGGAGTAGAAAACAACGATATTTCCCCGCTCGAGCGCCACTGTCGTGTCTTCATAGCTCACATCGTCGAACATGCCCAAGGGAAAACCTGCCAGTTGAATCGCCTCGCAGCGGCCATTCTTGTAAAGCAGCGGGCGTTCCTGGCCGGCATTCGCCAGCCGGAGCTTTCGGCGGCCTCGGTGCCAAATAGCAAAACAAAATGTCATGAACCGTCCCTCGATCCGGCTCTCGCCCAGAAATCCATTGAGGGCGCGCAGCATTTCGGCTGGCGGCAGCTTCTGCGGCCCGAGGCTCCGCAAGGTCCCGATAGCCACCGCCCCATACAATGCGGCGGCGCTTCCCTTCCCGCTTACATCGCCCATGGCGATCGCAAGTTCCTGAGGGCCATAGCGGATAAAGTCGTAAAGGTCTCCGCTCAGTTCGCGTGAAGAAACCAGGCGCGCCGCTATGTCCAGGCCGTATTCGCGCTTTGGCACTTTCGGCAATAGCGCGCCTTGCAGGCGGCGCGCGGCATTCAGGTCGCGCTCCATCCGCGCTTCATCTTTCGCCAACTGTTCGTAGAGCCGCGCGTTTTCAATCGAGACCGCCAGGCTCGCCGCCAAAGTCGAAAGCGCCTGGACGTGATCGGGAGTGAAGTAATTCAGTTGCGGGCTTTCGAGGTCCATCACGCCGATTACGCGATTCTTATGAACCATCGGCACCGCCAGCTCCGACCGCGTCTCCGGATTCAACAGGACATAGCGCGGATCGAGCGAAACATCCGGAACGACAACTGGCCGGCGCAACGTCGCCGCCGCCCCGACGATTCCCTCATGCGTCTGCATTGCGAATTTTCCTTGTGTCCGCTGCCCGAATTTCACATTGACCCGGACGCGGAAGACGCGGTCGTTTTCGTCGTACAGTAGAATGCTGAAAATCTGGTAATCAATGATCCGCTTGGTCAGCTCGGCCGTGCGTCGCAGGATTTCTTCCACCTCCAGGAAGGAACTCGCCTCCCGGCTCGCCTCATTCAACAGCAACAGCGTATCCGCCTGGCGCTGCACGCGCTCGAACAATCGCGCATTTTCGATGGCGCCGGCGATGCGGCTGGCCAGCAAGGTCAGAACGTTCTGCTGGACGGGAGTGAAATAGTCGAGCTCCTTGCTCGAAATATCCAGAACGCCGATGGCTTGGCCCTTCACCATCAGCGGCACGGCCAGTTCTGACCGGATGGCATCCAGCGCGTTCAGATAGCGCGAATCATTGCGCACATCGCTGACGCGCACCGCTTCCCCCGTCGCCGCCGCTGTCCCGGTGATTCCTTCGCCGATCGGGATGCGCCAGTGTTCCACCACTTCCCGGCGGTGACCTATCGCAAACCGAAAATAAAGCTGCTTCGTTCCCTCTTCCGGGAGAAGCACCGCAAAGATTTCATAATCAATCAGTTTCTTGACGAGCGCCGCGGTCCGCGCCAACACCTCGTCCAAATCCAGAGACGCGTTGATCTCCTGGCCGATCTCGGCCAGCGTCGCCAGCACCTCTGCCGGCACATCAAGGACCGTCTTCAGTTCCACTTGTTCCATAAAATCCGAATTCGCGTACCGAAGGTGCAGGCAACCGCGCTACACCCGAGATCACTCGCGCAAATCACACCCGCATTATAGCAGCCGCCCGCGGATGCCAATTAGATGTGACGGGAGCTGGAAATGATTCCATTAATTGATGTTAATCTGCCGCGAGGCTCCGAGCCTGTTCGAGGATTTTCACGCTGGCGCTGGCCCCGATGCGCGTGGCCCCGGCGGCGACCATCTTCTTCAAATCTTCCAGGCTGCGAACCCCACCGGCGGCCTTCACTCCGATCTCCCCACCCACGATGCAGCGCATCAATTGCACGTCTTCCGCCGTGGCGCCGCCGGGGCCGAATCCCGTGGAAGTCTTGACGAAATCGGCCCCGGCATTCTTGGCCGCGAGTGAGCCGCGGACCTTCTCTTCCGTTGTAAGCAGCGCCGCTTCCAAAATCACCTTACAAATGGCGTTGCCCCGATGGCTGGCCTCGACAACCCCGCGAATATCGGTTTCCACCACTTCATCCAGACCCGACTTGAGCGCTCCAACGTTGATCACCATATCGATTTCCTGCGCGCCCAGCTTGATCGCTTCTTCGGTCTCGTAAATCTTCGCCTGCGGCAAAGTCGCGCCGAGCGGAAATCCGACAACCGCGCAAACCTTCACATCCGAGCCGCGCACGAGTTCCGCCGCTTGCGCCACGTTCCACGGATTCACGCAGACGGACGCGAAGCCGAAGCGCACCGCCTCTTCGCACAGTTTCTTGATCTGCGCGCGTGTCGCTTCAGGCTTCAGCAGCGTGTGGTCGATCAAGCGGGCGATGTCCGACTCGACGTTCTGCACGTCCGCGCCGGCGGAAATCCGCGCCGCCCCGGCATCCACCAGCTTGCGAGTCTTGCGGGCACAGCGCTCGGCGCATCGCTGGTCGCAACCCGGGCAAACCAGCTCGTCAATCTCGAGCCCGCAGAGGTCTTCAACCTTCCCTCCGCCGAGATACCCGATAACTTCTTCAGTGATAGCCTGGATGACCTGCTCGATCTGCTGTTGGTCCACCTGGATGACTCCGTCCGAGGCTAGAAATCGTTCACCAATTCCGCATCACCGCAATAGCAGACTCATGTTCGGGCATGCCTGCCATGCTGAGCGGAGCATCTCCCGGTAAAATGGGGCTTCCGCGCTGCTCTCTGACAGCTCCACACCCCAAACGGTTTGCCACTTTCTCCCGAAACGCGTCACTGGAATTCTGTGCGACAAGCAGGATCTCAAACCTTGCGGTGCCGCTCCTCGATGGCGCGAATCTTGTCGACCCTTCGCTGGTGGCGTCCACCCGCAAACGCCGTTTCCAGCCACACGGCAACAATTTCGCGCGCTACTTCCGCTGGAATCATGCGCGCGCCGAGCGACAGGAGATTGGCATCGTTGTGCTCGCGGCTGTTGCGCGCCGTAGCCCTATCATAGCACAGCGCCGCGCGCGCTCCCGGCACCTTGTTCGCCGCAATCGAAGAGCCGATTCCGGCGCTGTCGATCACGATGCCGCGCCACGCGTCGCCGCGCGCTACGGCATTCGCCACCGCCTCCGCAAAATCGGGGTAATCCACCGCTGCCGGGGTCGAGGTGCCCAGATCGAGAATTGTGTAGCCCCAGTCGCGCAGATGCCCTTTGAGCTGCTCTTTCATTTCGAAGCCGCCATGATCAGCGCCCAGCGCAACCACCCGGCCGTGGTTCGATTCGCTTGACGGGGGCGCTTCAGCAACGCGTAGGGCAATGCCCCGGCGACCTGCCTCTTCTCGCGCTAAAGGTGTGACCAGCGTGCCCGGGGCAACCACAATTTCTCCCCCGCCAGCGACGCCTTCCAAGTCCCCTGCAGTGAGGACGGGTCGAGGCACGGCTACTCCGGTGGCAAGCTCAGAATGCAGACATCTTTCAAGTTGCGGTAGCGTTCCGCGTAATCAAGACCATACCCGACCACAAATTCATTCGGAATTGTGAATCCGACGTAGTCGGCTTTCACGTCCTTGATCCGCCGCGAAGGCTTGTCCAGCAGCGCCGCAATGCGCAGCGTCTTCGGGCGCCGCTGCAGAAGAACGCGCCGCAGGTAATCGAGAGTCAGCCCGGTGTCGAGGATGTCTTCCACAAGGATGACGTTCAACCCTTCAATGCTGCTGTCGAGATCTTTATTCACCCGCACCTGGCCCGAGCTCTGTTTCCCTTTCCCGTAGCTGGAAACGGCGATGAAATCGATGGAAGTCTCCAGGGCGATTTCTCGGATCAAATCGGACAGAAAGATGCACGCGCCTTTCAGCACGCCGATCAGATGAATTCGCTGTCCTTTGAAATCCCGGCTGATCTGGTGGGCCACTTCCCGTACGCGTTTCTGGATAGCCGCCCGCTTCAGCAGAATTTTGAGCTGATCCTGGCCGCTCGCCCGCATTTGCCGACGCGCCCCTCGAAGAAGGCGGCTACTCTAACGCAGCCGCCATTCGTTGACAAGGACGCACACGCCCAAGAATTCAGAAGGATTTGTTCGACGATGTGGGACCGCCCGGTGCGCGGTGAGTTGTTGGAGAACCCTTCGAGACTGTTTTCCTGATGACCGGACTATTTGACGAAATAGAGCGTACGGTTGTCAAAATCAAAAGAGACCTCGCTGAAGCCGAGCGGTGCGATGGGGACCACGCCATCGAAATCGCGCCAGTTGCCCTTCTTGTCATCCGCGACGAACGCCCGTAGCGATCCTAGTTCTTTCCCGCTGAGCGACGCATGTCTCACAACAAAGCCCCGCAGCATGAAATCTCCGGCGATGCTGGTTGCCTTATCGGACGGGCGAAGCGGTGAAGTGTTGACCTGCCCGCCCATGTGGCTGGCGAAGAGCATCAGCGCGGATGCGCCCGTATCAACCAAGAGCCGCACAGGCGTCCCATCAACGCGCATATCCACCGTCACAAACGGCGGGCTGGACTCGAAAGGCACAGCAGCTCCAGTCGGTGTCACTCGCCCGAAAACAATCTCCCGTGAACGGTAATCAATCCGAAAGCTGGAGTGGGCGAGTACGTCAAGTCCGATGACCGCGTCGACGTGTTCCCCCAACGCCTTGTCAAGAAATGACAAGTCTCGAATGATGACGGGCAAGGATTCCACTCGGACCGGCCCCAACGAAACATCCGGGACAACTGACTGCTCGACGACAACACTTCCATTGAGCATGGCCAGCTTCCCGGTCATCCCTCTCATTCCCAGTAAACGCGCTGCTTTTTCGTCCACAATGCTGGGATCCGTTCCCGTATCAATTACCAGCTTCTGGTCCTTGAGCGGGCCCAACGATCCCTTCGCCACGATCATATAGCCCCCGTACAACCGAAACGGGATCGTCCGCCGCTGCAGATCAATCGCTTCCGCATACGCTCGTCCTTCCAGGCTCTTCGCAACCCCCGAGGTCGCGCATGCAACGCAGAGAAAAAGTGCCGCCACCCACGTAAGCCAAGCGTGCCTTGCGTTTCCCATGCCTCGCGCGCGCTCCTCCCGCGCTGAGGCTGAACGTAGCTACCCGGCGAGAAACCTCAATACTCTGGCACTCCATTTCTTGGAGATTGATGTGGGTCGGCAAAGCTGCCGAAAGAGAAGGGGATGAGACAATTTGTGAACATCTCATTCGAGAATTTCATGGTGCCTTTTGGCACAGTTCACGTCCAATCTATCAAGTGTGGCCAAAATGGAGCTTGATTCGGTCTCCGTAGGAGATTTCACTCGTTCTGCAGCGAGGGAAGCCAACGAACTCGAGCGCAAGAATCGGATGGAATCCAAGTCGAGACTGGCCTTAGAGTGAGCCCAAGCTGCGA
Source organism: Candidatus Acidiferrales bacterium (assembly GCA_049644285.1). GTDB lineage: Bacteria > Acidobacteriota > Terriglobia > Acidiferrales > UBA7541 > CAVRXT01. The sequence goes on along the minus strand of JBARRP010000354.1, from coordinate 10,457 downwards.
AAGAGTGCAAACGCATACGCATCTATGAACCCTTTCAATGGATTGCAAACAATTGTTCGTTTTGGGACGTTTGAAGTCGACTTGCGCGCCGGCGAATTGCGCAAGGGCGGTATGCGCGTGCGCTTGCAAGCCCAGCCTTTTCAGGTTTTGGCCGTTCTGCTCGGGCACGCCGGTGAGCTTGTGACCCGCGAGGAACTCTGCCGGCGCGTGTGGCCCCAGGACACCTTTGTGGATTTCGACCACGCCCTCAATACCGCCGTCAAAAAAATCCGCGTCGCCCTAAACGACGAGGCCGACGCTCCTCGCTACATCGAGACTGTCCCTCGGCGTGGCTACCGGTTCATCGCTCCGGTTAGCGCATCGCAATCGGGCGGAATCTCGGGCGCCGACCTCGATAATGCCGCCGATCCGAAAATCAGCAGTCCGGATGACAGCGCTTTCAGAAAAGAGTTCTCCGAAAATCTGGAGATCATCCCTGCTGAGATTCGGACGGTCCCAACAGATCTAGGAAAGCTGCGCTTGTCCTCCGTCCTGGTCGCATTGCTCGGTATCGGCATCGTGGCTGGATTCGCATTCCATCTGGCAAGGACGCGGGTCAAATCGCAGACTTCTACTCTGCCGGCGAGGGCGATGGTGGCCGTGTTGCCGTTTGAGAATATGAGCAACGACCCATCTCAGGATTACTTCAGCGATGGCATGACCGAAGAAACCATCACCCAACTGGGCAGGTTGAACCCGGATCGCCTCGGCGTGATCGCCCGAACCTCGGCGATGCGCTACAAACACAACAATAAGGGTGTTGACGAGATCGGTAGAGACCTGCATGTGGACTACGTCTTGGAAGGCAGCGTGCGCCGCGAAGGCCGGCGGGTGCGCATCACCGCTCAGCTCATTCGGGTGAGCGATCAATCCCATCGCTGGGCCAAGAATTTCGACCGCAATCTAGGCGACGTCCTTGCGTTACAGGCCGAGGTCGCTTGCGCCATTGCCAGCGACATCGACTCGGAGCTAGGTCATCCCACGCAAATGAACGCGGCTTCTTTGCCGGCGGTCACACCGGCTGCCTACGACGCCTGCCCGAAGGGTCGCGCCGAGTCCAGCAAGTGGACACAGGACGGAATCTGTAGGGGCGTCCCCGCGGCGGACCGTGCCCGCTCCCTGACCGACACGATCTCGCGCCGTTCAAGGAACCAGCGACACGGCAGCTCGATATAATTCACCGTTCTTCCCGCTGTGCTCCGTGCCAAATCGTGCTGATCGTGACGCGCTTGCCCCGCACGCGGTAGAGAACGACGTACGGAGTGCCTCCTATGACCAACTCCCGGACTCCCGGCTCCGCGCCGGCCCGGCCCAGGTGGGGATGATTCCTTAGGGCTTCCACTACCGTCACGATCCGCGTGGCCAACCGCGCTGCCGCATCCGGCTTGTCCAGCCCGACGTAGGCGCGAATCTCCTGCAGCCGGGCTCGCGCCAGCGGCGACCAGACGATCTCGATTTCACCCGGTGTTCGTGGTTGCCGTGGTGAGTCTAACGGCACAGCGCCTCATCGTCGTGCTCCTTGCCACAGACGCACTTCGGAGGCGGCAGCTCGCGGTCGGTGCCCAGCGACAAAAGCCAGGCCTTCATGTCCTCGTGCCGGATGTAATGGCCTGATTTGACTTGGCGGTCGCCCTGACGGATTTCCGCCAGCATTCGTTCCTGGTCGGCAACGTAGGATTCGACCGCATCGGAGATAAGGAAGTTCGCGCTCCGGCCCGATTCCTTGGCCAGCTTCGCCAGTCGTTTCTTCGTCTGCGGCTTCAGCCGGATGCTGAAAGTTGCGCTGCGAGTGTTTGCCATAAACACATTTTAGCACATGGCATAAAGGTGGATGCAAAACAGCCTTGCGCCCGAGCGCCACGGCTCGAAAAGGGGTTGATACGGGTTCAAAAGGTTTCGCTGGACGTCAAAAGCAGCGATCCGTAGCGAGTATATCGAATCGCTTACGTCGTCCGCCCGTTCCACAAAAAGCCGCCCGCGCACCGTCTACAGCATCATGATTCCCACCGGAATCAGCAAAGCCAGTACCGTCCGCCGCAGCCAGACGGCGGGAACAATTGCCGTAAGCCGCGATCCGATCAAAACTCCGAAAACCGAGCCAGTCATCAGCAGCGCCACCATACGCAAGTCCGCGGTGCCCATCCTCAGGTGTAATACACCGAGCACGGCGGAAAGAACCATCCCGTGAAAAATGTCCGTGGCCACAAGCGCGCTCGGCGTCCGGCGCAAGAATATGAGTAGCAGCAGGATGATCACGCTGCCTTCCCCCACAGAAGTCAGGCCCACCAAGAACCCGCCAACCAATCCAATCGCAATACTTTTGGCGAATTGATTCCGGACGCGAGCAAGTTCTCGCTCAGGGCTCGCACTTGAGCGGGCACGGAAGCGGTCTATCGTTAATGCCAATAAGGGCAGGGTGACAAGGAGCACGCCGATCAAGCTTCGCAAGAAATGGTTCACTCCTTCGCCCCATCGGCTGTGGAGGAGTGCGAGAAGCCCGATTCCGGCCAACGCGCCCGGCAAGCTGCCGCAAGAGACGACCCGAGGCGCCAATCCATATTCTTCCGCCGCCAATGCACCACGCTTGCCCACAACTTCGTAAAGAACATGAAAATCATCCCGGAGCCCACGCGACAATCGGCGACACATGCAGCACCATCACTTGAAGCGGCAAAAGCAGCACGCCGCCTCCGACACCCGTCGAAGCCACTAACGCCCCCACGAGAAAACCGACCAGCGGAACACTAAGGTAGGACACGGCGTCATGCACTGCCGTTACCTCCGGTTAGTTGCCACCCATCGGTGCTCCCGTTCCGAACGGTTCTGCGCCTAACCAGATAACCAGCTCGCCTGAGAAGGTTCATGATTTCTTCAGCCGCTTCTTCCGGAGAGGTTCGCGCGCCATCAAGCACGAGATCGGCACCCTGGGGTGTGTCATAAGGGTCGGAGATCCCCGTGAATTGCGGGATCACACCGGCGCGCGCGCTGGCGTAGAGGCCCTTCCGGTCCCGCTGCTCGCAGACTTCGAGCGGCGTGGCCACATGGACTAAGACGAATCCACCGTTACGTTCCACGGTTGCGCGCACTTCCTTTCGCGCATCGTCGTAGGGTGCGATCGGCGCACAGAGCGCGATACCGCCATGCTTGGTGATTTCGGACGCAACGAAACCAATCCGCCGAATGTTGAGGTCGCGGTCCTTTCGCGAAAAGCCCAGTTCCGAGGAAAGGTTTTTCCGCACAATGTCTCCGTCCAGCAGCGTCACCGGCCTTCCACCCGTCTCCAGCAGCTTCACGAGAAGCACGTTTGCAATGGTCGATTTTCCTGCCCCCGACAGCCCGGTAAAGAAAACTGTAAACCCCTGGGACTGCCTGGGAAGATAAGTGCGCCGCAGTTCCTCGATAACGGCGGGAAATGTGAACCACCGCGGAATCTCACGCCGCTCTTCGAGAAGACGCCGAAGCTCGGTACCGGAAATTGCGGCCACCTCAGCGTCCGGAAGCACTTTGTCTTCCGGCAGGTACTCATCGCCGTTCTTCACGTAGACCATCATCTTGAACGGGACCATGCAAACGCCCAGTTCCTTCTCGTGCTCCCTCAAGAGCATCTGTGCATCGTAAGGTCCATAAAAGGATTCCCCCTCGGTTGTTTGACCCGGCCCCGCGTGGTCGCGCCCCACGATCAAATGTGTGCAGCCGTAATTTCGGCGAATGATGGCATGCCACAGAGCTTCGCGCGGCCCTGCCATGCGCATCGCCAGCGGTAGAAGCGCCAGCTTGGCCATGTTCTTCGGGTAGTGCGGCAAGACGGCCTGATAGCAGCGCACGCGCGTGTAATGGTCGACATCACCGGGCTTGGTCATGCCCACCGCGGGTGGATCAGAAGATTCGCTCCGACGTCTCTGGCTGCCCGCAAGGTCAATTCCAGGTGAGCCCGGTGCATCGGGTTCCGCGTCTGAAAAGCAACCACCCGGCTCCAGCCACACTTCGAAAATTCTCCGCGCAATTGCAAGGGACTGAGGCGCAAATGCCGGAAATCGTAATGCCGGGGAAGCTCGATCCCTTCTAACCGCCCCCCGACATAATATGGGTTGGCCTGGTCGAACAAGTAGGCCACACCGGGGTGTTCGGGGCTCGCGGTGCCGAAAACGCGCAGCGCTTCCTCAGTCTTATCGGCTCTCCAACTTTCTTCAACGTGCAGCACCGCCAGCATCACCCCTTCCGGGTCGCGCAGAACCAATTTGCCGCCCCGTTCCAGTTCGCGGGCCGCCTCTTCGCTGACGTCCAGAGTAATCGGTATCGGCCAAAGAGTGCCGTCGGCCGCATCAAACGGCAAACAGAGTCGTAATCTGCTCTGCACATGAATCCCGGCAGAGGTGAGAAACCCCCGTTCAGCAAGAGCTCCAAATCGCAGACCTGCCGCGCGGAAAGATTCCACGAAGGCCAGTCCCGTGATGCGGCGCGCAGCTCTTCCCGCCGCTCGCGCCCAGCCATCAGGTCTCCCAAGCTTCCTCCGTAAGGAGAGATCAAGCGCCCAACAGCCGAAGGCTCGACAGTATCGACTGTTTCAGAAGTCACGGTGCTATCTTTCATCCGCATCAAAATAAGCCCAGTGTTCGGTCATGCATTCCGATAGCCAGAACCATCAGAGCTCTATTACTCAGGAAGCCCACCTGTTGCCATCAACGCTGATCCTGTTCTAAGGCGGTCCTTATCCCGAAATGGGATTTTCCGGCTCCGTCGCTTGAAGCTCCGGCCCTGCCAGCGTAGACTCAACCCGCTTTCGGAAATCCCAGTCCATCGCTCAGGAGGACCAATGAGGAAATCTCTCTTGCTCGGGACCATCCTTGGGGGCCTGGTCGCTTTCATCTGGAGCAACATTTCCTGGGAACTCTTGCATTGGCATGAAAGCAGCCTGATGGCCTTTCAAGATGAAGATGCCGTTGGACGCATCGTTCAAGATCACACCGCGAAATCGGGCCTCTATATTTACCCGGGTGGTCCGGTGCAACCCGGTCTTACGCCGGAGCAAAAAAAGGCCGCCGAAGCAGACGCCGGTGAAAAAATGAAGAAGGGACCAATGGTGTTTGCGGCGGTGAGGCGTGAAGGTTTCGGCTCCTTCGCCCGGGGCGTGGTAATTCAGTTCCTCACTCAACTGGCCGCCGCGTTCCTGCTCACTTGGCTGCTGCTCAAGACGGCCGGGCTGAATTATTGGCAGCGCGTCATATTCCTCATGACCGTTGGGCTGGCCGCGGGCGTCATCAGCGACTTGCCCAACTGGAATTGGTGGGGATTTTCAGAAAGCTACACCGCAGTAGCCGTGGTGGACAACGCCGTGACCTGGTTTATCGCCGGCCTCGCGATCGCCAAGGTCGCTCCGCCTAAGACGACCTAAGGCAGTCGCCTCACCCGGAGATGCATCCGCAACGCAGCCGGCTCTATTCACACGTTGCGATGGCGGGACGGTTGGCTTTTCACATCCGCAAGGTCATTGAGGAGGAGTTTTTCGATCAGTTCTTCCACCCCTTTGCCGTTAGGTTCTGCAGTCGTTAGATCGGCTCGCTCCTTCAACGCAGGAATCGCGTTTGCGACCGCTACCCCGCATTCACAGACGCTCAGCAAGGCGTGATCGTTTTCCGCGTCACCGATACCAACGGTGTTGCGTTGCGAGATGCCCAACTCCGCAAGCGCCGCCAGCAGCCCCGTGCCCTTATCCACGCCGGGAGGCAAGACCATCACCCCATCCTTGTTATAGATCACCTGCAGTTCCAATCCTAATTCGCGAATGACTCTCAGGACCTTGGCGTCGTTAGCCCTTGGCGTCGCCACAACGGAACGCCCGACGGAGAGCGGTTCCACGCGGAGGTCGCGAAGCGCGGCAACGAATTTCTTTGACGGCGGATCAGCCAGCACCATTGTTTCACGGCTGGCGGGACGGTAAAGCACCGCGCCATTCTCGCCCACTATTCTTTCAAAAATGACGTGTTCAGGAAAAATCGGCAGCAGCTCATGCATCTCGCGCCCAGTGACGAGGATCAGCTTGCGCCCGGAAGCTACAACCCGCTCGAGCGCTGCCAAAGTGCTGCCGGATACCTTCGCGCCAGTCGCCAGCGTCCCGTCGAAGTCACAAGCAAGGCAAGAATAGCGCATGGCTTGGCGGACGATTGTCTGGCCCTCCGAGGCCGAAGAGTGCAGCGATTGGATTGGGTTCGTGGCTTGCTACCGGGAAAGCGACGCCCACGGTTGACCGCTGAGCTGAGACCTTCCCCTCTCGAATTGTAACCGATCACCGATTGACAACGCGAATGCGCCGGGCTCAACATATTGCCAAGCTTCGGATCGCGCTTCGAAGAGGGCTGCCATGAAAGCTCCTCACTCGTTCCTTCCTTTCTTTTTTATCTGCGGTCTGGCCGCAGGCCTGAGCGCCTGCGAGAACTCCAGCATCATGGGCGCCTTGAACCCTGGAATCTCCACGATGACTCCAACCAGCGTCGCCGCAGGCACCGCGCAGTTCAGCATCCAAATTACCGGCTCAGACTTCACCATTGGCGTCCAGATCTTCTTCAACGGCAGCCCGCGCCCGACGAATGTCTCCTCCATGAATGGCGTTGTGCAGCAGCAGATTTCGGGAACAATCTTCGCGTCCGACGTGGCCATGCCCGGCATCGCGCAGATCACGGTCGTGAATCCCGGCAGCCGAATGTCGAATGCGATGACGCTCACAATCACGCCCGGGCCAAATTCACTCCCGTCGATTGCGTCCATTTCGCCCGCAAGCGCAGCCGCCGGCGCGAACGGCTTGCAGGTTACGGTGAATGGCACGAATTTCGTTCCGCTCTCGCAAATTTTCCTCGGCGACCAGTCGCTCCAGGTTACGAAGTTCGATTCCGACATGCAGCTCGAAGCCACAATCCCGATCGCGATGCTGATAAAGAGCGGCCCGGTGCCCATCACAGTCAAGACGCCCGAGCCAGGCGGCGGCACATCGAACCCAGTGTCGTTCGAGATTCGGTAAAGGCTTACCGCAGAGACGCGGAGCGCGCAGAGAACACCACACAACAATTCCCCTGCAGCTCGGTGCGTGCCCCGAGCGACGTGCGGCCGCTCGCTTGTCCTGAGCGCAGCCGTTCCTAGGATTTCCGGCTTTTCTGAATCTGTAAGACGTTTCTTAATTGACTTACCTCAAGCAACCATCATATACTTTAGGCTGTTTGGGAGGCACCGCAGACGAACATGAAGACGCATACAGCGACCGTTACAACCAAAGGCCAGCTCGTCATTCCCTCGAAGATTCGACGCCGATACGGAATCCGGCGAGGCACGCAGGTGGTGTTTCTGGAGGAGGATGAACGCATCGTGCTGCAACCCCTGACTCCCGAATTTGTCCGCAAATTGCGCGGCTCTCTAAAGGGTGAGCCCTCGCCCCTGAAGCTTCTCCTCGAAGATCGTAAGCGCGAGCGACAATTGTGAAACGCGCCGTGCTGGATGCGAGTGCGGTCATGACTTTCTACGAGGATCGACCGGGCGCCGAAAAGGTGGAAGGTCTGATCCGTGAAGCCTTGGAAGGCAAACGCGAGCTTTCGATGAGCGTGGTCAACTGGGGCGAGGTGTTCTATTCGGTTTGGCGCGCGAAGGGCCAGGCGGCGGCTCGGCGAGTGGCCGCCGAGATCGTCCAACTTCCCATCGCGATTCTCGACGCGAACCTCGAATTGACGCGATTGGCGGCGGAGATTCATGCGAAGCACAAACTCCCGTACGCGAATTGCTTTGCGGCTTCCCTCGCAAAACACAGAAAGGCGGAGTTGGCCACCGCCGACAAGGACTTTGCCTCAATCGCACAGCAACTGAAAATTGTTTGGACGGTCAGCGCCTGACCGGATGAAACCCGTGAAGCCGGCCGGTACATGACGCAAAGGACCGTGCGGGACCGATCCGTGATACCCTAACCGTCCTGACGGCGCGGAAGGTGGGCGATGACATCGTTCTCGAAACCGGGAACGATCACGGAAAAATGGGCCAATGGATTTTTTGGATCAGGGTTGAGCTTCCAAGAGAGTGAGCCTCGCGTATGCAGAAACTAATCAGAGTCGTGCCGGTGGTCGTTGCGGTCTTGCTCATCGGCGTGGAGCTGCCCGGACAGGGAGCCGGGGAAATCGCGCGACTCGACCCTGCGTTAGACGCCATCGTCCCTTCCGGCGCCAAAGTCGAGAAGGTGGCGGATAACTTCGGGTTCTTGGAAGGGCCGGTGTGGGTACACGCGGGCGGCCAAGGCTACCTGCTGTTCAGCGACATTCCTGCCAACGTGATCGACAAATGGACTCCAGATGGCAAGGTCTCCGTCTTCCTGGAGAAGAGCGGCTTCGCCGGGACAGATGCCTCCGACGCCGGCTATCAGCTCAATAACGGGCGCGCCGACTTGACGCTCATCGGCTCGAATGGCCTCACGCTGGATAAGCAAGGAAGGGTCACCTTCTGCGAGCATGGAGATCGCCGGGTGGAGCGGCTGGAAAAGAATGGCAAGCGCACCGTCCTGGCGGACCGCTACGAGGGGAAACGCCTCAACAGCCCCAACGACCTGGTCTACAAGTCCGACGGCTCTCTCTATTTCACCGATCCTCCGTTTGGCCTGCGCAAACTGGAGCAGGATCCCAAGAAGGAGCTGACGTTTGAGGGAGTCTATCGCTGGTCCGCCGGGAAATTGGAGTTGCTGAACAAAGATTTCAAGGCTCCCAACGGAATCGCCTTCTCGCCGGACGAAAAGTATCTATATATAGACGATTCCGCTTCGAGAACCTACTGGCGTTTCGAGGTGCAGTCGGACGGCTCCATCGCCAACGGAAAATTGTTCTTCGATGTGAGCTCGAGCAAGGTCGCCGGCGTACCTGACGGCATGAAGATCGACCAGAACGGAAATATTTACGCCACGGGACCGGGCGGAGTCTGGATCTTGTCTCCGGAGGGAAAACCCCTGGGCACCATCAAGCCTGCCGAGGATCCCGCCAACTTGGCTTGGGGAGACGGCGACGCCAAGGCTCTGTATATGACGGCCCGTACCGGGCTGTACCGGATTCGGCTGGGTATTCCGGGGATCAGGCCGTAGTCTCGGCGGGGTGGGTCGAAACGTGGCTCGGATGGATCGGAAACGTACCGCATTCTGGGGCCGGAGCACCTGGCCCGAAAGAGGAGCATTGCTCATGAGACGCATGCAACTCGTGGCTCTCGCTGTGTTGCTGACGGTGTGCGCGCCGCCTACGTTCTCACAGGGAGCGGGCAAGACCGGCGCCAGCCTGGAAGAAGAGCTGAAACGACTGGATCACAAATGGCTGGATGCCGAAAGAACCGGCGACGTGGCGTACTGCGAACAGTTCTTCGCGGATAGCTACGTGCTGGTGTTCCCCAACGGACAGATGCTGACCAAGGATGAGTGGCTTGGGATCCTCAAGTCCGCGAATCCTCCAAAGCTCGAGGTGTTGACTCCCGACGATATTCAGGTGCATCTGTTTGGAAACGTCGCCATTTTGACCGACCACACCACGATCAAGGGGCGCGACGGCCAGGGCAACAGCCTGGACGGTGAGTACCGGGTCTTTCGGGTGGTGATCAAGGAGAAGGGGAAGTGGCGGGCCACCGGTGTGGTGATGAACAAGATTTAGTTTCACAGGGCAACTTGATCTCGAACCAGGAGCTGCACCATGAGACGAATCCTCGGAATGGCACTCGTTGCACTTGCGGCATGGCCGTGCACCGCGATCGCGCAGTCAACCAAGAGCAAGACCGCAGCCCGCGGAAGCCAAGGCGAAGACGTTGCAGAGACGGTCGCGATCCTTGACCACATCTGGTTGGATGCCGCCTACAACCGCGACACGGGCACGATGGCATGGCTCTTCACGAACGGCTTTGTTGAAATTCACCCGGGCGGACAAATCGTCGACGCCCAGCAGCAGATCGATCAGGTCAAGGATCCCCATGGGGGGCTCACGGAAATCCACCCGGATAACATTCAGGTGCGTTACGCGTCGCCGGATGTCGCCGTCCTAACTGACACGACGACGATTCGAGGAGACCACGGGACCATTAAGTACGATGGCCAGTACCGCGTGATTCGGGTCTTTGTGAAGCAAGACGGACGTTGGCGCGCAGCAGGCGCAGGAATCACCCGTATCACGTCTCCCTAGGAGATGGTGGAGGCGCGGGAGGGATTCGAACCCTCGAATAGCGGTTTTGCAGACCGCCGCGTTAGCCTCTTCGCCACCGCGCCAAAAGTCAATATCCATGCGGGTTTCATGCACTTTTCAGTTCCCGGCTGTCCACAGATTTGTCCACATTGTGAGATTTCTTTTTCCAAGCCCTCGACAATTTCACCATCGCGGCTTGAGCCTTCGCTAGGTCGGGTTTGGTATAGATGTTGAGCGTGGTAGCAA
>JBARRP010000353.1:0-2747 GCA_049644285.1 Candidatus Acidiferrales bacterium | reverse complement strand
AGCTTGTGCGGGGAGACGAAAAGTGGGATAAAAAGAATCGTAGCTCATTGGAGCTCTGCCACGGCGTTGACCTGCCAAGATCTGAGCCGGAAGCGGAGCTCCTTCCTCCTGAAACAAAAATCCAACTCAAAGAGAATAACCCTTCTCGCCTGCAGCTTTTAGGGGTGTGATTCAGAAAATTGGCCGGTAATAATCGACCTACCAGGAGTTAGCCCGTATCTTCGACTAATGGTGCCGCTATGGCCTTCTTCGCTCTCGTCGTGGTGATCACCACCACGCTGATCAGAACAAACAGAGTTCCCAGAATTGTTCGCGGGCCCAGCGCTTCACCGCCCAGGAAATATCCAAGCAGCACGGCCACCACCGGGTTCACGTACGCGTAGGTGCCGACCTTTGTCGGCGATTCATGATGAATCAGCCACACGTAGGCGGTAAACGCGATGATCGAGCCGGCGACAATCAGATAGAGCAACGAGAGCCACGCGCCGCGCGAAACGGTCCACGGATGAAAACTACGAAATTCGCCCAGCGCGGCCGAGGTGAGAGCCAGAAACACTCCGCCGGCGAGCATCTGCGCTCCCGAGCTTATAACTTTGGAAGGGGGCAGCGGCAGCTTGCGCGTAAGCGCCGACGCTACCGACCAGCTCATCGACGCGACAACCAGCGCCACGGCGCCCAGCCTATCGATCGGCGCCCCGCCGAGGTCCAGCGAGCGGCTCACCAGCACTGCCACTCCGCCAAGGCCGATCAAGAGCGCTAAGGCCAAGCGGACGGTGAGCCTCTGCGTTCGCAGGAAAATGATTTCCGACAGCGCCATAAACGCCGGGATCGTGGCCATCATTACCGCGGCAAGGCCCGAAGGTACGCGCTGTTCGGCCCAGAACAACAGTCCGTAGTCGAGGACGAAGATCAGGAGAGCGAGTAAAGATACAGACGCCCATTGGCGTCCGCTCGGTGAGCGCTCGCCCCGCGCGATCGTCCAGCCATAAAGAACGAGTCCCGCAACCAAGAAACGCATCGCCGCGAGAAGGAACGGCGGAACTTCGCGAACGCCAATACGGATTGCGAGAAATGTGGATCCCCACACAAAATAGATAATCGCGAAGGCCAACAGCGTCTTCCACGTCGGGCGGTGAGTGTTGGCGTCCATAGCGGACTAGGCGATAAGGACTATCACGCAAACGGCCAACCGGCAAGGCAGCGCCTGATAAACGCGCTTAGCGAAGAAGTGGAGTTCTCGTTCTGAAGTTGCGGACGAATCAGAAGTCAGCATTGTTTCGAAGATCGAGTTGCGGTTGGAAAGCGTCACCTGGGCTAGCTGAAGGTTTCGCCAACCACCATCCAGCCGCCGTCCATAAATTTGCGCGACACGCGGAAATAGCGAACCGAGCGGCCGTCAGGCGGCGGACCTCCGTCAACTGTGATTTCGGCTCGAACTAAAGTCACCGGTGCACCCATCCTGCCGTGCGCTGCAATCGAGGTGAACTGTACATCCCGGTGAACCACCTCCGGCACGGGTTCGATTGGCGAGCCTTCGCGAGCCTCCGCCACGATCCGCGCGATATCCTTCGGGCTCCGCCCGGAGTACTCGTTGAGGAGTCTCTCGCGCACGGCATCGCGCATGCCGTCGTCCACCGGGCGGACCCGCAGGTACATCTCCATACCCGAAAAACCAAGCAGCGCAGCGATTCCGACAAGGGCGTGCCAGCCTCGCAACTGGAAGTTGTATTCGGCCATTCCCAACCTTCCGCGTAAGCGATGAGCGCTCGCACAGTTATTCTCTCGCGGACTGAGACGGAGCTCGCCGTCGCGGCGAAGTCGGTGCGCCGAACAGTCAACATGGCCTTTGGGAGGAAATAATGTCTGCGCCAAAATCACTCACGCCAGAGAAATACGCCGCCGTTCGACAACGCCACGCTGAGCGGGGTTACACGAAGGAAGCTGTAGATCGCTTTGCCGAGCGGTACCCGGAGCACTGCCAACGTCGAGGTAATGGCAAGCCGATAGGAGCGGTGCCCCGCTTGCGGCAGGCTCTGAGGCTGGCCCGAGAGGGCAAAGGCAAGCAGCGGCCAGCGCGGGCGGGTCTGATACAACATGACGGCTTCCCCGTTGACCGCAAGATTTTTGATATCGAGATACCCGCCGATGCGTGGAACCCGGAGCCGTTCACGATTCGCATATTGAAAACGCGCGCCACTTACTTTCCCCAATAGCAAGAAGCTTACCCTGCTCGGTAGTGGGTCAGTTTCCGATAACCCGACGCAATATAAAAGGGCGCCCCTTTTGGAGTAGGGTTTGAGTGTTCGCCTCAACCCCTCCAGAAAGGAGCGCCCTCAATGGATAGCGTGAAGTATATCGGGATGGATGTGCACAAGGAAGCGGTCTCGATCGCGGTCCTGAATTCCTACCATGGTTGGCAGCTGACCACCGTTCTGCTTTGCTGGTTTCAGAACTGATTGGCCTCGTCGCGAACAGGCGATGAAAACCACTGGGAGGGGAACCCCAACGCGCTACGCGACAGTGCGTAGCGAACCGAGCACCTGGAGCGGAAGGCCAAAACACATCCTGCTCAATTACAGGGGCTGGGAAAGAAGAAAAACTCCGGTCGCAGGCGAGGTGTTTTTTCTTGACTTCCCCCTTTATAGCGTTGGCCACCCCTGCGGGGTGGTTGTATGGGCCAGAAACTCCTGCAGAGAGGTCGGTGACTGTGAACTGTCCGGTGTAGTTAGATGTAGGATGTGAGGCAC
>JBARRP010000352.1:0-5239 GCA_049644285.1 Candidatus Acidiferrales bacterium | reverse complement strand
CCCCTGGCTCATCCTCGAAGAGTTTCCGAATTAGATCGGGGCTTACCGCCCATTTTTTGGCGAGTTGGGATACAGTGAAGAGTCCGCCGCCAACGTGCTCTCGCTGCTTCTTAGTCCGTTTCTTCTTACGGGAGGTGCCAGTCCACTCCCGCGCAGCCGCCTGCAATTGAGCGTGCATCTGCTTCGTCAGGGGAGATGGCGGGGCCTCCCCTTCATATTCTACGGTGACATATTGGCGGAATTTGCGTCGCACAGGATGTACCGAAATCTTAACTCAATCTCTCAAAAAGGAGCAATCAAATGCAGATGCAAGAACAAACACCCATCATGATTAAGAGCAGCTTCTATGTGGAGAGGGAGCAGTTTGAAAAGGTGAAGCGTCTGAGCCACGCCAGGGAAGGAAGAAGCGGAGTGTCGATGCCACGGGGAAAACGGAAAGGCATCCGTTGATTTCGATACTCTGAATTGGCCCCTTTCGATACTTTGATTTGGCCCCACCCTACTGAAACTCATATACCGTGTATCTCCTTCGGGCTTAGCGGCCCAAGGGAGGGCCGGTGGACAGGAGAACCAAGGTGGAGCTATTCGAGCAGATACGACGCGAGTACGAACATGGTGAGGGAACGATCCGAGGAATCGCCAGGAAGCTGGGGATTCACCGGCGCATGGTGCGTGAGGCCGTGCTCAGCGCGGTTCCAGTGGAGCGCAAGACACCTGTGCGAGAGAGACCGAAACTGGAGCCAGCGAGGGCTTTTGTGGAAGCGATTCTGGAAGCGGACCGGAAGGCGCCACGAAAGCAACGGCACACAGCCCATCGGATCTGGTGCCGGATTCGGACGGAAATGCCAGAGGCGCAGATCAGCGAGTCCACGATTCGTCGCTACGTGCACGAGCGAAAGATAGAACTGAGACTCGTCAGTCAGGAGGTGTTCATTCCGCAGTCCTACAGTTGGGGTGAAGAAGCACAGGTGGACTGGTATGAAGCGTATGCGGACATCGGTGGAGAGAGACAGAAGGCCTACCTGTTTTGCATGCGGAGCATGGCCAGTGGCGGAGCTTTCCATTGCGCCTTCCCGCATGCCAGCCAGCAGGCCTTTCTGGAAGCTCACGAGCGGGCGTTTGCTTATTTTGGTGGCGTGTTCAAGACCCTTCGGTATGACAACCTGCGATCGGCGGTGAAAAGGATTCTGCGGGGGCACCAGCGAGAGGAGACCACACGATTCATCGCCTTCCGATCGCATTGGGACTTCGAATCGGAGTTCTGTACGCCGGCGGAGGGCCACGAAAAAGGCGGCGTGGAAGGAGAAGGCGGGTACTTTCGCCGGAACCATCTGGTGCCGGTGCCGAACGTGGTCAGTTGGGAAGAACTCGATGCGCTGTTGCTGGAATCTTCCAAGGAAGATGAGCAACGAATCATCGGTGAGCGGACGCAGACCGTCGGCGCGGGAATGAGTCTGGAGCAGGAGCATTTGAAGGGGCTCAAAGAAGGCTTCGATCTGGCCGCGGTTCACTTCCCCCAGGTGAATACCAGTGGTTGCGTGAAGGTGCTGACCAACTTCTATTCCGTTCCGCTGCCGGTCGGTCTGGAAGTGCAGGCCAAGGTGCATTCCGCATACGTGGAGATCTGGCACCAGGGAGAGTGTGTGGCACGGCACGAACGCTGCTTCAACCGGCAACAGAAAGTACTCAACTTAGAGCATTACCTGGATGCACTGACGAAGAAGCCCGGAGCTTTTGCCGGTTCGACGGCGCTGGAGCAGTGGCGTGCACAAGGGCGCTGGCCGGCCAGCTTCGATCACTTTTGGGAGGCACTGAAGCAACGAAGAGGCAAGCAGGCTGGGACCCGAGCCATGATCGACGTGCTGTTGCTGGGTCGCCCGTATGGATATCCGCGGTTGAAAGAAGCGCTGGAAAAAGCGCTGGATCTGAGTTGCTTCGATGTCGAGGCCGTGCGCTTGCTGCTCACTACCGACCCAGCCGGGAAGCGTGAAACCAGGGAAGCGGTCGAGATTGGCGCGTTGCGAGCGTATGACCGAGCGCAACCCACGACGAGGAACTACGACCGGTTGCTGGCGAACTGCCCGTCGAATGGGGTGATTCAATGAACGTCCCCGTGCAACAGGCGACGATCCGACAGTATGCCAAGCAACTGCAGCTGAGAACGATCGGCGGGCAGTTTGCAGAGGTAGCCGAACAAGCGGTGCGCCAGAAGCAAAGTCATCTGAGCTATTTGGAAGCGCTCCTGGGGGCGGAAGTGGAAGAGCGAGACCGTAACGCGATCGCCCGGAGGATTAAGGAGGCGCACTTCCCCAAGGTGAAAACGCTGGAGGAATTTGCATTTTCCGATGTGCCCCAGATTCCCGCAGCGCTGGTGCGGAATCTAGCCGAGGGCGGCTACTTGAGCCGTAGCGAACCAGTCATTTTTTTAGGCGAAGCAGGAACGGGCAAGACGCACTTGGCGACAGGACTGGCGGTGGAGGCCTGCCGTCAGAGGAAGCCGGTGCGTTTCACGACTGCAGCGCAACTGGTCAATGAACTCACCGAGGCCAAGAATAAGAGCGAACTGAATCGTGTAACGAACCGGTGGACGCGCTACGAGCTGATCGTGATTGACGAGATGGCCTATGTAGCTATGCCCGAAGCAGCCGCTGAGTTGTTGTTCCAGATCATCGCCGGAAGAGCGGAAAGAGCCGCGGTCATGGTCACAACGAATCTGCCCTTTTCCGAGTGGACCACGATGTTTCCGAACGCACGATTGTGTAAGGCGATGCTGGACCGGCTGACCGACCAGGCACACATCATCGAGACGGGCACGGAGTCGTACCGTTTCCGCAGAACGCTGGAAAAAAAGAAGAAAGGTGGCAAGGGATGAGCAAGCGCGAATGGTTTCGGGCAAAGATTCGTTGGGGCGTGATGGTCGAAGGCAAAGAGGGGTTACGTTGTTGGGAAGAGTCCATCCACGTGTTCGTGAGCAAGGATCGTGACACGGCCTTTCAACATGCGCTAGAGATCGGCCGACAACAACAAACCTGCCACACCGAAGGGCGGCGGTGGGTTGAAAAGCGCTTGGCACAAGTGGTGACATTGGATGACCTGGGTACGGATCTGACCGAGTTCGAAGAAGCTTGGTGCACGAAGAAGCCGACCGAACCACTGGGGTTCGAGTACGCCTTCGACCCGGAGCGGACGCGGCCAGACACGATGTTTTAGCCATCCAGTTGACGGAACCAAAACGGTATAAATGCGCTGGAGGAGAGGCAAAAGGGGGGATGCTGCGGGTCGACCGAGCTGGGAATCGTCGCTCTCAGGCGCTCCTGGCGCGACATTTTTCTGTGGAAAACTGGGGATAGGCACAAAAAAAGAAAAAGGAGCAAAAAAGAAAAGAACGGAGGCCTTGTGGAAACTGACGCCGCTGATGGAAATCCGCTCACAACGCGGATTCCCACAGCGGCTTGGAAAGCACAAAACGCTTTCCACAGTTCCCACAAGGCCCGACGGCGGGGATCACATCCAAACCTGTTTCCCAAAATTCAACAGGGGGTGGGGCCAAACAAGATGATCAAAAGGGGCCAAATCAAGTTGACGAAACCAGCAGGGCCTCTTGGAGCGAAATCAGGCTGGCCGGGGCCATTTGGCTTATCGCCTAACTGGCCGGGGAAGGCAACGACTGCAATATCTGCGACGAGCTGGATAGCAACCGTTCCGCTGGCGCAGTCTTCTTTACATTTGCGCGCTAGGCCGAGTCAAAAAGGCCAAGCAGGGTTTCGGCACACACGGCCAGCGTGCGAGTCGTCCAGCCAGGACAGAGAGCTGAGCGTGACCCAGCAGCGCAAGGAAAGCCTGGGACATTGGATATCTTCCTTTTATGGTTCCCACCAGCGTCCTTCTTTTTCAAATCCGAGGCCTCTCCAACAGGAGCCACGCGGGCTGCGTCTTGCTTGCCGGATGAATTCGCGGGAAGTTGAAGGTTTTTCCACCGGACCGCTTTCGGACCACATCAGCACTACTCCCCCGCAGCGCTGCGGGGAGCCGCGAGCCTTTCGGGCGCGATTCGGTCAACCAGTTGACCGAATGAGGAAGGCATGATACGAATGAAATTGAACAACCTCAATTCTTCCATTGAGGCGGGAATGAAAGACGAGCAATTCTCTAAATATAATGATGCGCACAAAATCATCGAGGGCGCCCGGTGCCAAGGACCGGAAACGCGAACTGGTTCGAATCGCCTACAAACTGATCGCCGGCAAAGGTTGTGAGGGGTTCCGAATCCGCCAAGTCGCGGCCGCGGCGGGAATCGATAATGGGACCCTTCATTACCATTTTCCGAGGAAGCAGGACTTGATTCGGGGCGTGGTGGATTACCTGCTTGAGGAACTCGGAACCAGTAGGTTAAAACCGAATAAAGGACAAACTCTTACGGGGCTTGACCAATTGCGCAGAGAGTTCGAGGACCTGCGCGCCCGGCTTGGCGAAGTCCCGGAACAGTTCACGGTGATGACGGAGTTGCTCGTTCATGCCCAGCGGCATCGCGATGTCGCGCGGGTGCTCCGCCGATTCCAAGCGAGTTGGAGTAATCACGTTTTGGACATCTTAAAATCCGGCATAAGAGATGGCACTTTCCGCGACGATCTGGACGCGGATGCAACCACTAGGGCCTTGATGGCCCAGTTCAGCGGTATCGTTTATCAGGCTCAGTTTTTCCGGGCGCCGGGATTTTTCCTGACGCCGCGATCGGACACTCCCATTGCGGAAATCCTTGCGCAAGTGGAGTGCTGGGTAGCTTGTTCCGAGAGCCAAGCCGAAGGGACAGAAGAGGAGTGATTTTCGGGACCTGACTCGGCCGAGGCCGCCACAGCTACGCCTGATTGCTTTCAAGACTCTGAGCGCTGATCTCCAGACGGCGGAATGGTGTTCGTTTCGCCAGAAGCCAAGAGCTTCGCCCTTTGATGCCAGGCTCTTTGCATCGTTCGATAACTCACTTCGTATTTCCCCGCTGCGTCTGTAATTGCAACTTTTTCCGTTCTCCCTTTTCCAATGAGGTCGAGTATCAGTGCACACGCCTCGCGCTTCTGCTCCTCTTTTAGCTTAGGGGGTTGCCCGCCCGTTTCGTGGGGTAAAGTCTTTATGATTTGTAGCAGGGGCTTTCGCATCGCGGGAAGGAATTTGGTTGCAATCGCCTTCTTGGCGGCCTCAAAGTCGGCGTCATCCGCTTTGTACGCTCCCTTCTTGATTTTGACGT
>JBARRP010000351.1:0-4156 GCA_049644285.1 Candidatus Acidiferrales bacterium | reverse complement strand
ACTGCTGGTGGAAATTTTTCTGGAAGCACACGAGCAGCCACCGCGTGAAATCGTGTTGGACCTCGACGTCACGGACACACCGCTGCACGGGGAGCAGGAGGCGCGCTTCTTCCACGGTTACTATGGCTTATGTTGAGGAACACATAAGCCATACTATGTGTGCTGCCGGACTATGTTGAGCGCGGGCGTTGAGTGCTGATGGGACGCGGCTTGCACGCCCCTGCCGGTTAACATAGTCAGAGCGAGTTCAAGAACGCCATCACCTTGTCATCGGGCTTGAAACGGCGGAACGAGGTTCCAGCCGGGGCGAGCTTTCCAAGCGCTCGCTCTTTCATAGCCAGACTGGAATGTAGGTATACATTCGTGGTTTCGATGCTTTCGTGGCCCAGCCACAGGGCGATCACCGCAAGGTCCACACCCGATTCAAGCAGGGCCATGGCCGTGCCATGACGAAGCTGATGCGGAGAGACCTTTTTCCTTTTGAGGCTGGGACACTCTGCCGCCGCTCGATCCGCCGCTTTTCGCAAGAGGAGATGAATGGCGAACCGGCTCAACGGTTGGCCTTGCCGCGTGGGAAAGGCGAGTGTTGTACCGATCCGGGCGAGTTCTGCGAACCAGGCCTTCAGCACATGAGTCGTTCTGGACCACAGCGGAACTTGCCGCTCCTTTCGCCCTTTTCCGTAAAGCTGCACATTGCCTTTGGAGTTCATCAGGGTAACCTGATCCTGCCGGAGCGCGACCATTTCGGAAACGCGCGCACCCGTGTTGTACATCGTCAGCAGCAAGGCGTAGTTGCGTCGCCCCAACCATTGCTTTTGATCCAAGACGGCGAGGATCGCTTCCATCTCTTCACGAGTTAGATACTCGCGGATTTTGGTATCGGTGCGCTTCATGGGAATGGCCAGTACGCGCGTCGCAGTGCCTGCACTTGCGGGATCACGAAGGGCCACGAAGCGAAAGAAAGACCGGATAGCGGTCAGGCGTAAATTGCGTGAAACGATCGAATTCTTTCGTTCTTTTTCGAGCGTTTCGAGAAAGCGCAGAACGCATTCCATGTCCAGTTGGGTGATGGTCAGCGCTGCCGGCCCGATTCCAGTGTCGCGGTGGATCGACCGCAGGAGCAGGCGGAAGGTGTCGCGATAACTGGCGACAGTTTGCGGGCTGAGATTCTTCTGCGCGACCAGATACCCGGTGAAGAAGCTCTGCAGGATAGGACCAACCAGGCCTGATGTCGTCATGGTCTGAGCGTCCTTTCCTGTTGATGATTCTCGAAACGAGCCGAGGCCGCCTCCAATAGTTCAGGCGTGGCCGTCAGGTACCAATAGGTGTCCACGGGAGCGAGGTGGCCTAGGTACACGCTCAGATGAGGAAGCAGTTCGGCGACGTTCTTCCCCTCGCGGTGCCACAGAGCCAGCCGGGTCACCGCAAAAGTGTGCCGGAGCGAATGAAACGTGGCTTTCGGTTTTCCCGCGCCCGTTTTGATCCCGGCGTAGCGAAGCAGCCGCACAAACGTGGTGCGCGTGGTGTCATAGCGAAGAGGCTTTCCATTCCGGCGCGCAAAGAACGTCTCAGCGGACAGACTCCGCAGCACGTGCACTCTCCGTTCGGCATAGACTCGCAGATGAGCTGCAACCGAAGGATGCAGCACCACGATGCGGGACTTGCCGAATTTCGTTTCCAGGATGAAAAGGTGCGGCGGGTCCGTGTCCAAGTACGTCTCATTCGCTTTCAGCCGGATGGCCTCTCCGATTCGCAGGCCCGTGCTGGCGAGCAAGCCGATCAGAGTTGAAAGGGTCAGGCCGTGGAAAGGCTCGCAAAGGCGTAGCCGGCGGGGTGCTTCCAACAGCTTGACCAGTTCTTTTTCCGAAAACAGATAAGGCGGTCGTCGCGGACGCCTCCGGAAGATGTTGTCTGGCACTTGCGTTCTGGGCTCGGTGCCCCGTAAATGCTTCAGAAATCCGCGCACAGCAAAGATGCGATGAAGTTCCCGAGAAGGGCGCTGGGCATCCGCTTCTGACGCAACCCATTCTAAAGCGAATGCCGAGGGAATCGGCCAAGGGCGGCCTTTGGCTGACCAGAATCGGATAAAACTCCGAAGCAGATTCCTCCGATAGTTCCACTGCACGCGGTGGCGTGTCGCGTCGTCGGGATGCACCCGTCCAGCGGGGCGGGCCAGCGCAAGATATTGGTCTGCAAGCCCCAGCAATGTTTCCGGTTTCATCGGGAGCCTCCCGGCCAGGGCAAACACACTTGCCCGAGTGCTTTCATGTCGAGCTTGGCGTAAATCAGGGTGGTGCCGAGAGCGCGATGGCCAAGAACGTCGCCGATTTCCTTGAAAGTCGCGCCACGGTTCACCATCTCCGTGGCCGCACTATGCCGAAGCGAATGAACACGCGCATGGCACAGTCCCGCGCGGCGAAAGAGGTCCGTCATGGTCTGTCGGACGTGATGCTGGCGCCGCTGCTCGGTGAACGGAGGGCGTCTAGGAACGAAGACCCACGGTGAGTCCTTCTGTGGCCGGGCCCGCAAGTGCTCGATCAAGCTGTCGCCGACATCTTGCGGCAGGGGAAGCATCCGCTCGCGCCGCGTTTTCGAAGAGCAAACGCGTATTTCGCCACCTTCCCAATCGATGTTTTTCAGGGCGAGTCGCGCGACCTCCTCGGCGCGAAGAGCCAAGCGCGTAAGCACCAGCAGCATCGCTCGATCACGGATGTGGCGGTGCGTCTTGCGCGCGCAAGCGTTCCACAACGCTTGCTTCTCTTCTTGGGAAAGGAATCGGGGCAGACTGGCCCGTTTTCGGTTGACTCGTTTGGGCAACGCATCTTCCCAGCCGTCCGGGATGTGCCCTTCGGATGAGAGATAGCGGACGAATCTTCGCACTACCATCAACCAGACTCTCTGCGTCCAGTGATTGGGCAGACGCCGGAATTCTTTCTCCAAAAAGTTGGCTAAATCACCGAACCGCAGTTCATGGCAGCGGATGTGGCCTGAGGCGAAGCGCATGGCGAGGAAGTTGCGAATTACACGGAGGTGTAGCCTGCGGCTGTTGAACGCCAGCCCGCAAAAATCGGCTAAATAGCGTTCGTAACCGGCAATAAAGGCGACAGTCGTTATCGTGCGGCTCTGGGTCCGGGGCATCGTTCTCTCCTTGCCGGCTGGTTGCCGGAGCAAGGATGGTAAAGTATGCCGATGGCCGTCCGGCTGGAGGAGAACGTGTGGATGCCCCCGCTGAAGACAGACTCAGGAAATATCAGCGTTCAGCAAGCCGTTTATCAGATCAAAATCGTTCTGCTCGGTACCAAGCCGGCGATCTGGAGGCGTGTGTTGGTGCCTGCGGGCTTCACGCTCGCGCAGTTGCACGGTGTGGTGCAAGCGGCAACGAACTGGGAGGACTGCCACCTCCACCAGTTCTATGTTGGCAATCGGAGGTTCGGCATTCCCGATCCGAACGAAGTGCTCATGGGCGGACCGCCCACTATCAACGAAAAGAAAACACGCCTCGCGAATGTGCTGAACAAGATCGGCTCAAAGGCGACGTACATCTACGACTTCGGCGACTCCTGGCAACATGCTCTCACGGTCGAAAAAATCCTGGACGCCGAGCCCGGCGTTGCTTATCCGCTCTGCACGGACGGAAAACTCGCCGGTCCCCCTGAAGATTGCGGAGGAATCCCCGGCTTCTACCACATGCTGGAAGCGCTTGCCGATCCGAGCCACGAAGATCACGAAGACATGCAGGACTGGATTGAGAGCTTCGATCCCGAGGCGTTTTCCGTCGAGGACGTCAACAAAAGGCTGCGAAGAATCTTCCGCGCTTCCCCCAAGGCGAAGTCTGCGCGTGCGGCGAAATCCAATTGAGACGACGGATAGCTCGAACCCTTTTCGTGGATTGCGAGCAACGATCCTCTCTGGGACGCAAGTCAGACTATGTGAACTATCGGAACGCCAATCGGTCAGTATCTACGCCCCCATACTGCGCCAACTCCCTCTCGTCTTAACGCGCTCAACATAGTCCGGCAGTACACATAGTATGGCCACTACTGCTATCTGCCGCTGTACATTTTCTGTGGAGAGCATCTCTTGTGCGCACGGCTGCGACCGTCCAATCAGGATGCCAGCGCGGGAAGCGTCGAGGAGGTCGCGCGCATCGTGCGGC
>JBARRP010000350.1:0-13819 GCA_049644285.1 Candidatus Acidiferrales bacterium | reverse complement strand
CTTCGACTCGCTCGGCCTTCCACGACTGCTCGGTCCTTGATAGCTTAACCCGCCGAACCGCCGTATGCGGAGCCGCATGTACGGTGGTGTGACAGGGAAAACGGGCAACCGTTTACCTATGTCGATTTCACACCCACGACCAATCCCGCAATTTCTTGGCTCCCCTGCATTTTTCAATCGCGCTCTGCTTTGTCTTAGCTTTCTCTGTGGCCTCTGTGTGCCTCTGTGTCCGGCGTTTAGCCCGACGATCCTTGTCGGGCTGAAATGTTTTGCCTTTGGCCTGAAGCTGGCCGCTGAAACCTGATTGCTCACTCCAACTCCCAACCTTCGCCCGCCTCACAATTGTCTACACCATGCAGGGCCTTCCAATCCCTCCCCAACGGTGCTACGGTCACCCCGAGGAGGCGCCAAATGGCTCGACCGCAAAACGGCGGGCCCACCCGCCGAAATTTGAACGGAGGCGGGTCACCCCAACGCCAATCCCCTAACCCTCCTGGAATCACATCCTTGACCGACCCCGCCTCGGAACTCTCATGGAATCAAATCGTTACAAAAGACATAGGGGGGAGGGGGTCTTACCTCTATCTTCCACCGCTCCAACCGCTTCCGAGCCGACCCTCCACACCAGCCAGCTCATCAACGTCCGAGGCCACCGCTGCCGCATCACGGCCCCGAGAATTCCGCTCCCCGCGCCCGCCTTGTCGCGCGGGACGCGCACACGCTACAATCGAATCCTACATTATGGAGGCAGCCATGACCTCGCCTGCTGTTTCGCTTGATCGCGGAGAATTCAAGAATGAGCCGAGCGTTGATTTTTCGAAGCCGGAAAATCGCAAGGCAATGGAAGACGCGCTCGCCCGCGTCAAGTCGCAGCTTGGCCGCGAATATCCGTTGATTGTTGGCGGCGAGAAAATCACGACCAAGGAAAAAATCCACTCGACGAATCCGGCGCATCCCGAGCAGGTGGTCGGCATATTTCAGAAGGGTACGGTCGAGATGGCCAACCAGGCGGTCGAAGCGGCGGCGGCCGCCTTCGAGCGCTGGAAGCGCGTCCCGGCCCCGGAGCGCGTCGCGTGCGTCTATCGCGCAGGCGAGATCATGCGCAAGCGCAAATTCGAGTTGATGGCCTGGCTGGTCTACGAAATTGGGAAGACTTGGCCGGAAGCGGATGGCGACCTGGGCGAACTGATCGATTTCGCCGAATATTATGGACGCGACATGCTGCGCCTGGCTGAGCCCCAGCCGCTTGTCCCCCTTCGCGGAGAGAAAAATTATCTGCGCTACATCCCGCTGGGTGTGGGCATTGTGATTCCCCCGTGGAATTTTGCCGCGGCGATTATGGGCGGGATGACGCTCGCGTCGATTGTGACCGGGAACACGGTGGTGCTGAAGCCGTCGAGCGATTCGCCGGCGATGGCGGCGGTGTTCGTCGACATCCTGTACGAGGCGGGCGTGCCGCGCGATGTGGTGAATTTCTTTACCGGACCAGGCGGCACCGCCGGGGAAGCGCTCGTAACGCATCCGAAGACGCGCTACATCGCGTTTACCGGATCGAAAGAGGCGGGACTGCGCATCAGCGAGCAGGCCGCCAGGAAACAGCCGGGGCAAGTGTGGATCAAGCGCACCGTGCTCGAAATGGGCGGCAAGGACGCGATTGTCGTGGACGATGAAGCCGACCTCGACGCGGCGGTCGAGGGTGTGGCCATCTCCGCGTTTGGCTATTCGGGGCAGAAGTGTTCGGCGTGCTCGCGCGCGATCGTTACCGAAAAGATTTACGACAAATTCCTCGAAAAACTTGTGCACCGCGTGAAGGCCATCAAGGTGGGGCCGCCCGAGGATCCTTCGAACTACATGGGGCCGGTCATCAATAAGGCGGCCATGAAGTCGATTCAGGAATATATCGACGTGGGGAAGAAGGAAGGACGGCTGATGACGGGTGGCGGGCCGGCGGGCGGCGATGGATATTTTGTGCGGCCGACGGTGATCGCGGACGTGGGTCCGAAAGCACGCATCTTCCAGGAAGAAATTTTCGGACCGGTGCTTGCGGTGACCAAGGCGAAAAATTTCGAGGAAGCGTTGCGGATGGCGAATGACACCGAGTTTGGATTGACCGGCGCGGTCTATACCCAGAACCCGAAGAAAATTGAGAAGGCGGAGGAAGAATTCCACGTCGGAAACTTGTATCTCAACAGGAAGTGTACGGGAGCGATCTGCGGCGTCCATCCCTTCGGCGGATTCAATATGTCCGGGACGGATTCCAAATCCGGCGGGCACGATTATTTGTTGCTGTTCTTGCAGGGCAAAACCATCACCGAGAAAATTCCCGCGAAATGATTTCGGTGGATTGTGGGGTTTGGGTTTGTAGGGGCGCCGCTTGCGGTGCCCGAACGGCAGGCTACGCGACGCGTGACGCGTCGGCGATGGGCGCGGGGCGGAGGCCGAAGCCCCAACGCAAGATCGCGTACGCGATGGGGCCGGAGGCCAGCAGCAGCGGCGCGTACTTGAAAACGAAATCTTCGCTGTAATACATCTTCACGGCACAAAAAATCGTAGGAAAAATCAGGATGTAAGCGAGTCCAGCGGCGCCGCCGGGAATGCGGAAACTTCGCGCCGCGTCCGGCAATTTTCGCCGCATTTGCCCCGCGGCGAAGAGCGTGAGCAGTGTCGTTGCGATGCGCGTCCAGATATAGATGTTGACGAGATCGACGACGCGGAACTTCGCGAGGATGCAGTAGATCATCGTGGAAAACACGATGGCGTTGGTGGGCGTGCCGTAGCGACGATGGATTTTGCCGAGCCATGACGGCAGGTAGCCGTCTTCGGCCATCGTGGCGGGAATTCGGGTGGTGTAGAGGATGGTGCTGTTCGAGAGCGAAGCGGTGCCGATGATCGACGCGACCAGCATCGCCACGCCCAGCGCTTCGCCGCCGATCAGGCGCGACGCGGTTACGATGTATCCCGTCGACCATTCCTGCCAGTTGCCGAGCACGGCCAGCGCGAGCGTTGCCGGCAGCGTGTAGGTGAGAATGTTCATCGGCGTGTTCCAGGCGAGGATGCGCACGAAGGTTCGTTGCGCGTCCTTCATTTCGCCGGTGACGCTCGAAAGCTGCTCGTACCCGGCGTAGTTCCACATCGCGAGCGCCAACCCTTTGCCGAAGACGCTGCCGAGTGGCTTTCCGGGAGGAACCAACGGGAGCACCGGATTGTAGTGCCAATGGAAAAGCGAGACCACACACAGCCACGCGACCGGAATGAGAACCGCGAAGAGGAGAGCAACGGAGAGCCAGCCCGCAACCTGAATCCCGCGCGCGTTCAGATACGCGAGAAGACAAAGCATCAGCGACGCGCCCGCCCATTTCCAGTAGCCGTTGAGGCCCGGAATGTAATCGCCGAGATAATCCATGAGGAGCACGCCGTAGAGGCTGTTGAGGAGGAACGTGCCCGACCAATTCCACCAGCCGCATTGGAATCCCCAGAAATCGCCGAAGGCGGCGCGCGTCCACCGATAGAAGCCGCCCTGCACCGGGAGGATGCTGTTCAGCTCCGCGGCCGCGAAAGAAATGGGGATGCTCCAGAAGACCGGGACAAAGGTGAGGAACAACAGGGCCATGCCCGGGCCGGAGCCGGAGAAGATTTCCTCGTAGCCGAAGGGGCCGCCGGCGGTGTAGCCGTAGAAGATGGCGAGGAGAGGGAGGAAGCCGATCTGGCGAATCGCGCCGCTGGGAGTTGCGCTGCGCTGTGGGCTGTCGCCGCGGTCGTTGGACATTGTTTGGGGGAAGCGGCGGCATGATAGTGAAGTGGTTGCCGGTTTTCAACGACAATTCGGATGCGCCGACGCGGAGGTGCTATGGCGCAATTTGACAGCACGAAATACACGTTGAGATCCTTCGCTCCGCTCAGGATGACAGGCGCTGCGCGTGTTGGAGGGGATTAGACTTCGGTCGCCGCAGCAGCCTCCCTTCATCCGCCGTCGGAGGATTCAGGGCAAGCAGGATGACAGGCGCTGCGCGCGTTGGAGGGGATTAGACTTCGGTTGCCGCAGCGACCTCCCTTCATCCGCCGTCGGCGGATTCAGGGGGAGCAAGATGACCGGCTTATTGCGGGTCGGGCGAGGGAACGCCGGGGCGGAATGACGCAGGCGAAATGTCGAAGAGGTGGGCGCGCCAGGGGTCGAGGCGGATGTACAGGCCCGAGTCGTGAATTTCGCTGCCCTTGCGGCGATAGCCGAGATTGTGGAGGGCATCGAAGAAAATGTAGTCGCTCGTGGTTGAAATTGCGTCACCGAGATGGATGCGGGCTTGCGTGGTTGCGCCACTCACGTTGGCGATGATCAGCTTCCAGGTCTTCTCGAGCTGCCATTCGTAGACGATCAAGTTTTCAAACGTGGTGTCGCCCGCTGAAGATGCCTGGCGCAGACGCCAGCGTCCCGAGTGAAATACGTCCTCACGCGTGAGAGCGAGGATGCGATCGTAGAAATCTTTCGTTGCCGGATCGGGGGGTTCGTCGGCGGCAAAGCCGAGTGCCACCGGGAGGTGGATCTTTTTGCCTTCGAACTGGCCTTGATGATAGAAGCGCATCCCCGGCGCGGTCGCGAGGAGCGTACCAGCCGCTTCGAGACGCTGGGCGAAGACGACGGCGCTGCGCTTCTCGTCATGATTTTCGAGGAAGCGGGCGAGGCGGGTCTGAAAACTGAAGTCGGCCTCGAGGCGAGCCCGGGCTTCCGCGCTTTTGGAGTCGCGGAGCGCGTCGTAAAATCCTTTATCATAAACAAAGGAAAAGCCGAGCTCGAGCAGCCGCTGTTCGGTGCTCCAATACGCTTCAGCGAGAAGAATGAACTCGGGCAAAAAGCTGCGGGCCTCGGCCCAGAATTCGGTGGCGGGAGGCTTTCGGCCGCGCAGGAGAGGATCCCAAGTTTTCGCGAAAATGTCGTTGAGCACGAGCATGGCCATATCACAGCGGACGCCCTCGCAGTGATTGGCGATTTCCCGGAGCTGCATGCGGAGCGCTTTCCGGGCCTCCGGCTCGAAGAAATTGAGCTGCGCGACGTCTTGCCAGGGAGGGAAATAAGGATCTCGCGCGCGGGCGATCATCTCGCAGTCGCCGTTTTCCGGCTCGACGAGGAAGAACGCCCCGGGCTCTCGGCGAAAATCCTCGAGTGTTCCGCGGATGTAATACTGGGGATGGGCGCGCGTCCAGGGATGATCGAGCGCGGTGTGATTGGGAACGAAATCGAGGATCAAGCGCATGCCGCGGTGATGGAGCCTTTCGCGCACATCATCCAGCTCGGCCCACGTTGCGATGCGGGCATCGGGCTGATATTCGCGTACGGCATACGGGGATCCGACGACCTGGTCGAGCTTCCAGCCTGGCAGAGCGGCGTCGAACCCCGCGAACGAAGCGGGATCGGTGCGAAAAATGCGGCGTGATTCGGGGCTGCGCTGCCACATACCCATCAGCCACACGAGATCGAAACCCATCTTGGCCAGCGCGTCCCACTCCTGGTCGGGCACTTGCCCGAGGGTGATGCGCACGCCCGCGTTCCGGGAAAGCTTTTCGAGCCAAGCCCAAGTATTGATCTCGTAAAGATGGGGATGTTGCCGAAGCGGGGTGAGTCCCGGGGAATCGCTGCGGGGCGGCATCGATAATCTGCAAGCCTAGATGAGTGCTTCCGGCGGTGTCAATCGACAGAGGCGAATGTCCGGACCGGAGCCCTAGGGGGCGCTTCCTTTTTCTGGACAAACGCGGCGATTAGTGACAAAGTAACGAGCGTCGCGGCTTCGGGGATGCAGCCCTAACCCGAATCTCCGCTCCGAGGAGGCACGAAGCAAATGGTCAAGCGTTTGCTGATTTGTGCGGTTGCAATTCTGTTCGTCACGACGATAGCGCTGGCCGGGCAGGAAGCTAAGGAAGGTTCCTGGCATGGCTGGATCACCGATACATCATGTGGCGCGAAGGGGGCGAACGCAAACCATGCCGCCTGCGCCAAGAAGTGCGTTGACGAGAAGGGCGCGAAGTATGCCCTCTTCAACTCCGCTGACAAGAAGGTCTACGTTCTCGATCCGCAGACCGATGCAGCCGAGCACGCGGGCCATCATGTGACTGTGAAGGGCACGCTGGATGGCGATACGATTCACGTGACCTCGATCAGCATGATGGGCGGCGAGAAAAAGGAGAAGCCCTCGGGAGGCAAGTAGCTGCCGGGAAGCTTCCGAAGGAAATTTCTGTAAACGCAGTTGAACGGGCGGGGCCATCGGTCCTGCCCGTTTTCTTTTGCGGGAACCGGGGAGCAATCCTCTTCAGGTAAACTCGCACGACCAAGCGCCGAAGATTCGAACTTCTCTCGCGCCCTTCCAGATTCCGTCTGTTATATACTGCGCACCGGTCGGTAACCTTTCACGAAAGCAAAGGGAACGGAACCGAAATGGATCGTAGAACGGCCATTGTTTGCGCGGTACTCGCTTGCGTATCAGCGATTGGCTTGCGCGGTCAAAACTCGCCAACAGCTCCAGGCCGAACGGCGGCTCTGGGTCCGCACAAACTGACTGTAGACGATTACTTTACGATCAGGGATTTGAAAGACCCGCAAATCAGCCCTGAAGGGAAGTGGGTCGCTTACACAGTGACAACTCCCGACCTTAAGGAGGACAAGAACGAAGTGCGCGTTTGGATGGTTCCGGCTGCGGGCGGCGAGGCGGTTCCAATGACGGCGGAGGCGGTTTCTTCTTCGCATCCTCGCTGGAGCCCCGATGGGAAATACCTGGCATTCCTTTCCGAGCGCGGCGAAGGCAAGCAGCAGGTCTGGACTTTGAATCGCAACGGTGGCGAAGCGCAGCAGCTCACCAACACGATTCAGGACGTTGACGACCTCGCATGGTCGCCGGCGGGCGACCGGCTTGCGCTGGTCTTGCGCGACCCGAGCCCGGAAGAGATCGAGGCCGTGAAGGATAAAGAGAAAGCGCAGGACGAAGAGAAGGGGAAAAAACCGAAGACGCAGAGGCCTTGGGTGATCGATCGTCTGCAGTTCAAGGAGGATGCAATCGGCTATCTGGATCGCCGGCGAACGCATTTGTACGTGCTGGATGTAGGGTCGCGGAAGACGATCCAAGTGACCTCGGGGGATTACGACGACGAGCAGCCAGCGTGGTCGCCTGACGGGAAGTCTCTGGCGTTCGTCAGCAACCGCAGCCCGGATCCGGATCGCAATTACAACACCGATATCTGGGTGGTCGCCGCCGACAACAGCGATCAGGGCAAGACGCTGCGGCAGATCACAACAAACCCCGGGGCCGATCACTCGCCCTCGTGGAGCCCGGATGGAAAGTGGATCACGTTTGTAAGCCGGATCGATGCCAAGGCGCTCGATTACGCCACACCGCATCTGGCGGTGGCGCCTTCCGGCGGGGGCGAAGAAAAAGTTCTCACGCTGGCGCTCGACCGCTGGGTCGCGGAGCCACATTTCACCGCAGACGGCAGGTCCATCGTTTTCATTCTGGAAGACGACGGAACGCAAAATCTCGCGAGCATTCCTGCAGCGGGAGGGCAAGTGACGCGCTTGATTGGGGGCCGAAGGATGGTCAGCGCGTTTTCGGCGAGCAAAGACGGCGGGGTTGCGGCGCTCATCAGCGACATCCAGCATCCTTTCGAAATTTACTTGCTCAGGGGCGGCGACCTGCGACGGCTGACGACGACGAACGATGCGGTGATGGCGCAGATTCAGCTCGGCGATGTGGAGTACGTTCATTTCCAGAGTAAGGACGGCACACGCGTCGCCGGTTACCTCTATAAGCCGCCTGACTATCAGCCCGGCAAGCGCTATCCAACCATCCTAAGGCCGCATGGCGGGCCGGTGTGGGCGTTCTATGCCGAATTCAATTTCGAGCCTCACCTGTACGCGGCGAACGGATATGCCGTGTTGACACCGAACCCCCGCGGGTCGTCCGGCTACGGTCAGAAATTTTCCGCGGCGATTTACGCCGATTGGGGCAACAAGGATTTTGAGGATGAGATGGCGGCAGTGGATTACGCGATCGCGCAAGGATTGGCTGATCCGGAACGGCTGGGAGTGGGCGGATGGTCCTATGGCGGGATCATGACGAACTACTGCATCACGAAATCGAATCGCTTCAAGGCGGCCATTTCCGGAGCGAGCGAAGCGCTCTACATCACCAATTACGGCCACGACCATTATCAAAAAGAGTGGGAGCTTGAAATCGGGCTGCCCTGGGAGAATCGCGCGCTTTACGAAAAACTTTCCCCGTTCAACTCCGTGCAGAACATTACGGCGGCTACTTTGATTGTGGGCGGTGACATCGATTGGAACGTTCCCATCATCAATTCCGAGCAGCTCTATCAAGCCCTGAAGCGCTTGGGCCGCACCACGGAGCTCGTCGTCTACCCAGGCGAGTATCACGAGTTCACCATGCCGTCCCACATCAAGGACCGTTACGAGCGATATCTGGCGTGGTATGGCCAATATCTGAAAGGGGAAGCGCCCGCCGCGCCCTCCAAGACTGCCGCTGCGGATTCCAAATAGCCGCATCCCTGCAAGGGAGGGCGTGGCGGGCTTCTCCGATGGATTTTCAGGCGGCCCGCGAGCAGTTTCCCGCTTTGCAAGAGAAGACCTTTCTGGATGCGGCTTGCGTGAGTCTGGCTCCGCGGGTGGCGGTTGATGCGATCCAGAAGTTCCTCGAAATGGCTCAGCGGTGTCCTGAGCGCTCCGCGACTCTTCATCACATCGCGATGGACGACATGCGCCAGCAGGCGCGCTCGGAAATCGCCAGCCTGATCCATGCCAACTGCGATGAAATTGCGCTGGTTGAAAGCACGACACACGGTCTGAACATTGCTGGTGAGGCGCTGCCGCTCGAACGCGGCGATCGTGTTCTGATCTCCAATCTCGAATTTCTGGAAGTGGCCGTGCCGTGGTTTCAGCTGCAAAAAACCACCGGCGTCGAGATTGATTTGGCGCCGCATCGCAATGGCTGTGTGCTGGCGCAGGATTTTGTCGACCGCTTCACTCCGCGGACGCGAGTTGTGGCCGTTAGCGCGGTGCAATGGAGCAACGGGTTTCGAGTCGATTTAAAGGCATTGAGCCATGGGTGCCACGAAGCCGGAGTATGGCTGGTGGTGGACGCGATTCAGGAGTTAGGAGCGATGCCGATCGACGTTCGCGACACGCCGGTGGATTTTCTGGCTTGCGGCGGACACAAATGGCTCAACGCGCCCTTCGGTCAGGGCTTTCTCTATATTCGTCGCGACGCGTTGCCCAGGCTGCGCCGGCCTTTGGCGGGTTATCTCAGCCTCGAGAGACCGCCTGGCGGCTGGGGAGACTATTTTCAGACGCCATCGATCTCGCCTTTGCGAGAGTATTCATTCGTGGAAGGTGCGGGGCGATTCGAAATCGGCGGCACAGCCAATTATCCTGGAGCGGCCGGTTTAGCGGCTTCAGTCAAGCTGTTGAATGAATTGGGCCCTCCAAAGATCGCAGCGCGAATCCGTGAGCTAACCGACCATCTCATCGCCGGGCTTGGTCGATTGGGAATTGAAGTCGTGACTCGGCTGGAGCCGGAGAACCGGTCAGGTATCGTTACGTTCAGTATCGGTGCGCCGGAGAAGAATCTGGCGCTGATGGAGCATCTGCTAGGCCATCGGATCCTGGTTTCGGTGCGCTACACCTCGCATGTCGGTGGCGTCCGAGTTTCCTGCCATTTCTTCAATTCGTTCGAGGATCTCGAGCGGCTTCTCGAGCAGGTTGAGAATTTCGTGCGCGGCCGTCGGGACTAGAAGCCGCGATGATCTAGCCTGTTGCGCCGGAAATCCTCGCCTCTAAAGAGGCGAGCTACAACACCGGGGCTCGCAAGGCTCGCTCGTCAAGGACTAGGCAGAGCTACACACTTCTAAGGGAATGACGAATGCCAGCTACTCAATCTGTTCGCGAATCCACTGCCGCAACGTTGGCGAAGGAAAGCGGGCTGGCGCGGCAACTGAGCACGAGGCAGATGGCGATGATCGCCATGGGCGGGGCGATCGGCACGGGTTTGTTCCTGGGCAGTTCGCTCGCGGTGAAGACTGCCGGGCCGGCGGTGATTCTCAGCTACGTGTTGGGGGCGCTGATCGCGCTGCTTCTGATGGGAGTGCTGTCGGAGATGGCGGTCGCGCACCCCACGGCAGGGTCCTTTGGGGTGTACGCCGAGCTGTATGTATCACGTTGGGCGGGGTTCGCGGTGCGTTATACGTACTGGGCGTGCCAATGCATCGCGATCGGCGGGGAAGCAGTGGCGGCCGCGATTTACCTTCAATGGTGGTTTCCGCACGTTCCGCTTTGGGCCGGCGTGGTCCTGTTTTCGGTCCTGATTGTGGCCGTGAATGCATTCGGAGTCGGAAGCTTCGGCGAGTTCGAATACTGGTTCGCGATGATCAAAGTGGCCGCCATCGTCGTGTTTGTAGGTGTAGGCGTCTTCGTCCTTGCGAGCTTCGGCGCGCACACGGGAATGGGGCTGGGCAACTACACTGCGCACGGCGGATTTTTCCCGATGGGAGTGAAGGGACTCTGGCTGGCGATGGTGTTTGTGATCTTCAGTTACATCGGGACGGAGGTTGTGGCAGTTACCGCGGGGGAGGCGAAAGAGCCGGACAAGGCTATTCCCCGCGCAATGCGGTCGATGCTCGGGCGGCTGATCCTGTTCTACCTTGGCGCAATGGTCGTGCTGATCGGGGTGATGCCTTGGAATCAGATTCAGCCTGGTTCGGACGTGACGGCCAGCCCGTTCGTGAAAGTGTTTCAGGCGATTCACATTCCCGGCGCGACGGGAATGATGAACTTCGTCGTCTTGACAGCGGCGCTATCGAGCATGAACTGCAATCTCTATCTGTGCACCCGCACGATGTTCTCGCTCGCGCGCGGCGGGTATGCCCCGGAGCAATTCGGTCGAGTTACGTCACGCGGCACGCCACTTGCGGCGCTTCTGATTTCGGCGCTGGGACTACTGGCGGCGACGATGGTGGCCATCGAATATCCCCGGGGCGCCTATGTGTATTTGTTCGGAATCTCGCTGTTTGGAGCCCTGTTCGTGTGGGCGATGATTTTTCTTACGCATCTCTATTTCCGCCGGGCGTGGGTCGCGCAAGGCAATCGGCGCTTGCCGGTCCAGATGATCGGATTTCCGTATCTGACGCTTCTCGGATTTTTACTGATCGTGGCCATCATCTTGACGACGTGGTGGGTCGAAGGAATGCGCCCGACGCTTGAGGCAGGCCTACCCTGGCTTGCATTCATCTCGTTGGTTTACTTTCTTTGGATGAAACAACCTCGAAGTTGATCTTTGGTGCCCGCTTCGGGCACACCACAACCGGCTTCCGGGTGGTGCGGTGAGGGCAAGGCGCTGTCGCGGCCTCGCCGCTTTTCGTCGCTGCCTGAAGGCCTACTTTTCGGCATCCTTGCTCTGCGTCCTCTGCGCCTCTGCGGTAAATCGCTTCGGTCCCCGGCTACAGCTTATATCCGATCTTCCGTACAAACTCGTGCCGCTGCTTTGCCTCCTCCGGCCCTTCGACACCTTTGGGCGGCGACCCATCCACAACCCCCATCACCCCGCGGCCGTGCGGCGTCTGGGCGATAATCACTTCGACTGGATTCGCCGTCGCACAGTAGATGGAACACACCTCAAAACAGTCGCGCACCCGATTCAGGAGGTTGATGGGGTACGCCTGGCGAATCAGCAGGACGAAGACGTGCCCTGCGGCGATGGCTTGGGCATTGTCAATTGCTATGCGCCGCAACTCTTCGTCATTCGCCTCGACGCGGGTCAAACAGGGGCCGGAAGCCTCGTTGAAAGCAATGGCGAATTTGGCGCCAGGCACGGTGTTCACGACGATCTCGTAAAGGTCTTCGGCGGTCTTGATGAAGTGCGCCTGTCCAAGAATGAGATTGGCGCCTTCGGGAATCTCCATCCGCACGCTATGAAATTCCATTTTGTCTCCTCTGAAATGGAAATTTTTTCCGGAGTGGTACGCTTGTTCCGATCGCCCGGTTTTTTCGCCCTCAAGCGAAGTCCATTATCAGCAGTGCTTATCCGCGGGGCAAGAGCTGCGAAACGAATGGTCATTGGCGTGCTGGTCTCAATCGCGAGGGTGGTTTTCTGCATCTAAGTGCGTGGATGTAGAAACGCCCCGGCGGAAACTGTAGATGCTCTTCAAAACGCTCCAACAAGCGAAACGCGCGCTCAAGATCGTCTTGGGCTTCACGCTTCTTGCCGCGGGCGCGATCATGCTCGTCACCCCTGGCCCCGGCTGGCTTGTCATTGCGCTCGCTCTGGGCGTCCTTGCCGCTGAATTCGTGTGGGCTCGCCGCCTCCTCGAGCGCATGAAAGAACAGGGCCTGAAAGTCCGCGATTACGTGTTGCCTCGCCAGACGCCGAACCGCGCCTAAATCCTTCCCTTCGGCTCATCCCGGACCCTTGTTCCAAATCAGGAATCTGTGCTCTTATTTCCTGCTGTCATTTCTGAGCCCGCTGAGGCGGGCCGAGGATCTCATCTGCAGAGAATCGGTGAGCTGGCATCACTGCGCCAGCCGGTGGGAGGTGTTTTCATGGATCGCTGGCGGGGGAAGTGGGCGCTCGGCTTCCAGCGTGTGTCGTAGTCGGGTGCGGTTCATGGGTTGGCCCTCCCTGCGTTCACTTCTTCTTAAGTATGGGGAGATGCTGGAACAATTGATAACGAGCCCAGGCGAGCGCTCCCTTTCCGTCGGAGCTCCGATAAACGGCGAGGAATTCGGATGAGTATTTATAACTGAAGAATTCATCGAATCCGCTGGTCGAACCGTCCGAAGAACTCGCGAGCTGCGGACGGGAAGCAGGCAGCGATGCCTGGACTTCCCGAGCCACGTCATCAACGGTGCGCCCCTCCCCAGCGGAATGCACGATGTAGGAGACGAGTGCCTGCTGGGCATTTACCTGGGACTTAAACGTCTCAAAGAATCCCGACCTGTTCGGCCCGACAAAGGATCCGTCCTCGAAGAAAGCTCCGTCGAGGCTAACCTCGAGGTCCGTAGCCTGGCTGAATCGCGAAATCATAGGCTGTATTGCCGACCAATCAGGAGTGCGGCTCGCTCCGACTGCCGTCGAGAAATTGGTCTTCTTGACTCCCGCCGGCGTAACAATCGCCCAGGACTGCGGGTTGATCGAGGGGCTCTGCCGATCGTCTGTCGGGTCCTCGTGTGTCATTCCGCCATCCAACAGGCGTTGGATGCGTCCGTCGGACACGCTCACATGAATGCGGTTTCCGTTGGGCCTTGTGAATTCCCAGCGCACATTGTAGGCCACGAGGGTTTTATTCGATCGGTTGTAAAGAACGACGGAATAAGGCTTCAGCGTCTCGAAGTCGGGATCAGGGCCGCCCAGGAGAGCGGTCACAAGAGGGTCGAACTCATGGTCAGCTTGTCCAACTAGCATCAGGCTGGCGTCGGGGATGCTCATCGTGTGCATTGTTCCTTGCGCCTTTACTCCGCTCGACTTCCAACAAGCTGCGACGACCACCAACAGTACCGCAATTCCGGCAATAGTCGGGAGTTTCGATCTCATAGCCTTCCTTACTTCCGGCCCGTGGACGATCTGCCGACGTCGCAGATTTGGGCGAGAGCACTAGTCAATCATAAATCGGTAGATATATATTTTGTGTCTATAAGTTAGTTAACGATCTCCTAGTGCGCTGTCCCGTAAATAAGTGGCATTAGTATTGCTCTGAAAATAGGCATCTCGGATGCAGAATGGAGGTGCCTATGGCGATGGGACGGCCGAAAGCAGCGTTGTTGTTGAGCCCGGAACAG
>JBARRP010000349.1:0-10989 GCA_049644285.1 Candidatus Acidiferrales bacterium | reverse complement strand
CGTGGTAGGGTGCGGGAGGTGCTGGGGCTGGTTTGCTTGTTAGGCAGCATCCCCACCTTTGAGAACGAGGCCCAAGCATTGGCCAGCTTCGGGCCCGCGCGGTCAATGCACCAGGACCTGAGGTGCTCAACTTCGGGGCGGAGCCAAGTCAACAAACAGTAGCCTCAGCTTGTTTCAAAACGATTCCCTTTCGAGCCAGAAGAAAAAAGTTGGGAAAGATTTGGGAAAGATAACTGCCGAATAAGGTACGTTGGCGTACGCTCAGGTGCGGCTAAGTACCAAGCGAACCAACTACGTATAGAACTGGTGCTGGTCTCCGGCCTTGTCCTTGTCCCCGTGCCAGTAACACCGCTAGCGAGGTGCGCGGCGGTCTGACGAGCCGCAAATTGACGTGTTCGGGCAATTCCTGTCCTGTCCGGTCCAGAAGACCCTTACGCCTGCGCACGAATCGCGGGCTGATTGAGCGCGGTCCCCACAAATATCTGATTCCCTTGGGCCAGCGTGCTTGTTAGTGAGCGGTACGCCGTCAGTGGACGGCTACATAGCAGAGATTGTGAACTGCTTGCCTTTTTCTCCCACTCCGAAGACCAGTATCTTCGCGGGCTGCGTTTTGCTGAGGTTTCGAAGAGAACGATGCACGTGCAACGGCGGTTCATAAAAGAACTGGCCGGCTTGGTAGGTTTGGGGCGCTTCAGGGTCAACTTGGTTTTCAACACTGCCTTCTAGAATGTACGCAAAGACGGGACCGGTGTGACGATGCGGGTCCGAAGTGGCGCCCGGCGCGAGGTTCAAGGTGATCAGACTCACTTCCGGGTTTGGCATTTCAGCTAGCGGCTCCTCCAGGAGTCTCGACACAGTGATGGAGCTTGGCCCCTTTTCCTGGGCGCGTTGCCCCTGAGTGGAGGGCGTTTTCGCTTGCAGAACTTCGCTCGCACCTCCTGAGAAAAAAGCTGCGAGGGCAATAGCGAACGTGTTGTTCACCTGGCGGCGAGTCATCATTACAGTCTCCTCCTTTAGAACGGTATTGGAAAACGAACCGGAATTCGCATTCCCACAAATTCATTGCACGCTACTTTCTTAGAAAACAGAAGGCCGCCCTTGGTCTGCTTAATCCGGCAAGAGAATACCTCATGTACCCTTTCTCTGGGACTCAGTATCAATGGTAACAGTTGTTCGCGGGTCAAGAATTTACCGCAACAGCGGAACTGCCAAACGAGCCGCATTTGCCACCCAACTGTGGCCACGGTGATCCGAGCTTGACACCAGAGGGTGGCTGCCATATCGTTTTGCGCAAAGATTAAAGTTGAAATCGGATATTCCGGTTTATGCGCCCTTCACAGATTCGTAACCTGATCCTGCTGGCGGTGCTGTTGGCACTCATCCTGGGCTCGACGAGCAGCATTGCCAATTTCATCATCGAATACAACTGGTGGAAAGAGGTCGGACAGGTTGGGACGTGGATCAGCATGCTGTGGTACAGCATTGCTCCCTCCGTGGTGGGCGCCCTGGTGGCTTTCATCGCGTTGTGGGTGGCTCATGCGCGGGGGTTGCACTTCGCCGGCGTCCGCCGACGGGATTTCCGCCTGTACTCCCGGCTGGTTTCGGTGGGGCTGGCCGTAGTGGCCCTATCGTTCGCCTCGGCCTGGATTGACTACTGGACGATCATGCGCTTCTTCGGGTCGCGGGGGGTCACGCTGCCCCCCGCCACTTGGACGGACCCGGTTTTTTCGCACGCCCTGCCGTTTTACCTGTTCGACCTCCCTTTCTATTCGGAAGCACTCGGGTTTGTGTTTGTGCTGGCGATTCTTTGCGCCCTAGTCTTCTGGGCCACGGCCCGGGGATGGCAGTTATGGCGGCGAGGCGGGTCACCGAAAACTCTTGATCTGGGGCCCCACGCGCTGCTGCTGCCGGGCGCCACCCGTACCGGCTTCGTCCGTGTAATCGCCGTAATTCTTTTGCTTGGTCTTGCTACATGGGTTTTTCTCGGCAACTACGAGCTTCTCTTCAACTCCCACGCCTTCATGACCGGCGCAGATTACGTGGACCAAAAGGTCACCCTTCCCTTGCGCTGGCTCCTCATTATTGCGGTCTTAGCAGCGATCCCGCTGGCTTGGACGTCGAGATACAAGAAGGCAATAACCCTCGTAATTGTTTTTTTTATTCTGCAACTTGGTCTACCAGTGATCGTTCGGGCCGTCTATGTGCGACCGAATGAGATCTCGATTGAGCGGCCTTACATCGATCGCCATATTCAGGCTACGACGCTTGCCTTTGGCCTGAATCGGAATGCTACTGAACGTCCCTTCAATGCTTCCGGGCAAGAGACGGTCGATGCTGTGCAGGACGCCACGCTGCTCGATAATGTTCGTCTCTGGGACCTGCGCGCCTACAGCGCAACTATCACCCAGATCCAGGCGCTGCGCCCGTATTATACTTTTCCCGCCACCGATGTTGATCGCTACTTCATCAACGGCCGCATCAAGCAGGTGCTGCTCTCTCCACGCGACATCGACGTCAGTCAATTATCCGCCGAGGCGCGCCAGAGCTGGATCAATCCGGGGTTCATTTATACGCACGGCTTTGGCGTGGTCGTATCGGAGGTCAATAAGATTACGCCCGACGGCCTGCCGGTCCTGCTGATCGAAAATGCGCCGCCCGAAATCAAGTCTCCTGGGTTTCGGCTCACGCGGCCAGAGATCTACTACGGCGAAAGCACTCAGGATCCGGTGTTTGTTCACACCGCCCGCGAGGAGTTCGATTATCCTTCCGGCGACCAGAACAAGTATTCGACATACCAGGGTACGGGAGGTTTTCCTGTTGGCTCTTTCCTGCTCAAAACTGCCGCTGCAATATCTCAGGGCGAGCCGAACATTGTTTTCACGGGCTATCTTACCGGGCAGAGCCGCATGATGATTTACCGCAAGGTGCAGCGAAGATTGGCGCATCTGGCGGGCTTCTTGCACTGGGACCCTGACCCCTACCTGGTGATTACCGATGACGGCAGGTTAGTTTGGATGGTGGACGGCTACACGACTTCGCTCTCGCATCCTTACTCGGCGACGCTTCCTGTGACCGGGCTGGACGAAGGCGCCAACTACATTCGTAATGCGGTAAAGGCCACGGTGGATGCCTACACGGGGAAAATCTCTTTGTACATATTCGATCCGGGCGACCCCATCATCCAGGTTTTCGAGAACGTGTTCCCGAAACTATTCCAGCCTGCTTCCGAAATGCCCCCCGACCTGCGCCGGCACGCCCGCTACCCCGAGGTTCTTTTTCGCACGCAGGCCGAGGCTTACCGTATTTTTCATATGCGCGATCCGCAGGTGTTCTACAACAAGGAAGACATATGGGAGGTCGCGCACAGCCTGCTCGGCCAGTCCGGACAACCTGCGGCCATGCAGCCCACTTACGTAGTGGCCACCTTGCCTGGGGAGAAAGAACCCGAGTTCCTGCTGATCCTGCCCTTCACCCCGCGGGGCAAAGACAATTTGATCGGGTGGATGGCTGCCCGCTGCGACGGAGATCGATTGGGGAGCCTGATTTATTTCCAACTCTCGAAACAGCAACTGATGTACGGCCCCATGCAGATTGAGTCGCGGATCGATCAGGACCAGAACATCTCCAAGGATCTCAGCCTGTGGAACCAGCAGGGCTCGCACGTTCTGCGCGGAAGCATCATCGCTCTGCCGGTGAGTGGCGGCTTCCTCTACGTCGAGTCCATTTACATTCAGGCCACCGAAGCCCGTATGCCACAGCTCAAGAAGGTTGTTCTGGCCATGGGTAACCGGCTGATTTATCGGGATACCTTCGGGGAGGCCCTGGCCGAGCTAACGGGCGGCCCCGCGTCGGCCGCGCCTGCTCTCGCCGCGGTTACCTCCGCCCCTGCTCCGGCGGCCCCTGGGCAGGGCTTACCCGCGCTCGCTGAACGCCTCCGCCGTCTTCGGGATCAGGCCGCACAACTGACCCGGGAGCTGGAGACGCTAGAAAAAGAAGCGCGGAAGCAATAGATTTGAGATACGCAGGCCTTGGATTCTTTGGCCTGCCCCGCGGCCGCAGTTCTCTCACAGTCCTGTTTGCGGCCCTGATAACGCACCGGTATTGGACGTTCTGTCGTCGCTTGAATGGGACCAACTCGCCGGCCTGAAAAAGCAGCATACTCCAAGGCGTCACCTCAAGAGCTCTGGAGTGGCCGCTTGAGAGCATCCTTTGATTCACTGGAGCGTATTGCACTTTGCCGACTCACGCTACTCTTGTAGCAAGCCGGAGTGGTTGCTAACCAAACCTGGAGCACTGATTCGGGCCTTGGCCGTTTCCATGACGAAAACATGGGGTCTAGATTCGGGGCTGACCGGCCTTCTAGAACGTCAGCTTCA
Organism: Candidatus Acidiferrales bacterium; assembly: GCA_049644285.1. Lineage (GTDB taxonomy): Bacteria > Acidobacteriota > Terriglobia > Acidiferrales > UBA7541 > CAVRXT01. Next base: position 6,613 of record JBARRP010000349.1, on the reverse strand, counting down.
GGCCGAACTCAAGTGTGCGCGGTGCACCAAGAGCAAAAACACCCGTACCTACGCCGACGCGCTGGCCAAGATGCCCGGCAGGCGTCGTCCCGTTGATCGAGCCTGCGGTGCCAGTGAGTATCCCGCTCAAGTTGTTGCCAGGCTGATCGAAGTTGGCAAAATTAAAAAGGTTGTAGAAGCTGACGCTCGGCTCGATCGACAATTCATGTTCGCTCAAATTTACGGTGCCGACCCACGCGATGCTTAGATCGAACGCTTTCACCCAGCCCATGCCGACTTCCCCGGGTATAACGCCGAGACTCGGATTGCCGGTCACGGGATCGGAGAAGGTGACCGCCGGAGCGACGGCGCAAAGCGCACCCGTAGCTACTCCATTCGGATTAAATGCGCAAAGGGGGTTGCCGACACCGAGCTGCTGCGGCGTGAATAGGCCGTTCGAGAGAAGCAACTGTCCGGCGGGCGTCAATTGCCCGGCCACGTTGCTGTTGTAGTTGTTGATGACGCTCGAAAGACCAGCCGTCGAAATACTGCGCCCGAATGAGCCCACCTTGGTGCCGGGCATGACGTCCTGAGTCGTGCCGTCACCCGTGAAGTCGGTGTGGAAGATTTCACCAGCTCCCGTATTCGTGCTGGGGATGACGAGCGTGGTGGCGAGAGGGCTGTTAAAGTGGAGAATCGTGCCCATGCGAAAGTGCAATGGAAGGTCCGCGTAGCCGCCGAAGGACAACAGATGAGTGCGGTCCAAAGCAGACGGTCCGGTGAAAGCCAGCGGATTCCGGTTGTCCACCGCGGGGTTGACGTAATCCTGGTCAGCGGCCGCCGGCAACGTGCCATTGGCCGTGCTAAAGGAGCCACCCGCATTGACGAACCGGGAAAAGGAGTATGCGAACTGGAAGTTCAGGTACTTCACGCCGCGGAATGGATCTTTCACGTTATCAACCAGCTTCACGTCCATCGCGTTGTATACCGAACGCCCGCCGGGAAACAGCAATATGGCCGGGCCCAAAGCCGGGTTGACTCCAGGGAATGCGCAGGAGAAACCCAGCGCCACCTGGCAACTGCCCACGCCTAAATCGGCCGCGGAATCGAGACCGAAGCTTGCAAAATCCGCGATGGTAGCCGGCCCAGGAGTCGGATTCTGCGCCGTTGCGGGATGCAACCCCGGACAAGCAGCGATGGCAGCATCGACGCTGGGAACCATACAAGCATTGATGGTGTTCGTGATGGCCATATGCGCTGCAGTCTTGTCAAAGTATCTAACGTCACCGCTGTGGTTGGCATCGATCCCGATTAAGTAATGCGTGGCGATGTTGCGGAGGTAATCGATACTCAAGATCAAGCCCGGCCGCAATTCATGCTGAATCCCGGCGTTGATTTGAATGGAACGCGGCGACACGTAATCCGGTGCTAAAGCGCCGAGTGGGATTGCCGAGGCGCTCGTGATCAGATTGGGTATGTAGGAAGGATTGGACGCGGTGGTTCCCACAGCCTTGCTGGCATTGATGTAACTCTGCTGGAAAGCGGCAATCGCAGCCGCCTGATTGCCGAGGAAATCGGCGCATGAGCCGGGAAAACTTTGGAGCGTCCCGTCCGGGAAGGGTATAGGCGTAATCTGGCCATTGCTGCAGATAGTTGGATTGGCGAGGAAACCGCCGGTCGGCAGCCGCTCCGGTCGGTCAAACAACGAATTGTTCCACAAGGCGTTTTCGTAAAATATGCCAGCTCCGGCCCGGATGACGGTTTTACCATTCTTCCATGGGTCCCAGGCGATGCCCAACTGCGGCCCGAAATTGAGATTGGGTTGATTGACCCGGTTGCCAAGGCCCGGAAGGGGTCCATTGAGAGCATCCAGCGGGGGGAGGTCACTATCTGTGCGGCCCGAGTCCCGCCCATATCGCACGCCAAACGTGAGATTGAAATTCGGTTTTATTTTCCAGGAATCTCCGACGTAGAGGCCGATGCGATTGTCCGGAACCAGACCACCCGCGGGAAGACCGAAAGCGGGAATTTCGCTGCTGAATCCCAGCCCGTTTCCCAGCTGTGCGGTGTCCACGGGATAGTTGCGGGGGTTCCCAGCACCTCCTGGGAAGGGCCCGCTTGCTGCCGCGGTGATCTCCTGCGCGGTCCCGGCCGGGAAGACGTTGGCAGTGATGGAACTGAAGCTTGCGAAGCCACCGCCGCGAAGGCGATTGTACGCGAACCCGTACCGGATTGTGTGGAAGCCCCAAATCTTGCTGCCGTCGTACTTGATCTGGCGGTTAGTCTGAAAAGTTTGCTGCGGCGCCAGGAAATTGGGCCCGGTGAAGAAGCCTAAGGACCCAATGTTGATGCTGACGGGGAAATTTGCAAATGGCAGGTTTGTGCCGAGAACGGCGTCCGAAAGGTCGTTGATGAATTTCAGGTATTCGAACCGGATGCTGTGCGTGAATCCGCCGGTGTTGAAGTCCGCGCCAGCCACTTGGGAACGCGTATGGTTCTTGTCCTGATAGGGCTGATAGCCGACTGCGCCGCCAGCCGAGACGGCCTTGTCCGAAAAATAGCTGGGCCGGTAGAAAACCCGAAGACTATTCGTCACTTGCCAATCGAGCCTTCCCACTAAATCGGTCTCGCGGAAAGGGGCATTAAAGCCGCCGGTGAAGGAATCGAGAGGCTGGGCCGTTATCACGGGAGCAAAGAGATCCTGTTTCGTGCGCTCGGCGTCCAAAAAGAAGAAAAGCTTGTCCTTGATGATCGGGCCACCGAGGTTTCCGCCGAATTGGCTGCGCTGATACGGAGCCGGAGGCCCGGGAAGCGCCGCCGAAAAAACGCTGTCGCGGAATAACCCAAACGCCTCACCGTGAATCGTATTCGTTCCCGAGCGCGTGACGACGTTCACGGAGCCCGACGAAGTGAGTTCGTTCGAAAGATCCAGCGTGGACTGACTGATCTGGAATTCCTCGATAGCGCTCGAGGGAATATTCTCCGTGGTGGTGCCGACAGTTTCATCGCTCACGTCCACACCGTCCACCTCGATGCGTGCCGTACGACCAAAGCGTCCGCCGAAGGAAATCGAGGAGAAACCAACTTTGGTCGGATCGAAGTCGGCGCCATCCTGAATCTGGACGCCCGGCTCGAGCTGAGCGAGATCCAGGAAGTTGCGTCCATTGACCGGTAGATTTTCGATCTGTTGCTTGTTCAAAACGCCTTGTACGGTGGGCTGTTCGGTATTAACGATCACAGTCTGCGCGGCCACCTCCACGACGGTGGACGCCGAACCCACTTGCAGAGTCAGATTGACGCCCGAGACCACACCGACCTGGACGACCACGCTGGTTTCCACCGTCTTGAAACCCTTGGCCTCGGTACGGACAGTGTAATTTCCCGGCACGAGTGCGCCCGCGTTATAAGCACCCGCTGACGTGGTCGCTGCATAGAGGCTCTGGCCGGTATCCTTGTTCAAGATGGTAACCTTGGCGCCTTGCACGACCGCACCGCTGGGGTCTGATATCGTCACTTGAATGCTACCAGTGGCGATGGTGCTTTGTGCCGGTGCGGGCGTTGCTGCGACCAGAGTGCACCCCACAATCAGGACAAGCCACGCGATACGCCCGGAACAGGAAAACCAAGCGGATTTCATGCGGAATTCCCCCTTTGCAAGGTCGCGAATGATTTGCCTCTCGCGAAGACGTTCGCCGATCACCATCGAACTGAGGTTGAATGCTCGCAATCTCATAGTTGTTTATGCACCCACACTCGCAGAGTGCAAACCAGGAGTATCGAAACCAACCCATCGAAAACAGACTACGGCTGGCGGCCGCGGTCGCCTTTATCCCAGAGCGGCCACATCTCTTCAACTTTCATGTTCTGATCCAGGCCGGTTTCCTTCATCAACTGCTCGATTTCAGCGCGTGACTGGCGAGGGCCAATGCGATCCTGGCGATCGGCGAGCGCGTAGGCTGTGATCGCAGCGATTGCGACGTGGCGCTTGAGCTGGGTGATGTTCACTTTGTCAAACGTGTCCGACGCAGCATGGTAATTCAGCATGTAGTTGGCCGGCTCCTGATTGGCGACTAGAGTGGGCACGCCTTCGAGAAGGAAATCGAAATTATCGGTGTCGATGTCCGCGTCAAGCGTGAATTCCTTCACGCCCAGAGGCTGAACCGGCTCGAGCGCGTCGCGGACTGCGGGGAGAATATCTTTGCGGCTGAGCGAGTAGCCTGTGATGGCGCCGATTCCCGAATCAAAAATAATTGCTGCAATCATGCGGTCAAGCTCCGCGCGATGCGCCTTCGCATAGGCCCAGGAGCCGAGCATTCCTTCTTCTTCGCCTGTGAACAGAGCGAAACGAATCGAGCGGCGAGGGATTACACCCGACGCGTGAATGACGCGGGCAGCGTCAATCACCATGGCGACGTTGCAACCGTTATCAAGAGCGCCGGTTCCGAGCTCCCATGAATCCAAATGCGCGCCGAGAAGGACGAATTCATCGGGCTTCTCGCGCCCGCGTATCTCCGCCACTACGTTTTCGGATTCCACCGGGCCGCCTACGCGGTTGGGCATGTCCAGATGCACGCGGATTTTCTGGCCGGAGGCGAGGAATCGAGCCACGCGCTCAGCGTCTTCACGCGCGACGACTGCCTGAGGGAGGCGTTCGAGCTCGCCTTGAACAGAATTATTGTGGCGATACAACAAGAGGCTGGGACGAGTGGACATCCAGAAAATTGCGGCGGCCCCGGAATTGGCGGCCTGGGCAACAATGGCTCCGCCGACCTTGTATTCGTTCATCAGGTCGTCCCAGGTCTCCAGAAGATTCGAATGGATCAGCACAATCGCGCCTTTTGCAGCCGCGCCTGCTTTCGCGAATCCAGCATCGTCGCCCGCGCCAGCGTCCACAATATCGGCGGTGATTCCGCCCTCAGGAGTCGGAGGCGACCAGCCGATTGAAACGAGCCGCACCGGGAAAGGCTCGGGCGAGAGAACTTCGATGCGCGTATGTCCTTCGCTCCAGCTTACCGGCACGGTGAATTTTTCCGTGTGCACCTCGTCTACTCCAGCGTGACGGAATGCCTCGACGGCCCAGCCAGCAGCGCGATCGGCCGCGGCTGAGCCTGTGACGCGCCCTCCGATCGAGTCCGTGAGATAGCGCAGGTTTTCTTCGAGCGGCGACGCGCCAAGCGCGCTTTGAATCATGCCGGGCGTGACCTCCGCGCAGGATTTCTCAACCGAGCAGGCTCCCGTGCCCGAAGGCACCTGCTTCGAGAGTGGCGCAGGCTTTAACGGGGGGATCTGGGCGAGGAGCGCCGAAGAAACGAAAAGGACGCACGAAAGAACAAATGCGAAAAGCAAAAATTTTCGAACCAAGACTCTTCTCCCCTGAATTACCGGGCCAAGCGGATAATACGTACGAAGTTTAACGCGAAATCCCCTTCCATGCGCCTCTGTGATCACAGATTCAAGGACCAATCGTTTCGAGTCGCTCACATGTCAACTAATGTGCAATAATTCTTTCCAGTGGACGTTTGCCTTCTCAGGACACGAGATGCCACGGAACATTGATAAGGATGATTCGTTGGTTTCCCTTCAGCAACAAGAGCGTTGCCAGCTAATCCAATACTCCTAATTCAGCTTTCTAGCATCTGGCGGAGCGACATGAGTCATCACAGAACAACGGCAATTCCCCCCAGGCGCATGAGCTCCGCGAGTTTTGCAGCGGACGCGACGAGAATATCATCTGGCCGCAGGCCGACCTCTTTTTTGAGCGCATCGAACCCGCTCGTACAAGAAGCATCCGTCGCAGGGTAGCCGCAGCTCGTGTACAGGATCATTTCATAGGGGCCCGGTGGCTTCGTTTGGCCGTAGAACCTCTCTAGCGTGTCGAGCAGCTTCGCGAGTTCCGACGTGGATTTTGTCATCGTCAGTGCGCTGCGATTCGGGCTGTAGAATTACTCGATACTTTAAGGGGATTTTTCGCGTCGCACAAGAGTCGCGCCGCACCGTACCGCGGAGAGTCGTGTGGCCGGGCGAGTCGAGGGAGCGAATTGGTCCGAAAGGAAAGCGTTGGCGTATAATGAAACCAATAGGGCCGACACTGGTGCGTAACAGCTAGGCAGGTACAATCTAGAACGGAACGAGCAACCCTCCCGAAGAAAGAGAAAGCTCAACAATGTCTGACGACATCCGGGTAGCTTGCTGTTTGTCGGATGCAGAATTGCGTAAACGTGAGGCGACACTCCTTGCCCAGTTTAAGTCCGCTCTGATCGCAACCGAGGAACTTCCTGACGGGTATGCTTTCCGCGTCCCCGGGGATAAGAAGTGGATTGCGGTTGTGGCGGAATTGATTGTGGCAGAGCGCGAGTGTTGTCCCTTCTTGACATTCGAGTTGGCTGCCCAGCCTAATTATGGGGCCAGTGATCGTCCGCGTGACTGGCCCTGCTGGTACAAAGGACTTTTTGAGAACCATCTTCTGCAAACCCGAAGGGCCTTTCTAACATTCTGGACGAGTGGTCGGCTTAACTGGCCAATCGTGATGCCCGCGCAAGGCTTAACCCTGGCAGAATCTAAATCTTGAACACGCGTGCACAGATTGGACCAGTTAAGCCGAAAATAACCGGCCAAACTATTTGATTTAACTAAG
>JBARRP010000348.1:0-20881 GCA_049644285.1 Candidatus Acidiferrales bacterium | reverse complement strand
AATATCCGTCGCTTGCTCTTCTTAGTAGAAAGTCCCCCCGCTCTGTGACCGTTATGTGGCATAACTGCCGTTCCCCTGTCAAGAGCTTTCTGGACGGCAGAATCTGTCCACCACTTTGACTTGATTTCAATTTGCAATAACCGAGCAACACGTCGCACGCAATCCAACCTTTCAGCGAGCATTTGTTCCAACAAGCTTTGAGACGACTCTCCCTGGGTCCGACACCCCGCGCTGTGCAGCAGGTTCTAACGCCGGCACTCTCCTTTGTCAAGCCTTTGCTCGCTTGTGCGAATATCGGCCAGACCTTGAGCGCCGCGTAGCGGAAATAGGTGACGCATGTTCCCGCTGGGTGTCATGCCGCGCAGAGCGATGGGCTTCCTCGCTTGCCCCAGCGATGGCTGCGCGCAGGAACGGCGTGTCACTTTCTTCGGTTACGCGACACTAGGATTGGTCTGGTGCTGAGTCTACTGCGACGAGTTGCGACTGCTCTGTGCCAGCCCGCCCGTGCGAGGTCTCTTTCAAAAGCAAAGTCACAAGGAAAACCAAAACGGTCCCGCCGGCCGACATCCACAGAGGCGCCGCGAGACCTTGCCTCTGCGCCAGGGCGCCACCCACGGCGGGAGCAAGGGTCGCACCAAAGATTTCTCCGCTTAAAGTGGCGAGTCCAATGGAGGTGGCTGCGAATTGCGGAGGCACACTCTCCGTCGGCACCAGAACCATGATCAGCGCCGGCATGGCCTGGCCCGTGTTCATTAGAAAGATGATGGCTGCGAGCAGCCACGGATAGGAATAGAGCGGTAGCGCCAAAAGTGCGACCGGCACGAAAGTAGCCATCGCAGCCATAACGAGCAGCACCGGCTTGCGTCCCAGATGGTCGGACAACGCCGGGAAAAACAATCCGAAGAAGAAACTACCGAGGCCGCTGGCGCCGAGCAGAAAACCCGCGGTGGTCGGTGCTTGATGCGCAACCTCAGTGATGTAAAGCGGGGCAAAGACGTTCGAGAGGAACAGCCAGGAAACAAAGCCACCCGCCCCAGCGCAGCACAGCCAAACATTGCGATAGCAGAGAATGGAAAAGTAGTCGCGAACGCGGATCGTATGGTCGGCAATCTCACGATCGCTGCTTCTCTGCGGCTCTTTGACAAACTTCCAAATCAGCACACCCATTACAAATCCGGGTATACCCGCCACGAAGAACGCCCAGCGCCAGCCGAAACGCGCTGCCACTTGCGTCGTCAGCACAGGCGCAACAGCAAGGCCAACCAGCGCTGCCGCACTCACCACGATTCCGATATTCCGGCCGCGCCGTGATGAAGGAGACGATTCCTCGATAAGCGCCGTCATGATTGACCATGTCGGCCCTTCCGCAATCCCCATCAGCGCGCGAACCAGCAAGAGCTGATGAAAACTGTGCGCTATCCCGGATAGCCAAGACAAAAGCGAAAAGGCAAACACGGCTGGAATCAGAATCGGCCGGCGCCCAAAGCGATCCGATAGCGCGCCGAAGAAAAGAGTCGACAGCGCCCAGGTAATTGCCAGCGCCGACGCAAGCATGCCGACCTGTTCGTGCGTCAAATGGAATTCGGGAACAATGTAGGGCGCCAGATAGAACTGAGACATGCGATCCAAAAACACCGTGCCCCAGGTGAAAAAGAGGATGCCGAGCAGCATGTTTTCGTAGTTTTTTGAGCTGCCCCTGGTCATTGCTCTTCGCTCATCACCGGTAAAATCCGCTTCCGAACGCAGTCCTCATTTCTGTCTCGGCGATTCCTGAGTTTGTCGGCGGCACGATCACCTGAGGAGCAGGCGAAGTTCCTGAGCCGCGGCTTGGAGGTGAGGAAGAAGCTTGGTCTGCATGTCCCGAAGGGAGACGCGCTGCGGGTGGGTTCCCACGTTGCGCGCCGCAACCCCTTTACCGCTTGAGTTCCGGACCGGGACGACCGCCAGGCCGCGGGCCAAAAACGCCATGAAATTGGGATTACCGCCCAGGGCGTCTATCTGCGCCGACGGCGTCGCCGATATGCCGGTAGAGCTGATGGAAGGCGGGCCAGCGCGAGTCTGACTTCTGGAGGCGGTGCGAGAATCGACGCGAGGTATGGGCATCTCCACCACCCCATCCGAACCGCGGAAGCATATACCAAGTGGACGATACGCGCACGCTATTTCGATAATCGGCCCAGATCAACTGACCTTGCATCAATTCACCGGGTGTCCGGGCGCGGCGGGTCACTCTGCCGATTTCGCGCCCAACGTGGTCGAGCGGGCTCGACGGGGCACGCTGATCGCAAAGAAATTGGCAGCGACTGGCGTGCTCGAGTGGAGCGTGATTCTCCAAGGCCACGAAGAAACCGTTTTCTTCGATTGCTGAGAGCGATTAGACTGGCGTCATGAATCTGCTGGAACCATTGTTCCGCTGGGAAGCCATTGAAGATCTGTTTTCGGATCGCGCGCGCGTTCAGGGCATGCTCGACTTCGAAGCAGCACTGGCCCGCGCAGAAGCGCGCGTCGGCATCATTCCTGCCCCGGTCGCGGCGGCCATCGCCGCCAAGTGCCAAGCCCAACTTTTCGATACCGACGAGCTCGCGCGTGCCAGCGCGCTCGCCGGAAATGCCGCTATCCCACTCGTCAAGCAGCTCACTGCGCTTGTCGGAAATGACGACAAGGAAGCGATGCGATTTGTGCATTGGGGAGCCACGAGCCAGGATGCGATTGACACCGGATTTGTATTGCAATTACGCGAAGCGCTGCGGCTTATCGAGCCTGAGCTTGAACGGCTCTCCGGCGCGCTGGCGCGGCTTGCCGAAGAACACCGGGCCACCGCTGTTGTCGGTCGCACTTGGATGCAGCAGGCGCTCCCGACAACGTTCGGCTTGAAGGCAGCGGGATGGCTGGATGCCATCAATCGTCACCGGGAGCGACTCACCCAAGCACGGCGCCGGGCAGAGGTAGCGCAATTCGGCGGCGCGGTAGGCACACTCGCGGCGCTGGGACACAAGGGTATGGATGTGGCAAAGGCGCTCGGCGAAGAGCTGCATCTCACCGTGCCCGATATGCCTTGGCACGGTCAACGGGATCGTGTCGTCGAAGTGGCGACCGTACTCGGCCTGTGCACCGGCACATTGGGGAAAATTGCGCGTGATATTTCCTTGCAGATGCAGACGGAAGTCGCGGAGGTATTCGAGCCGGCGGAGGTCGGCCGTGGCGGATCCTCAACACTCCCCCACAAACGCAACCCGGTGACGTCCGCAGTCGTGCTGGCCGCGGCGGTACGCGTGCCCGGCCTCGTAAGTTCTATGCTCAGCGCCATGGTGCAGGAACAAGAACGCGGCCTCGGCGGATGGCATGCCGAATGGGAAACGATGCCGGAAATCATCGGGCTGGCCGCAGGCGCATTGCATCACCTTACGGACACGGTGTCCGGATTGGAGATTGACGTTACCAGGATGACGGAGAATCTGGCCCTGACACGCGGCCTGATTTTCGCGGAAGCGGTCCAGATGGCCTTGGGCAGTGCAATGGGCCGGCTGACGGCCCATGAGCTGATCCAGGCGGCTTGCCGGCAGGCCCAGACCGAGAAACGCCACCTGCGCGAAGTGTTGGAGCAGAATGCAACCGTGACACAGCATCTGGCCGCGGAAGATCTCGAGCGCCTGTTCGACCCACGGCAGTACCTCGGTGCAGCAGAGAACCTGATTGACCGAGTGCTGGAATCCCATTCATCCCATAAAGTAAAGGCGACCAGCAAGAAGGCATGACAATCACACCCAAAGCTTGTCGTTGACTTTGAGGCCGTGCTCCCGGCAGTAGGTCAGGTAATGATTCATAAACCAGAAAACATCCAACGTCTCGAGCAAACCGTCGTTGTCGTCACGGAATTCGAGCGAGCCATTGAGAAAGAATATCGTTTTCATCCCATTTGGATCGTCGGAAACGAGAGTGTGGGTGACGCCGGGGTTCTCACGCACATAGCTACCAGGCCGCGCAACCCAGTCGTATTCGAGGTAGCGCCAGCTACCCTCCAACGTGCAGGCAAGAATAGGCCCCCGGTGACGGTGACGCCCCAGCATTCCCCCCTTCTTGACCCAGAGAATGTTGGCATACGAGTTGGTTCGCACATCGAACGCCAAGTGGCGGATGTACACATTCTCCTTGAAGGGCACGTAGGGGGACTCGTCCTCTCCCGCGCCAATGTGGATGTCAGGGCGCCCATACTCATGAACGACGGCGGCGAGGCTGCCTTTTGTATCTGTGATTGACATTTACCCCTCCGGTTGAATCCGTGGTACGAGCCTGAATTATATCCTCCCAGCTTCAAAGCGGCGATGGTAGCACATTAGGCGCGCAGCCCGCCGGAGCGCGACAGCCACTTCTCGTACCAGATAGATCCTGGTCCGGATCCTAAAACCACCCGTAATTGGGCCGGTTGATTAATTCCCACGCGTTCTGCGGGCGGACTCCACGAGAAGCGGACACTTAGTGATATATTCCCGCTGCGCATCTCGAATGCACTCCGATACTGCTGCCGTCCGCCGTGGCGAAGAACTGAATGTCGCCGCTCTCACCGATTACTTGCGCGGAAAGATCGAGGGCGGTGAGCGCAGCATCACCGTCGAGCAGTTCCCGAACGGGCACTCGAACCTCACCTATCTGTTGCGCATCGGCGGGCGTGAGTATGTGCTGCGGCGCGGACCTTCGGGTCCAGTCGCTCCGAAGGCACACGACATGGCGCGTGAGTATCGCGTGCTGCGCGCGGTCCATCCACACTTCCCGGAGGCGCCGGAGGTGTATCACCTATGCGAGGATCTGGCTGCAATCGGCGCGACCTTTTTCTTAATGGAGCGCCGGCGCGGGATCATACTGCGCGATCACGTTCTGCCCGAGATCGCAGCGCTGCCGGACTATCGCCGGCGGGTGAGTGAAGCGTTCATCGATGCCATGGTGCGCTTGCATGCAATCGACGTCACCGCAACACGATTGATCGCACTGGGCAAGCCGGAGGGATTCCTCGAGCGGCAGGTGCAGGGCTGGGCGGATCGGTGGAACCGGGCAAAGACGGAAGAGATGCCGGCTATGGATCGGGTCATCGAGTGGCTGATAGACCGCCTGCCGCCATCGCCTGCCCCGACCCTGGTGCATAACGACTACAAGTTGGACAACGTTATGCTCCGGGCTGGGTCCGTCGACCATATCGAGGCGGTGCTCGACTGGGAAATGACCACGGTTGGCGATCCGCTGGCCGATCTTGGATTGACACTGTGCTATTGGGCCTGGGCCGCTGCACCGGAGGTTCAGGCGCTGGCCATCCCGGCGCCCACATCTCAGCCGGGGTGGTACACTCGCGACCAGTTCGTAGAGCGCTATGCGCAACGCACCGGCCGCGATCTGGCCCACATCGGTTATCACGAAGTGCTGGGAATCTTCAAGTTGGCGGTGATCCTGCAGCAAATCTACTACCGATTCCATCGCGGTCAGACGCAGGATACGCGGTTCCGGAATTTCGATGAGCGCGTCAAGAAGCTGGTCGGGCTGGCGGCATCACTCGTGGACAAGCACAGTTGACCGTCAATCCGGTGCCGCACTTGGTTTCGCCGCGGTTGCGAACACATCGATCGGGTGACTGAGCCGATGCACTCGGGCTTCAATAATCCGAATACGCTCGCGGTAGCCCCTGACAAACGCGCGTTTAACTTTTGGGGAGAATGAAACGATGCCCTTCGAATTTTCGGCGAAAACCCAGGACTTCCAGAAGCGCCTCAACGCGTTCATGGAAGAACACATTTATCCCAATGAGAGACGCTTCCACGACGAGATTCAGCGTGACCGCTGGTCGCCGGCGCGAATAATTGAAGAGCTCAAGCCCAAGGCCCGCGCCGCTGGTTTGTGGAACCTGTTTTTGTCGAATGACGATCACGGCGCGGGGCTGACCAACCTCGAGTATGCGCCACTCTGCGAGATCATGGGTCGCAGCGCCATGGCGCCCGAGGTCTTCAACTGCGCGGCGCCGGACACCGGCAATATGGAAGTGCTCGCCCGTTACGGAACCTCTGAGCAGAAAGAGCGCTGGCTGAAGCCGCTGCTCGCGGGTGAAATCCGGTCGTGTTTCGCGATGACGGAGCCAGCGGTGGCCTCCTCGGATGCGACGAATATCGAGGCGAGCATCGTTCGGGACGCCAACGAATATGTCATCAACGGCCGGAAGTGGTGGTCTTCCGGCGCGGGCGACCCGCGGTGCAAAATCGCGATCTTCATGGGCAAGACCGATCCCTCGGCTCCGCCGCATAGACAGCAGTCGATGGTGCTGGTGCCGATGGACGCGCCAGGAGTCAAGATCGAGCGGTTACTCACGGTGTTCGGCTATGATCACGCCCCGCATGGCCATGCCGAAATCACGTTCAAAAATGTTCGCATCCCCGTCTCGAACATGTTGCTCGGCGAAGGACGCGGATTTGAGATAGCGCAAGGGCGCCTGGGGCCGGGGCGCATTCATCACTGCATGCGATGCATCGGTGTGGCTGAGCGCGCTCTCGAAACCATGTGCAAACGCGTCCAATCGCGCGTGGCTTTCGGCAAACCGCTCGCCGAGCAGGGGACCATTCGTGCTGACATCGCGATGTCGCGCATGGAGATCGAACAGGCCCGCCTGCTGACCCTGAAGGCGGCTTACATGATGGACACAGTCGGAAATAAGGCGGCTCGAGCCGAGATCGCGATGATCAAAGTCGTTGCCCCGAACATGGCTCTGCGCGTTTTGGACCGAGCAATCCAAGCGCATGGTGGCGCCGGCGTTTCGCAAGACACGTTTCTCGCCGGAGCGTGGGCGCTCGTGCGCACGCTGCGGCTAGCCGACGGGCCGGACGAGGTGCATACGGAAGCGATTGCCAGACTGGAGCTCCAGAAAAGGTATGGTTCCGCTGGCATCGGTGAGTGCAGGAGTTAGGTTCACATCACGTCCACCCATGGGTGGTACAATCCATTCCACTTTGATGACACCCCGGCGAAAATCCCTGCTATTCGTTCTGTTGCTTCTTGCCGTCCCAGGTGTATTGGGGCAGGAACAGCCCGTCGAGCTCCGGCTTCAACTGAGCACGCCCTTCCGCTTTATTGCTTATGGAGACACTCGCTTTACCGATTCGAATGACACCGAAGCCTCGAACGCCCGGGTGCGCAGGGCACTCGTTCAGGGCATCGCTGACGCCAATCCCGCGTTCATCTCCATCGGCGGCGACATCGCCTACAACGGAAACGACGTCAGCGATTGGAAGATCTGGGACGCGGAAACCGCCGTGTGGCGCCAGCGTAACATCCCCGTTTACCCCGCGCTTGGCAACCACGACCTTCACGGTGATCACAGAGAGGCGCTGGCCAACTATTTCCAGCGCTTCCCCGAACTGAAAGGGAACCGCTATTACTCCGTTCGTGCCGCCGATACCCTGATGCTCGTGCTCGATAGTTCCCTCGACGAAATCTCTGGTCCGCAAGGACAGTGGCTGACCAGCAAGCTCGATAACATCCCCGCTGATGTTGACTTCGTCTTCATTGTTCTGCACCACCCGCCATACACCAGTTCCTCCGACAAAAAGCTATACGGCGGCGGACACTCCGCCCGCCCCTCCGAGCAGGCGCTGGCCAAGATGCTCGAAGAACGCCAGCCACGCGCCCATGCGCGTTTCATTGTGTTTGCCGGACACGTCCACAATTACGAGCGACACGAACACGGTGGCATAACTTACTTCGTCACTGGCGGCGGGGGAGCCCATGCTTACCCGATCGAGCGTGCTCCCGGCGATCCATATCCGGACAGGAATGTGAATTACCACTATCTCCTTGCTGAGGTTGCCCGCGGAAAGATCACGATTACCATGCATCGGCTCGAACTCAACGGCGAGAAGGCCACCTGGACACAGCCCGACTCCGTGACAGTCGTCGTGCCTGCCTCCATGCCGGCGAAAGCTGCCGCCTCGAACTGATTGATGATTGTCACGCGCCGGCGGCGTGATCTATTCCGAGGCGACTGACGCTTTGCCACGTAGATCGGGATTGCCGTTGTTGAAACGCAAGCCGGGAAGAGATCGCTCCCCTACGATCACGCACAGTCGTTGGGGGCGAGCGGAGTCACCGGCGTAACGCCGGGAGTCAGCCGAGAGGTTTCGACGCGTGTTCTACAGCCTCTCTCAGTTGAACTTTCGGCGCCCATCCGATTTCCTCACGGATTCGACGCGTGTCATACCAGCGGTCCTGCAAGCCCCGCTTCAGTTGGTGCTTTGAAAGGCTCGGGCCGCCTCCAAGCCGCAGCAGGCGCATCAAAGCCTCGGCGAAAGGCGCTGCGAGAAGGACTGGCCAACCGGGGAAGAACAGGGTCCGTGTCCTCTCCACCTCCGTTCTTATCGCGTGGTATTGCCCCAATGTGAGTTCCTCATTGTCGATGACGTTGAATTGCCGAAGCCGCTGATCCTTGAGATTAGAAGCCAGTTGCAGTGCGTCGATCAGATTCTCAACATAATTCAACGGGATGCGCCAGTCGCGGTTTCCGAATACGAAATTGGTCTTCCCCAGACTGAATCCCAACAGACCAACCGGGAGTGGCTTGCCGGGGCCGTAGATGAGGCCGGGCCGGATGATTACTACCGGCAGGCCTGTTTTCCGCGCAAACGAAACAGCAAATTCATCGGCCAGAATCTTCGACTGCGCATAAAAATCCCGCAATTCTGGCGCTCCGTCATAAGCAGTATCCTCGTCGATGCTTTCGCCGCTTCGCGCCAGGCCATAAACTGCCACTGAACTGGTGTAGATCACGCGGCTGACGCGCTGCCGGAGACATGCCGTGAAAACCTGTTCGGTGCCGCCTACGTTTGTTCCGAAAAAGTCGTCTTTGGTGCCTGGAGTATCGACCTTCGCTGCAATGTGATAGACGAGGTCCGTTCCTTCAACGGCGCGCGCCACCGATTCCGAATCACCCAAGTCGCCCCTCACAACCGTGGCGCCGCGCGCCTCCAGTTCATTGGCGCGACGTGAGGGTCTTGCCAAGACCCGAAGCGGAATTCCCTCGGCCAGCAGACGTCGAACCAACGCTCCACCAAGAAACCCGGTGCCTCCCGTTACGCAGACACGCATCGCTTTCGATTCCCGGTAAACTCGGTCGCCATCGCCAGTAGACGAACAATCTCGCGCTCGTGTTCGCTTGAAAGCGGAGCTGCTACATCGGATTCATTGCTGTTCCGCGCGCGAGAACTTCGCTCTTCTCACTGGCATGCTTGCCTCAATGCACATGAGAGCATGTGGCCGCTTCCGCGCCCCGCTCTTGAGACAGCAGCAATCACCGGCGGAAAGAACCTGCAAGAAAATGTGAAATCGAGATCTTACTCGAATTCGGAAGCTGTCCCAAGGAAACCCTTCTCGGCGGTGTCTTTCACCGCGGACCGATTGCCCGCGGACAAGATTTTTATCGTTTTATGTTAGACTTTCGCGTCTAGGCGGTTGCGCGTCGATAAGAAGTGCAGCGCCCGAGATTCGCAATCGAAAGATCCAGTTCCAAGACCCGGTATTTTCCGTCCTCCCGAACGGCCTGGGGCCGAGGAGATTGGCCCGCTTCCTCTGTGCTCGGGGGAAAGGACTTACTCTTTGCTCGAGAGGTGCGACGATTTTGACGGCCGTCGACTATATCCTCCTTGCCCTGGCTGCCATCCCGTTCGTTTATTACGGGCTCGCTCTCTACAGCACCACTCGATTTTTCTCGACCGCAAAGCAGCAAAGCGGACGGAATTCTGACTACACGCCTCCTGTAAGCTGCCTGAAGCCGATTCGAGGCCTCGACGTCGAAGCCTACGAGAACTATGCCAGTTTCTGCCGCCAGGACTATCCCGATTACGAGATCCTCTTCTGCGTCGACGAAGACGACCCCGCCCTTCCGGTCCTCGAAAAGCTGATACGCGATTTTCCCGAACGCCGCATTCGTCTGCTTTTTGGTTCCGGCCGCAGGGCGATCAATGACAAAGTGGCCAGGCTCGTGCGCTTGGTGAACGAGGCCCAGCACGAACTACTGGTGATCACCGACGGCGACATTCGCGTCCAGCCCGATTATCTGCGTTCTGTGGTCGCGCCTTTCCGCGATCCCAAAGTCGGGGCGGCTACTTGCTTATACGTTTCAACCAAGGAGACAAAACTTGTCCAGGAGCTTCAATCCATCGGGATGATCTCCGACTTTTTTGCCGGGATCATGGTCGCTTGGCAATTGGACGGGATCAAATTCACTTTCGGACAGACGATCGTCACAACTCGCAAGCGTGTCGAGGGTTACGGTGGCTATCAAGTGATTGAAAATCGTCCGGCGGATGACGTCTACGCCGGCCGCCTGGTCGCCGAGCAGGGTTATGAGGTCAAGCTGCTCCCCCATGTCGTGCAATCGGTTGCCGATTTTCAGTCGCTCCGCGAACTCTTCTACAAACGCATCCGCTGGATGACGGTGATGCGACTCATGCGGCCCTGGGGCCATCTCGGTTTGATTTTCACCTGGGGATTGCCGTGGTCGCTCGTGGCAATAGCGGCGCGCCCGTCCGCTGGCGTCACCCTCGCCTATCTCGGCAGTTACTTCGTGTTTCGAATTGCCGTCACTTGGCTGATCGGCGTCTGGGGAATGAAACAGACCGGCCTTTGGAAAAAAATGGCCTTGATCCCGGTGTGGGATGCGATGGCCTTTGTCATTTGGCTGATCAGTTTCGGGCGCAAGACCATCCGCTGGCGCGGCATCGATTATTTCATTCGCAAAGGAATGCTCGTGCCCGTCGCTTCCGGTACCGCGCAGAATGCCTCGCGCTGAAGAACTCGCCGGACGCGCGCCATCGCCGGAAACCGTCCCATGCATCGCACCGGTCGAAAGAAAAATCAAAAGGGAAATCCCCTCGAAGGAGGATCATGAGCGCGAAGATCGCGGTGGCGGGGGCCGGGATCTACGGAGCGACCATCGCGATTCGCCTGGCGGAGCACGGCAACCACGTACATCTTTTCGACCCTCTCGGCATCATGTGCGCCGCGTCCGCAATCAATCAGTATCGCGTTCATTCCGGCTACCACTACCCTCGCAGCCCCGAAACGATCCGCGAAACGCTCGACGCGCGCGCGGAGTTCATCGCGGCTTTCGGCCCTGCCATCGTTCGAAACAGCCGCCACTTCTACGCGATCCCCAGGGAGGGGTCCCAGACGTCTCCCGACTTATTCGAGAAGGTGATGGCTCAGTACGGCATCGCCTTCCAGTCTTGCCGTCCCGATTGGATGAATTTCGGCTTCATCGACAAGTGTTACGAAGTCGAAGAACACATCTACGACCCGGATATTTTGAGGAGCCTGGTGGCGTCGCGCATCCAGTCGCTCGGCATCCAATTCGCAAAGCGCGCCTTTTCCCCGGCGATGCGGCCCGGCTATGATTTCATCGTTTGGGCTACCTACGGACTGGGGCCCAGCCGGGGTCTCTTCAAGGCTGCCAAATATCAAGTCGCCGAGAAAATCCTGATTCAACTTCCGCCGAAGCTGCAAGGCGTGTCGCTGGTCGTAGTGGACGGTCCGTTCACCGCCTTTGATCCCTATGGCAGCTCCGAGCGCTCTCTCTTCGGCTCAGCCAAGCATACAAACCACTGGACAACCACGAATCCCGATGAGCCGATCCCGGAGCCTTATGCCGGCATATTGAATGGGCCGGCCTTCGAGTCGGTCCCTTTCACTCGCTTCGATGCCATGCGTAGAGACTCCTCTCTCGCGGTGCCTGCGTCCAAAGACGCGGTCTATCTTGGATCGCGCTTCACCATTCGCGTTGTTGAAAATAACCCGCAGCAAGACCGGAGAGTCCTCTACGTTCAAGAGAGTGCCCCTCGAGAACTTCATATCTTTTCTGGGAAAGTCGTCAGCGCTGTGAAGGCAGCCCGTCTGGTTTGCGAGAGGATTGCCGGAAACGGCTGAGGCTACGCCACCCTCGGATCTCGCACGAAGTCGTGAATAACTGTCGAATCCACCGCCCCGGTCGCCATGTGCCTTATCCGCGCCTCAAGAGCGTGTTTGTGACAAGGACGGGGCGGCTGTGCCCGTCTGCCGCCGGCGGTCGTTTGTGGCGTTTCTCCAGTTTACTTGCGGCATGAACAGCGATGTATCAATCCGATCGCGGTACTTCACCGCGATGTTCATCAGCGAGTCCAACAAAGAGTCGGAAAGTAAATGAGGTTGCAAACCAAGATCAATCAGCTTGGAGTGTTTCGCATTGTAATAATGAGCCTCGGCTTCAACCCGCGGATCGGGCAGGTGGTCGATCTCGACTTCGAAGCCCATCTTTTTGCCCGCCGCTTGGACCATGTGCGCAAGTTCCAAAATTGAGAACTGCTCCGTGAACTGGTTGAACACGCGGCATTCACCCCGGGCGGCGGGGTAGAGGCATGCGATCTCGACGCACCGCACGGTATCTCGAATATCAAGAAACCCGCGCGTCTGTCCCCCCTTTCCGTAAACTGTGAGGGGATGACCCACCGCCGCTTCAACGCAGAAGCGGTTCAGAGCCGTGCCAAACACTTCGTCGTAATCGAAACGATTGATCAGAGCCTCATCGAGAGCAGTTTCGTCCGTGACGGTTCCGTAGACCACGCCCTGATTCAGATCGGTGGCGCGCAGCCGCCACGCCTTGCAGGCGAACATGATGTTGTGGCTATCGTGCACCTTCGAGAGGTGATAGAAAGAGCCGGCCTGTTTTGGATAGGGAACTGTGTCTCTTCGCCCGTTATGCTCAATCGTTATGTAGCCCTCTTCGATATCGATATTGGGCGTGCCGTATTCCCCCATCGTTCCGAGCTTGATCAAATGACACTCGGGCTGCTGCACCCGGAGAGCAAAAAGCAAATTCAGCGTTCCGACGACGTTGTTGACCTGCGTGAAAACGGCGTGCCTGCGGTCGATCATTGAGTACGGTGCCGAGCGTTGCTCCGCGAAATGGATGACCGCCTCCGGTTCGAAATCCTTGATGGCGGAAGAAAGAAATTCGTAATCGGTCACGTCGCCGACAAAAGATTCAACCGTCCGTCCCGTGAGTTCTTGCCATGCCCTCAGCCTGTCGGGGAGCGGCCGAATCGGCGTCAAGGTTTGCACCCCGAGTTCATAGTCCCATTGACGACGCGCAAAGCTGTCGACGATGGCGATCGAGTGCCCCTTTCCCGACAAGTACAAGGCTGTCGCCCAACCGCAGTAGCCGTCTCCCCCAAGCACGGCAATTTTCATGTCCCCTCCTCCGTCAACTCCGCCTCCCAGACGCCTTTCTACAATCTCCCCTTCCGGGACCGACATAAGGCATCACAAAGTTTTACCTTTAAAGCCGAAGGCAATGCAAGCGAGTCCTGGGAAAACGGCAACAGTTGGTGCCGAACCTCCAAGATCAGCCGCAAGGGAGTCACAGATCCGGGATTCGAGACCAACCTGCCTATGATTGTTCGGAAGTCCTCACCGAATCACATAGGGGGCCTTCCACACTGCTTTCTTCATCCGCGACTTCCCCATCGAAGACGCAGCGCCGGAGGCCACGCAGATAAAAGACCAAGCCCAGGATGCTGACCAGGGCTGTCCAGATGCGCCAGCATAGTAGCGCTTCGGCTCCTGCGTGCAGACCCGTAATCTCGAAGAGCGCATTGAACGCTGCCTCGCCAACACCTAATCCGCCGGGAGTCAGCGGTAGGCTGTTCACGATGTGACCGATGGGGATGATCAGAAACATCTTCATTGCTAAGCCCGCCGGGCTCACCGCCAGAACCGCCAGCGCCGTCACGCCGACGACGCAGAGATTGGCCAGAAGCGAGGTCCCGAGCGCCGCTACCACCGTCCCGGGGTGACCACGATACCGAGCGATCGTTCCAAGGATTCGTTCAGCAATGCTCTTCAGTGGCAGGAATCCCAGGACCTGCTGCGCCAGCCGGTTGACCATTCGCTGATTGAACAGACAGACCAGGAAGGCGGCCAGCAGGCAAAAGGCGAGAAACCCCACAGTGATAAGCAGGATACGCAGAGCCGGCGCCGCTCGAATCACTTGCGGAAACATCGGAGCGAATAGCAGGGGCAGCACCAGGAGGGAAAACAAGCCGATCACCCGATCGAATATCACGATCGTCATAACTTCAACGCGACGCCCGCTGTTCTCTCTTGTGACGTAAAAGAGTTTCGCCAGATCTCCTCCCGCCGCTCCCGGCAGGAACGTGGCGAAGAAAAAGCTGACCAGCGTGAGTTGCAGGGACGTGCCGAAAGGAAGATGAAGCCCGTGCGGCCGGAACAGCCAGGACAGCCTCCGTGCCATCAGCGCGATGTCGAGCAAGATGAGCGCGATCGCCGCGAGGCTGATAGGCCAATCCGTGAACAGCCTCGACAACGCCTTCAAGTCGATGATCCCGCTGTGAGCAAGATACGCAAGCAGGCCGATGCCGACCCCGAGCCGCGCGAGAGTCAGAAGAATTCGGCGCATCGGCCTTGCGGCGGAGGCCTCCTCGCGTAGTAGCGGCCGACTGGAGGACATGCTAGATCGCGTCTCCCAAGCGCACATCTGCGACGTTCAGATGAATGTGCGCCACCCTGGGTTGCCGTCGAGAGACGGGATCGTTCGATTCGCCTCCGGCACGAGATTGCGCGGCGTTGTTTGTCCTGGCCTGCGCGCGCGCGGGAACTGGCAGCAAGACAGAACCTGCCAGCGGAAGGTTTGTCAGCACAACTTTGCCGCCGCTTTCTTTCACAACGTTCAGCTTGGTGGGTTCCGCGAGTCTTTGAAGACGCGGCAGCTCCGACTCGCTCGCAACAATGTAATACCGCTCCGGCTCCATCCACAGTTTCTCGAATTGCGAATCGTCGATAAAAACGTCGGGCGCGCCGGGGGCGTAGGAACCGTACACCATGTTGTGGATGCGGCCGTTCAGAAGCAACGCGGTGCGGTTCGTGTAGAAAAAGATCGAAGAGAACGTGTAATAGTGGTGGTCCACGATTAGTTTGCCCTCAGGGGATCGTAGCAATGCCTCCGCCAGCGGCCGCGAAGACATGTAAGGGTCAAACACCACAAGCGCCAGGCGCGCGGCGTGGAAAAACAACACCATCATCACCGCGGCGCAAAGGAACGCGCGCTGGCCGATCGCTCGCAAAGTTCCCAACGCGCCGATAAGAAAAGCAGCCGCCGCAACCAGGAGGGGGATACGAAGGTATGCGAACGACCGGAGCGTGAGGTCCTCGATGTGGCCGAGTGACAGCGTGTAGATGCCCCCCGGTGGATGCACGGCGAGCGCCACGGAGATATCGCCCGGTGTGGGGACCTTCCGCACAAGAAGAAATATCGCGACGCCAACTGCGACCCCGCACACGACTACGGCAGAAAGCGCCCGCGTCCCTCGGCGCACCCAGTCTCCTCCCATCACCATCGCCGAGCCCAGCAGCAGGGCAAGAGCTGGATAACACGGCATCGAATAGTATTCCTGCGTCGTCGAAAATGTGAAGAAAACGAGCAAAAATCCGGTCCAACAGAGCGCCACCAGGCGGGTTTTCCCCGCACGGTCGACTGGCTTGAAGGAAAGCTTCGCCACCGCAGGAAGATAAACGCTCCACGGAAACAGCCACACGAAGTGCAGCAGCCAGAACCAAAGGCGTGGAACTGTGTTGTAGTCGCGCGGGTAGCGCAAATTCAGAAAACGAAGAACCTGCTCGT
Source organism: Candidatus Acidiferrales bacterium (assembly GCA_049644285.1). Classification (GTDB taxonomy): domain Bacteria; phylum Acidobacteriota; class Terriglobia; order Acidiferrales; family UBA7541; genus CAVRXT01. The sequence continues at coordinate 5,187 of JBARRP010000348.1, read as the reverse complement.
TCATAAAGAAGAACCATAGGAACCCGTGGTACTCGCCCGGCCCGCTGTGGAGCGTAAAAGAGAAATATGGGGCGTTTCGCAGCGTCGCCAGGATATGCCAGGGCGCCGCAATCAGCGCTGCGATCAAAAGCCCGCTGATGGGACGAAGCCGCTTCCAGGCTCTCGCGGAAAACAACTCATGCGTGATGTAAAGATAGATCACGCCGCTCACGATCGGGAAAAGCACGCCGATCAAGCTTTTCAGCAAGAGCCCTGTCCCGAGACTGGCAGCCAAGAGAAATGCCCAGAAGCGCGGATGCGGCTCCTCTTCGTCGAGGGCTCGCAGAAACGCCCACACTGCCAGAGTGACCGTGAACACCAGCATCACGTCAGGAATCAAAATCCGCGTGAAGAGAAACAGGCCGACACACGTGGACATGCATAAACCCGCGTAGAATCCAGCCCGTTTTCCAAACGCCCACATGCCGAATGCCGTCGTCAACCAGCAGAGCGCAATTGCGGAGAGAGCAATGGGTAAGCGCGCGGCCCAGTCGTGGACTCCAAAAACTTTGTATGAGATGGCGATGGCCCAGTAGATGAGCGGCGCCTTCTCCAAGTAGGGGACGCCGTCGAGTCGCGCCGTCACCCAATCCCCCGACGTCAGCATGTTTCGCGCGATCTGCGCCTGTACCGCATCCACGTCGTCCATGAGCGACGGCGGAGAGATGGTACCGCCGAGATACACCGCGCCGGCAAAGAGCAGGATAACTAAGTAGAGGTAAGAACGCTTTCGGTCACCTTCCGCTCCACTGCGGAAACCGATGTCGCTTGAATTCGCCATCTCCTCATCCAAAGGAATAGGATCATCAAACCCCAGAGGTGATAACCGAGGTTTGCGCGTCGCTCAAGGTGCTTTCGCACGCAGGTTTCGATCCCGCTAAGCCGGAATATCCTGGCGTGCTCGGAGACTCCCTTTTCGAGCGTATCGAGGAGCAACGGCCGCAGTGGACCGCGCAGCCATTCGTGGGCGGGAATATCGAATCCGATCTTCTCACGCCGGAGAATCGAGGACGGCAGCTTGTGCTTCATCAACTGCTTGAGAACAAATTTCTGCTGGGAACCTCGGATCTTGAGATCTGCTGGGAGGCCGGCAGCGAACTCGACGATCCGGTGGTCCAGGAACGCCGGCCGCACCTCGACTGCATGAGCCATGCTCATGCGGTCCGTCTTCGTCAGGATGTCGTCCGGAAGATAGTACTTCTGGTCGAACCATAGATACGGAGCCAGTGGATCTCCTGACCCGCGCATTTCTCGCAGTTCCGCGAGAATCCTGTCGAGCGTGTTCCCTCGAGCTTCGCAGAGAAGACCGCGCTTCTCCGCGTCGAAGAACGTTCCGTTCCAATAGATGTGCGCCTGCTCGGCCGGCATCTGGCAGCCCTCGAGAAAGCGCTTCACCTTGTATTCGAAGCTGATCTTCTCGTCGGAGACCGGCCAGTGCCTCACTCCGCTGAGCGCGAATCGCAGAGCGTACGATGGCAATCGCCGCATCGATTCGGAGAGTAGCGTCGCCCGGTAGGTGAGGTAACCCCCGAACAGCTCATCGGCGCCTTCCCCGCTCAGCACAACAGTTGCATTTTTCTTGCTCAGCTTGGAAAGGAACCAGACCGGAAGCGCGCCTGCGTCCGCATTCGGCTCATCGGAGTAGTACGCGAATTCCTCAATCGCGTCCTGCAGGCCGGCATCGACGTTAAGGTCGAACTCCTCGTGCTCCGTGCCATATCGGGCTGCGACCTGGCGGATATAAGCCGTCTCGTCGAAACTCCTCCCTTGGAAGGAAATTGAGAAGGTCTTCAGCCGCGAGCGCGCCGCCGTCGCGGCATAGTGCAAAATCGTGGAGGAATCGATGCCTCCGCTCAGCCAGACGCCCAGGGGCACATCGGAAAGCAAATGCTCGCGCATGGACTGCTGCAGGAGAGAATCGAGTTCCTGCTCCGCCGATTCCAGCGTCCGAGCGGGCTGCGGGCCGAAGGGCAGGCGCCAGTACGCTTCGGAATGGACTTCGCCCTCTCGCCATTCGAGCCAACGCCCGGGAGGGAGCTTTTCGATGCCGTCCACCAGCGTCCACGGCGACGGCACATAGTTCAGTGACAGATAGCAATCGAGGCCGGCCATGCTCAGCCGGCGGTCGATCTCCGGGTGAACGAAAATCGCCTTCAGTTCGGACCCGAAGAAAAGATCGTCTCCGTGGCGCGCGATATAGAGCGGCTTGATGCCCATGCGATCGCGGGCGAGGACGAGGCGTTTGCTCGATTCCGTCCACAGCGCGATTGCGAACATCCCGCGCAGCCGGGAAAAACAGTCCGTGTCCCATTCCAGGAACGCACGCAGAACTGTTTCCGTATCACAACGGGAGCGGAATCGATGGCCACGCCGTTCCAGTTCGACGCGCAATTCGGCATGGTTGTAAATCTCGCCGTTGAACACGATGACCGTGTCGCCGTTTTCGGACGTGATGGGTTGGTCGCCGCCTTCCAGGTCGATGATCTTCAGACGCGTGGCGCCCAACGAAACGAAATTCGATTGAAAGGTGCCCTGCTGGTCCGGCCCGCGATGAATCAGCGAGGTTACCGCATTTTGAATGCGGTCGGGAGCAAACACACACTTCCTGTGCGTAAAGCCGGCAATTCCGCACAAATTCTCTCATACCCCCATGGCGCCGGAATGAATTAGATGCCATACCGCCCGCTGCAGGTGGTGCGGCATCTTTTCATTCCAATGGACAACACTCTATCACAAGGCCGATAATCCGCGGCCACAACACTCGCTACAGCATCACGAATTCGCCGGAACCACCAGAGCGCTGCCGGAGCGAGATTTCACAACGGCGACGGCTCTTCTTCCTTCTCTTTCTCTTTTTTCTTGTCCCCGAAATACCTCTCCAGCGTCTGGCGGGCCAAGTCTTGCCCGCCCAAACCGAAGGCAATGGCCAGAGCCAACGTCGCGGCGCCGAAGATCACCGAAAATGCCGCAATAACCGTTTGCTTGGCCAATCCGATCTGTTCCAAGGCCATCGAGATTGCCAGAATCCAAATCAAGAAGCGAACCGACCTGCTCCATAGCTGCGGAGATCGATAGCCCGCATTCACTGCGGCGAGCAGAACCGCCCGGGAAAAGAAGTTCGCCGCGAGCAGTCCCACGAACAGAATCAGAATGGCGACAAACACCTCCGGTAGGAGCTGGAATAAGTGAGAGATCTGCTCCTGCAGCTCCGCAATGCCCAGGACACTGATCCCCAGCAGGGCGAAGCCCAACCATGTCACCCAGAACAAGGATCGACTCAGAAGCTCCGTCATCGCGGGCAGCGCCGCCTGCCGAAGGACGCGCGACGCGCCCGCCTCCTCGGAGAGCCGATCGAGCCTTGTCACATGCAGAATGGCGCGCAGGATATTCTTCAACAGAAACGCCACCAGCAATCCGACCAGCACAATGACCAACATGACCACAAACCTCGGCAGGAACTGGGCGATCATGTGGACCAGGTTTTGGTAGGCCTGCTCTAGCCCTCGGAGTATCGTTTGTCTCATGACTTCACCTCACTCCTTGCCTTCCACTTCTCGATCAAGAACGGCTTTTGGCGCTCCAATTCAAGACAGAGCTTCTCGCAGTCGGCCTCCATCTCTTCCGGGGACGAATCCTGGTGCTCCACCAGGAAGGAATAGATCCTTCCGCGGTAGAGAGGTACCAGTGCCTGAATCAGGTGATCGCGGTTGAGAACGGCGTGGTGATAGGAAGCGGCAAATTCGTAAAGCGTTCTGGCCCAAAGTTCAACCGCATAGCGGAAATTCCGGTCGTCGAGGGTTGCGATGCGCTGGATCTCTGCGTGAGTCTCCGGAGCAAGGATGGACTTCAAGATAGGCTCCAGCTCAGAAACGCCGCTTCTAAACATTTCGAGAATTCTTTTCCGGTTCAGGCGCACCGGCTCGGAGGTCAGCTCGTGGTCTGGCCCGAACGTCGGCACGGGCTCCGATCCGCTACGATCCATCCACAGCGATTGCTGGGCTTCCAGACACCAGAACAAAGTCCCCACCGTCTGGCGGATCGTCGCGACGATATCCGTTCCCGAACTCGCGGCGGAGTGCAGCTTCGGGCCGAGAAAAGATTGGCAGCACCGGAAATCCGAGGAAATCGCCGTGATCGCCATCCAGGCCTCGGGCCATGCACGAATAGCCTCTTCATGCCATACGTCTTGATTGAGGCACAGGCTCGCGAGCCTGCCGGAAAACCCGAATTCGTCCGCATGAAGTTCGCGGATCCTTCGGCCAAAGATTGCGCGGCTCATCGGATAAAGGAGATTTCGCGCTAGCAGACCTTCGTACTTGTGCCGGACATAGAGCGGGGCCATGAAATCGAAGTTCTGGCGGTATACCGGTTCGAGCAGGTTGGCGACCCACCCGCAAGTCAGGTTGGACGTCGTCGGCGAGATCAGTGCGCACGCCTTCGCTCGAAGCAAATCGGCGGCGGCCAGGATTGTCCGCAGGGCCAGTCCCTGTGAGGGCGCGTCGGCGTAGCGCGTCGCGATCCGGTGAATAGTGCGTAGCGACGTTAAGCCGCGCGGATTCGGATTCTTTGGGGGCAGGGTATTCAGGGCCACTTCGGAAGTGCCGTCTCTCGATCCCCCGTCCACATTGACGATGACCACTCTGTCCCGCACGAAATTCTGCTGAAAGCTCTCTTCGACGGTTTCGACAGTGTGCCCGATGGTCTTGGCGTTGTTGTGGGAAGGGATTGCCACCAGGAGATCCACTTCGCCTACGCTCATGAGCTGGCGAAGAAAATCGTCGGTGAGAAAAGTTTCTTCGGCCAATTGCATCCGCTATTGCCTCCAGGACGGTGGCGCCCGTGGACCCAGTGTGCAATGCGCGGAATTCTGCCCCCGCCATCCGCTGGCAGGTCAGATCCGGCGCAGGCGAAACCAAAAAGACTGAAACGGGGCCAAAGTCAGCAAGTAGTACAGCTCCCCGATCCGCGGAAAAAGGTTCCCGCCCGCCATCGCCTGGGCGGAGTTTGAAAGGTTGTTCACAATAAGAACCTTTTCCTCGCCCAATTGCCGGACATACGCCAAGACTCTGTGATTCGAGGGCTGCAGAAACTCGATCGATCCCTGGCTGAACACGCGAGAGGATTTGCGCACTTGAATGAGCCGCTTCA
>JBARRP010000347.1:0-120151 GCA_049644285.1 Candidatus Acidiferrales bacterium | reverse complement strand
CGCATTGTTGCAGAACCGCATTTTTAATGAGGTTCCACAACAAAGGGCAGAACAGCCTCCAAAGGCCCTGTTAACAAGGCTTCTGAAAGATCGCGTTTGGCTCATGACGCCGGATTCAGGTTAAGGGTCCCGAGGATCGCATTGGGCCCAGCTTCGCTCGCATCTTAATTTGCCCCACGGATTGGCATGGGACGCTTCAGCGGGCTTTGCCGATCGTCTCACTGACCAGCAGATCCCTTCGTACACGAGGTTGGACACGCAACTTACGTGGGCAAGCGGAGAAAGACTGTCTCTTAGCTTCGTCGGGCAGAATCTCCTGAAAGATCACCACCCGGAGGTCAACGATCCGGATGGAGACGTGCAGTCCAATCGTATCAAGCGAAGCGCCTACATGAAACTGACGTGGCAGTTCTGTTTGGGGGTACGCAGTTGAATTCCGGGAAGGATTCGAAGCGCCGCATCGCGGAGCGAATTCCCGCGCCACGTGGAATCTTTCGCAGAAGGTCTCAGGAAGTGGCGTGCTTGATCGTTGCGGCTTGTGTGCTGATCGGCATCGCGATTCCCCTTCGCGCTCAAGCCAGCGCCGCGAGCGAATACCAGGTCAAGGCGTGAAGGCCGGCGCGGACGATTACCTGACAAAACCATTCAACACCGAAGAGCTCCAGGCCCGTCTGTACGTGGGCAAACGCATCATCGAACTCCAGGACAATTTGATCGCCGCCCGCGAGACCCTTAGGTTTCAAGCCACTCATGACGCGCTCACCCACCTGGTGAACCGCGGAGAAATCTTCGAAGTTCTCCGCCGCGAGATGGCCCGCCAAAAACGCGAAAAAAATCCCTTGGGAATCGCCTTGGCGGACCTCGACCATTTCAAGAGCATCAACGACACGCCCGGCCACGCGGCCGGAGATGCGGTCCTTCAAGAAGCGGCGCGACGCATGACTGCTTCCGTTCGTGCTTACGACACGGTCGGGCGTTATGGCGGCGAGGAATTCCTGATTATTGTGCCTTCTTCCGACGAGTTGGGCACCGCAGCATTGGCGGAACGAATCCGCGCGGCGATCTCCTCCCATCCGATGGAAGCAGCCACGACCTTGGCCGACGTCACCATGAGCCTCGGCGTGGCCTCGAGCGCCGGACAGCATCCGGCGGATGCCGAAGCCTTGCTGCGGGCCGCGGACGCGGCGCTCTACCGCGCCAAGGAGCGCGGCCGGAACCGCGTGGAATTGGCAACTCCTGCTGACCTCGAAGGCGCAATGCAGCCCGCCGGCATCGGCCCTGCTCCTCACGACACGCAACCCCACTGACCACTTCGAGCCGGTCCGCGCGAAAGCCGTGAACACACCCGTGCTCGTCAGGGCACGGCTTCAGCCCCGTTCTTCTGACTTTTTCTGCCATTCCGAGCGGAGCGAGAAATCTGCTTTTCTCGAAGTGCCTATGACCAAGCCGCCCCGCCCGGCGCAAACCACTCCACAACGGCCGAGCAAATGGTGTAAATTGTATTGTTGTCCGATCCACTCGTCGGGCTTGTCGAGAGCTTGTTCACGGAGGGCGGAAGGTGAATCCAATCAAACCAGCGTCGATGGTCGTGAACGACCAACCCTCGGCGACCAAGCGCGACACCCTCACCATCATCGACAATCGCAACGGCAAGCAATACGAGATCCCCATCACCCACGACACGATTCGCGCCATTGACTTGCGCCAGATCAAGATTGACGACTCCGACTTTGGCATGATGAGCTACGACCCCGCCTTCACCAACACCGCGGCCTGCACCAGTAAAATCACCTTCATTGACGGCGACAAAGGAATCCTGCGCTACCGCGGCTATGCCATCGAGGAGCTGGCGGAGAAGAGCTCCTACATCGAGACCGCGTATCTGATGCTGCATGGCGAGCTCCCGGAGCGCTCGCAGCTCGATGAGTGGACCTATCACGTCACGCACCACACCTTCATTCACGAAAGCATCAAGAAATTCCTCGACGGCTTTCACTACGACGCTCATCCCATGGGCATGCTGATTTCGACCGTCGCCGCGCTTTCCACTTTTTATCCGGATGCGAAGGACATCTTCAACGCCGATTCGCGCCGCAAGCAAACCTACCGCTTGATCGGCAAAATGCCGACGCTCGCGGCCTTCGCTTACCGGCACAGCCTCGGCATGCCCTTTGCGTACCCCGACAACGACCTGAGCTATACCGGAAACTTCCTCAACATGCTGTTCCGCACGACCGAATTGAAGTATCGGCCGAACCTGACCCTCGAGCGCGCGCTCGATGTCCTTTTCATTCTCCATGCGGATCACGAACAGAATTGTTCGACCAGCGCGATGCGCGGCGTGGGCAGCTCGCACGTCGACCCGTACTCCGCGATCGCCGCGGCCACCGCCGCGCTTTACGGCCCGCTTCACGGCGGCGCCAACGAACAGGTGCTGCGCATGCTGCTGGAAATCGGCTCGGTGAATCGCGTGCCGGAATACATCAAGCACGTCAAAGCCGGAGAAAAAAAGCTGATGGGCTTCGGCCATCGCGTCTACAAGAATTACGATCCGCGCGCGAAGGTGGTGAAGCGGGTCGCTTACGAGGTTTTCGACGTGATGGGCCGCAATCCCTTGATCGATATCGCGCTCGAATGCGAGCGCATCGCCCTCGAAGACGATTATTTCGTCTCCCGCAAGCTGTATCCCAACGTCGACTTCTACACCGGCCTCATCTACCAGTCGATGGGCTTCCCGGTAACCATGTTCCCGGTGCTTTTCGCCATCCCCCGCACCTCGGGTTGGATCGCGCAGTGGGAAGAAATGCTCCTCGACCCCGAACAGAAAATCGCCCGCCCCCGCCAGGTCTACCTCGGCGCCGACAACCGCAGCTACATCCCCATGGACCTTCGCACCCGCTAACTGGCACAGGCGCTGTTTTACCTGTGCGCACTGGTAGGGGCGCTGCTTGCTGCGCCCAGGGTTGTCGCGCATGTTCCTTGCGATTTCCCGTAGGGGCAGCCGCCGCGCGGCGGACCGTGCCGGTACTCCGCCGCGATCCGTGACACAGGGTGCAAATGGGGATTTCTGTCGCTAGACGTGCGAGATCAAAGCAGACGCCCGTCCGCTTGTCGCTGGAGGGACGGGAATACTTATCGCCCGCACAGCTGAAACGAATCCTGCTCCCATCATTGCCACCCGCCACCAATCGTAACTCACCCACTGGTGCGCCAGCCGTATCAACTCCGCTTCGCCCTTGGCCCCACTCGTGGCACCGAAGGCCCCGGCAAACAACGCCGCGTTGGTAGGCCAAAAGTCGACGACGGTGAAGACCCAGACGGCTAGAATGAGCACCGCAGACGACCACAACCAAACGCGATACCTGAATGGCGTCTTCCATCCACTGATAAGTGCACCGAAAGCTGCCACCAAGGTCGAGAGCGACGTTGGTAAGAAAGATTTACCGGGGTCGACCGGGAAACGGGCGCCGTATGGCAACAGTGTAAGCGACTCCGGCGGCGCCGCGCTCCAGGCGCCTGCGACCACCCTGAGGTCGTAGAGCTTTGCACCCACGCCGATACCCCATGCGAGCACCGAAACCCAGAGGAACGCCCGCGTCAACCGTACGCGCCTGAGCTCCCTTCGAGCATTTCGTGCTCGTAGTGTAACCAGAGGGCTCTCTTGTTTCCACAGCACAGACTCATAAGAAGAAGTCATGCATGGAAAAGGCAAACAGCAGTTGGGTGTGTTCAGTTAGAGGAGGGTGCTGACACTTTATCGCGCTTGTTCGCTATGACCTCGAAGTCGCCGAAGACCGACACGCCGACAAAGTAGCCCGGGACGTGCAACCCCTGGAAGTAGCGGGCGAAGTGTAGACTTCCGGTCCCATGCTTGCTGCCTGCCTTGAGGTCACGAAGCGAACGAAGGGTGCCCTCGGGATGAACACGGGCGCGGCAAGCAGCGCCCCTACCAATGTTAACTCTCGGTTGCTTGTCGCGCCGCAGAGGCTTTTCTCCGCACCCAACTCCGGGTATTCTCAGGCACGCACCCTGGCCGCTACGGCCTGGGCGGAGAGCTACATGGAAATCGCAACGCGTCAATCGGGCGTCGCCACGATTGTGGACGTTACCGGCGACATCACCCTTTATAACTCGCCGCAGGTCCGCAAAATATTGATCGAATTGCTGAGGGAGAAGCGGGTGCCGCGGGTGGTCGTGAATCTGCTGAAGGTGAAATATATCGACAGCGCCGGAGTCGCTTCGCTGGTGGAAGGGCTGAAAATTTCGCGGGAGCTGAAAAACGGGTTCGCGCTCTATGGGCTGAGCCCGATCGCGCGCGAAGTCTTTGAGTTGACGCGGCTGATCAAGGTTTTCGAGGTGTACGACAACGAGGAGGACGCGGTGCGGGGGCCGACGGGGAAATCCCCGTCGGGCGCGACTATTTAGCGTCGAACTTGCATGAGACCGTCGCTGTCATTCCGAGGTCGCTGCGGCGCGTCTTTTGCGCTCCGGACGCATTTGCGGAGCGTCCGAGGAATCTGCTTTTCCTCGCGCGGTTCGCAGACAGCAGATGCCTCGCTCCGCTCGGGATGACAACGGGCGGGGGTTTCCAGTGACACAGGCACTCTTGCCGGTGTGAATTTGCTGCACTCATGTTCAGCGCACAGCCAGGAGTGGCTGTGCCACCAGGCTTTTTTCCGGGGCTGCGAAATGCTGCGACGTCCTAAGAATAAATGGCTCTGACGGAAACGATCGGCAAGGCCACCATCGACCAACTGGCTTACATTGGCGATTTGGCGCGGCTGTCTGGCCGGGCCGCTCATGCGGTGTTCGTTGGGCCGTTTCAGGGCCGGCCGGTGCGCTTTGGCCGCGCAGTTCACCAGGCGATGGCGGTCGGCGTTGAAGCGCTGCCCATTCTTTCGCTCATCAGCTTTTTCATTGGGACGATTCTCGCGTTGCAGGCGGCGTATGAGCTGGGGCGTTTTGGCGCGATGGAGTTTGTCGCGAATGCGGTGGCCCTGTCGATGACGCGCGAGCTTGGGCCGCTCATGACCGCGATTGTGGTGATCGGGCGATCGGGGTCCGCGTTCGCCGCGGAAATTGGAACGATGAAGGTGAATGAAGAAATCGATGCGCTCGCCACGATGGCGCTTGATCCGGTGTATTTTCTGGTGGCGCCGAAATTCGTGGCCATGATTCTGATGATGCCTTGCCTCACGACCTGGGCGGATTTCATGGGAGTGCTGGGTGGCGCGCTTTTCGGCGTCACCAGCAACGCGGGATTCACCTTCGTCAGCTACATGCGCTTGTCGCTCAATGCGCTGGTGCTGCGCGATATTGTCACCGGGCTGATCAAAAGCGTGATGTTCGGCGCGGTGATCACGGCGGTGGGCTGCCAGGAAGGGCTTTCGACCGGACTGGGGGCGGAGGAGGTGGGGCGTTCGACGACGTCGTCGGTGGTGAAGTCGATTTTCTTGGTGATCGCGGTCGACCTGGTGTTTACGACGCTGTTTTATTTGACCGCGCCGCGGTGAAACGCCACGCGTCCGAAAGACGAAACATTACGCAGAGAACACCGAGAGACAGAGGACGCTGAGAGAAACCCCTGAGGAAGTATCGAGGGGAGGCCGCTTGCGTCGCGGTTGAAACCGCAACCCACAATGCAAGGGACGGTGCGAGAAAAGCAGATTCCTCGCTTCGCGAGGAATGACAACGGACGGCATGCGAGTGCCCAGAGTGAAACGAAATGAGCGAAATAAAATGACGGACGGGTTGGGCATGGGCGAGATGAAAGCGGTGGCGGCGGACGGTGGTGCTTCGATCGTCGTGCGCGATTTGCGCGTTAGTTATGGCGCGCGAGAAATTCTCCACGGGATCAGCTTCGATGTGCGCGCCGGGGAAACGATGGTGATTTTGGGTGGCTCCGGGTCGGGCAAGAGCACGCTGCTACGGACGCTCGTCGGCCTCGAAACCCCGAGCGGCGGCGAAATCTGGATTCGTGGCAAGAACTGGGCTTCGATCACGGTCGAGGAGCAGGACGAACTGAAGAAGAAATGGGGCGTGTCGTTTCAGGGTGGGGCGTTGTTCGGCTCGATGAGCGTCGGCGAAAATGTCGCGCTTCCCCTTCGCGAGCACAGTCCGCTCGAAGATTCCACGATTGAGATCATCGTGCGGCTCAAACTCGAGCAGGTGGGGCTAGGCGGCTACGAAGACTACATGCCGGCGCAGTTGAGCGGCGGGATGAAGAAACGCGCGGCGGTGGCTCGCGCCCTGGCGATGGATCCCGAAATATTGTTCTTCGACGAGCCTTCGGCGGGCCTCGATCCCATCATCGCCGCGGGCATCGACGAGCTGATCTTGAAATTGAAGAAGGCGTTTCGAATCACGATGGTGGTGGTGACGCATGAGCTGGCCAGCGCTTACCTCATCGCCGACCGCATGATCCTGATCGACAAGGGGAACATTATCACCATCGGAACCAAAGAAGAGTTGCAGGCCAGCAAGCATCCTCGGGTACGGCAATTCCTCGACCGCATCCCTGAGCCCGAAGTCGAGGAGCAAGCCGACTATCTGAACAGGCTGACGGATGGGATTCCTCTCGATCGGCTTTGAGCCCGCCGTCGCCAAGGCTATTGCGGGCCAGCCGCCGGAGCCGAAAAGTAGCCATGCCAAAAGACAATGGCATCTATGAAGATGCACTCGAGAGGGAAAGGCACCCAGGGCGCAGACACACAAAAGCAGAGCTTCGCGTTCTCAAGACTGCTCTGAGAAGTACGGAGACGAGCGGGAATTTATGCAGTTTTTGCGCGGGATCGGGTTGAAAGACGAATCGCCTTTGTTCGCCGAGGTTGTCGGCCTCTTCCGCTCTTTGCGGCGCGGTAAACCTTAGCAGCCATCTGGCGAAGCTCTCTCACTTTTCTCTTCGCGACTTCGGGCGGCAACGTGTCGAGCTGATCTTGAATGATCCGAGCAGTCCTCTCGACAGCCTTGTCCAATTCTGTTCTTTTCCCTGGCACAAAATCCACGGTAGCAGCAACCGAGACCGCGTACAAGTTACAAATCTAAGACCAGCATCGTGCTATACTTCGAGCCAACTGAGGGCTATGGGTAGCGGAATCCCCGCTCGAGGCTGGAACTTCTAACAGGGGGCCATGGAAGCGAAAAGCGAGCGCGCTCTCGTCGGACTATTCGTTCTGGTCGCGGCGGGGCTTCTCGTTGCGACGCTGTTTTCGCTGACGGGGTTCCTCCAGCGCAGCGAACCGATTTACAAAACCTATTTGAAGAATGCAGGGGGCCTGGCGCCGGGCTCGCAAGTGCGTTATGCGGGCGGGCCGCCGGTTGGCCGCGTCGAGGAAGTGCACAGTGACCCGAAGGACCCGACGCGCATGGAAGTTACTTTTCGGGTCCATTCCGACGTGCCAGTGAAAACGGACAGCAAGGCGAGGATATCCACCCTCGGCGCCCTCGGTGACAATTTCCTCGGAATTGTTCCGGGCAGCCCGGGGGCGCCTCGCGCACCGTCGGGGTCCACCTTGCAGGGCATGGATTACACCGGATTCGACGAGTTAGCGACGCGCATCGGCGAGCTGGCGCCGCAGGCAACGCAAGTACTGCAGAATCTGAATGCGCGGATCACCGAGCTGCAGCAAACCATTGCGCGGGTCAACGACCTGCTGAACTCGCCGAATCGCAAAAATATTTCGCGGAGCCTCGCCAACGTCCGTGGGATGCTCGAGGAAGACCGCCCGCTGGTGCACTCGACGCTGGGGAAGATCAATGATGCGAGCGCCAAGCTCGGGCCGTTGATGGATGATTTCAAGAAGACGATGAGCCAGGCGAATGAGGCTCTTTCGCACGTGGATGCCACATTGATGGAAAACCGGCCGGACGTGCGCCAGGCGGTCGTGAAGATGCGCGAGACCCTGACTTCAGCCGCTTCGCTGACCGATCAGCTTGACCGGACGCTGAACGCCAACAGCGAGAACATCGACGAAATCCTCGACAATATGCGGATCATCACCGAGAACCTCAAGCAGTTCACCCATACCATCAAGACGCGGCCTTATACCTTGATTCGAGCCTCGGGTCCCCGGCAGCGTCAGCCCGGTGAGGTGTCGCGACCTTGAAGCCGCGTTTCGCATCAGCTGTTCTCGGTAATCTCCATTCCACTCTTGTTCTCGCGCTGGCGGCGTTCGGATTGTTGCTGCTGATGAGCTGCGGAGCGGCGCGGCCGGTGAAGTATTACACGCTGGACCCGGAAGCCATGAACGAATCGGTCGCGAGCCAGCCGTTTCCCGTGAATCTCGTCGTTGGAAGGATCACGGTGCCTTACATCTACAGGGACGATCGCCTCGTGTATGAAACAGGCCCGGTTGAGCTGGGCACGTATGAATATCACCGCTGGGCCGAGCCCCCGGGCTATATGCTTCAGTCGATGCTGATTCAAGCTTTGCGAGCTTCAGGCCGGTATCGCAGCACCGATCGCGTGAGCAGCAATGCTCGCGGTGATTACGTCCTCCGCGGCCGCCTGTTTTCCTTGAGCGAAGTGGATGGCTCGACGATGTTGGCGCGCTTTTCAATCGAGGTCGAGCTCTTTCAGCCGAGGACAGGAACGACCGTGTGGACTCACGATTATTCGCATGACGAGCCCGTCGGCGGCAAGACAGTTGAGACGGTTATCGAGGCGATGGAGAAAAACGTTCGTGCCGGAATGGAACAGATCGTCGCCAGCCTGAACGATTATTTTGCGAGCCATCTTCAGCCGTAGCGCAGAAGTTCAAAGCTGGGGCTCGCTGGTTTGCTCTCGCTGTTGACACCTACGGCCACCAGAATCCGATTACCTTGACTCTCCTCAGCACTCATTCAGAATAGAGCTGCCCTTCCAGAAAACTGTTTTATCGACTTTCAATTCCCCTTCCCGTTTTGCCGTTTGCACGGCAGGGTAGAAGACCGTCTTGTCTTCTTCCGCGCCGGAGCCAGCGAACAACCGACTGGCCAGCGGGGGTGGAACATGGAATTCCTCAAACAGCTATTGGGTCCCAACGATTTCATGCCGCACGGCTATTGCTACTTGTGGAATCCAGGGCTGGTGTGGCTGCACGTGCTGTCCGATGCCGCGATTGCGCTGGCCTATTTCTCGATTCCGGTCACGCTAATTCACTTCGCACGGAAGCGGCGCGATCTGCCCTTCCAATGGATGTTTGTGCTGTTCGGGGTGTTCATTGTTGCTTGCGGCTCGACGCACGTGATGGAGTTGTGGAACCTTTGGCACGCGGATTACTGGCTTGCAGGGGTGGTCAAGGCAATCACGGCGGCTGCCTCCGTGCCGACGGCTATTCTCCTGGTGCAGCTTGTGCCCAAGGCCCTTGCGATTCCGGGTCTCGGAGATCTTGCCAGTGCTAATCGGGAGTTGGAGGCAAAGATCCTGGAGCGGGAAAAGACCGAACTGGCGCTGCGAAGAAGCGAGGCGCTGTACCGCGAACAAGCCGAGCTTCTCGATCTGGCCCATGACGCCATCTTCGTACGCGGCATGAGCAATGAAATTCTCTTCTGGAATCAGGGCGCCGAGCGAATCTACGGGTGGAGCGAGGCGGAAGCCAAGGGGAAGATCTCTCACGCGTTTCTCAAGACCGACTTCCCTGAGCCTCTGGATGAAATTGAAGCAAGCCTGCTGCGAAGCGCCGTTTGGGAAGGCGAGCTGGTACACAGCCGGCGCGACGGAAATCGCATTGTGGTTACCAGCCGCTGGGCTTTGCGCCGCGATGCGGAAGGAGCACCGGTGGCGATCCTGGAGATCAATCGGGACGTCACGTCGCGGAAGCAGGCTGAAAAGAAGTTCCGCGGCCTGCTGGAGTCAGCGCCGGATGCGATGGTGATCGTGAACCGCGAGGGCCGAATCGAGCTGGCCAATGCGCAGATGGAAAAGTTGTTCGGGTATACGAAGACCGAATTAGTCGGACAGCCGGTGGAAATCATGGTGCCGGAGAGATTCCGGGGCAAGCACGGCGGGCATCGCGATGGCTTCTTCCAATCGCCACGGAACCGGGAGATGGGGGCGGGGCTGGAGTTGTACGGGCTTCGGAAGGATAGAACGGAGTTTCCGGTGGAAATCAGCCTGAGCCCGCTGGAGACGGAGGAGGGAACGCTGGTTTCTGCCGCGATCCGCGACGTCACGGCGCGCAAGCGAGCGGAGAACAAATTCCGGGCGCTGCTAGAAGCGGCACCGGACGCGATCGTGATCGTGAACCGACAGGGAAGCGTGGTGCTGGCCAACGCGCAGACGGAGAAACTGTTCGGTTACGCACGGGAGGAGCTCCTCGGGAAGCCGGTGGAAATGCTGATGCCGGAACGCTTCCGTGGCAAGCACGGCGGGCACCGGGACGGCACGGAGTTTCCGGTGGAAATCAGCCTGAGCCCAATCGAGACGGAAGAGGGAACCCTGGTCTCGAGCGCGATTCGCGATTTTTGGACAGATGAAACCGGCTCCCTTAGGCCGGGAGGGAATTCCACAGTTGAGCGTTATTTGAGGTTGACACTGGTTGTCCCCCTGTGTTATTCGGACGCTATTGGTGGGCTCCAGTAATCCTGCTGGAGCGTTGGAAAAGGAAAGCGCACAAGAAGTTCCGACCATTTCCAACCAGCAACACCCCACCCCACCCCGGGGGGTCGCGACCCAATCGCGGCCTCCCGTTTTCTTTTTTAGCCTGAGAGGCAGTCGAGGCGGCTTTTGCACGCTGCGGGGCGCGGCTTCCAACCTCCGGAGGTCCGGACCGAAACATTACGCCGAGGGCGCAGAGAAACACTGAGTGGCGCAGAGAAAGCAGAGCGTCATGGGTCGTGGGCGATCGAGAGTCTCGCAGCTTTCGTGGCGGCTCCGGTTTCGCCGCGTTTCACGGCGGCGACGAAATGGTCCGCGTCGCGGGTGGGGCGCGGGATACGGAAACCGTCGCAAACGGCGCGGGCAAATTGGATTGCCTGGGGCAGCGAAATGCGATGCCCCTGGGTGATGTAGACAGGTTTCACTCCGTCGCGAGTTCGCAGGACCGCTCCCAGGACTTCTTCATGGTCGAGCAGCGGCGCCCAAGCGCCAGCCTGGCGCGGCGGATCGTCATGCGTGCCCACGAGCAGCGATTTGGCGCAGCCAATCGAGGGTCGGTCGAGGAGCACGCCAAGATGGCAGGCGATGCCAAAGCGCCGCGGGTGCGCGAATCCGTGTCCGTCGTAAAATATCAAATCGGGAGCGTGGCGCACGCGCGCAAAGGCTTTCAGGAGGACGGGAATCTCGCGAAAACTGAGCAGGCCGGGCACGTAGGGAAATGTGAGCGGGCGCTCGGCCCAAAGCCGTTCCACCTCTCGCATTTCCGGGAAGTCGTAGATGATGACCCCGGCGATGGCGCGCCGGCGCTCGAGATCGAGCGCCACATCGGCGCCGGCGACCCGTTTGATTGTTGGAAGCCGATCGTCGAGCTCGAGGCGCCGGCGGATGCGCAACTGGATCTTGGCGGCTTCGCGCGGAGTCACATTCCATCGATGCAGGCGCAATGCCTTCATGCAGCGACGCTAGCGCCAGGTATTGAGGGTGTCAAGGAATGGGCAAGGCAGCCCCTCTCTCATCTGAGATGGGGTCAAACAATTTGGTAGGGGGGCAGTCTGTGGAAACTGAACCACTACCAACAATTTGACTTCTTCGCTCACGTTGTTGCCCCGGGGTATAATCGTGGCACATCGACCGCTAGATCGCCGAACGGGCGTCCGGCAGAGGGACACTCCGGCGCCAAGGAGTAGAACGTGGGTCTGCAAATCGCCACTCGAAAATCCGGCGACGTTGTCATCCTCGATCTCTCTGGCCGCGCGGTCATTGGGCAGAGCAACGAGGCGTTGAACACCGAACTACGGAAACAGATCGCCGCCGGGGCGCAAAAGGTTTTGGTCAATCTGGCTTCAGTCACGCAGATGGACAGTTCCGGAATCAGCACGCTGGTGCGCACGTTCGTGTCACTCGAGCGCGGAGGAGGGAGCCTGCGGCTGCTTGGTCCCCGGGGACACGTGCGCGCGGTCCTTGAACTCACGCGACTCATTCAGTCAATTCCTACTTTCGATGTCGAAGCCGAAGCGATCGCCAGTTTCGGACAAGCGGCGCGCGCCAAGTGATGTTTTTCAGCATTGGCAAGCGGGTGCCTATATTTACGGAGAGATGCTTCGCTCGGCTCAGCATGACATCGGAATATGTGCGCCCGATTTGGGTGAAGCGGCGTTAGGCGTTCTTTTTCAGTTCGGCGAGAACGAGCTTGGCGACTTCCTTGAGAGTGTCGAAAACTCCTTGGCCTTGGACAGCGACTGCTTCCAGAACGGATTCGCCCTTCACCACTAATTGCTTTTTCAAATCATCCACCGGCATGGTGTTGGGCAGGTCGCGTTTGTTGAGTTGCAGGACGTAGGGGATCGTATCAAAGTTCAGGTTGTGGTCTTTCAGGTGTTCCCGCAGGTTGTCCAGGGTTTCGAGATTGGCATCCAACCGCTCTTCTTGGGAATCTGCCACGAAGACGACACCATCCGCGCCTTTCAGAATGAGTCTGCGGCTGGCTTCGTAGAAGACCTGCCCCGGAACGGTATAGAGATGAAAGCGCGTTTTGAAACCTCGGACCGTGCCCAGATCTAGCGGAAGGAAATCGAAGAAGAGGGTTCGGTCAGTTTCAGTGGCGAGGGAGACCATTTTCCCCTTCTGGTTCGTGCCGGTATGTTCATAGATCCACTGTAGGTTGGCGGTCTTCCCCCCTAAACCCGGACCGTAATAAACCAGCTTGCAGTTGATTTCGCGTGCGGGAAAATTTATGAACGGCACGAGTTCCTCAGACGAAGATTCGCCGGCTACTTATAACATAGGGATGTGTCGCAGGCCAACGCGGGCGGCGCGGAATGCTGCGCAACAGACAATGGCGGGAGCAGACGGAGCGGGTTGCGCGCAGTCGAAATCAGGTCTGTTCAAGCTCAGCGAACCGGGAGATCTGCAGAATAGCTTCCAAATATGGCGAAAATAGGCGCGTTGACGGCTACTAAAAACTTTGTTATCTTGATTTCTGATGTCATCTCGAAGCAAGGCGGCCAGGCGGCGCAACGTACGCACGAGCCAATCTTCGCGATCTCGCTCCAAGTTACTGAAAGAGAAGACTTTGAAGTCAAGGTCCGCAGGGCAGAAACCCGCTGCCGAGAGGCCCAACGCAGCCGCCAAGCAACAGATGAAGCAGTACGAAGAAGCGCTGCGGCTTTTTCAGCAGCAAAAGCTGCACCGTGCGAAGCAATGCTTCGAGGTGGTGCTGAAAGGGCCGAGCAAGGAACTGGCAGACCGCGCAGGCATGCATCTGCGGGTCTGCGAGCAGCGTATTTCCCGGCCACCCGCGCCAGTGATTCGCACCGCCGAAGATCACTACACTCAGGGCGTTGCAATGATGAACCTGGGACGCTGGGATGAAGCCCGGGAACATCTCGATCGCGCCCGCAAAGCCTCCCCAAAGGCTGACCACATCGTTTATGCCATGGCAGTGCTCGATTGCCTGACGGGTGAAGCAGAAGCCGCGATGCAGAACCTGCAATTGGCCATACAACTTCGTCCTGAAAACCGCTATCATGCGCGGAACGATGAGGATTTCGCATTCCTGCAGGAAGACCCGCGATTCACAGAGCTCCTCTACCCGGAACGCGACGGTTCCTCCGGATAGAACGCCCCAGAAGTGAAAAAGCAAGCACAGACGCGCCCCCGGCCCGTCCGCATTGTTGCCATGGGCGGAGGCACGGGCCTATCCACGCTGCTGCGCGGCCTGAAAGAGTATGTAGGGCGGAGCCGGCCTGGCCGAGAGAAGCTGCCGATTTCCGATCTGGCGGCGGTTGTTACCGTCACCGATGACGGGGGCAGCTCCGGGCGCCTACGCCGCGAATACAAAGTTCTCCCACCCGGCGACATCCGCAACTGCATGGTGGCGATGTCAAAAGACGAGCACTTGCTCAGCCGGCTGTTTCAGTATCGCTTCCCAAAGGGGCCTAGCCTTGGCGGGCACAGCTTCGGCAACTTATTCCTGACGGCGCTGACAAACGTCACCGGGGATTTCCCCGAAGCGGTACGGCTTTCCGCGGAAGTGCTAGCGATTCGCGGGCGGATTTTTCCCTCAACCGAGCAGAACGTGAACCTCGAGGCGGAGCTCGAGGACGGAAGTGTGGTGGTCGGCGAGACAAAGATTTCACGCTCGCGCCGGCGGATTCGCCGCGTGCGCATGGTGCCTCGCCGGGTGCATCCGCTGCCGGAGGTGGTGCAAGCGATTCGCTCCGCCGACCTGATTTTGGTCGGGCCCGGCTCGCTCTATACGAGCATCATTCCCAACCTGCTGGTAGACCAAATCGCGGAAGCCCTCGCGCATTCTCGCGCCACTCGCGTGTATATCGCGAATCTGATGACGCAGCCGGGAGAGACCGAGAGCTATTCGGTCGCCGATCATATTCGGGCGATTTACGCGCACACTGGCAGCCGCATCTTCGATTGGGTGGTCGTCAGCCGGACGCCGATCTCGCCGCGGATTCTACGCCGCTATCATGCGCAGGGGGCCGAGCCCGTGCGCATGTCGGTGGGCGAATTGAAGTCGCTGGGGCTTGGCTGCGTCACTGCGGACCTTCTGCAGCAGGATGGAGTGGTGCGGCACGACCCGCATCGTCTGGCTCAGCTGCTGTTGAAGGAATTTGTGTTGCGGACTCTCCGTGATCGGTGACGCTTTCTCCGAGCCGCTCGTTCGTCTGTTGAGCAAATAGAAACGCTTACCTTGCACCTCAATCCTCGTGTTCGTATACTGGCCGACGCCCGACCGCATTCCGCGTGCCTCCGGGCCTTGTGGGACCGCATGGCCCCGCGAGAAGCAACCACCAAGAGCGAAGATGATCCGAACTCATCCGGTCCCGGAGGAAGTCATGGGCGTTGCGCAAGATGAGTTGAACGTATACAAATCGGCGGAGGCGCGCTTTGAAATAGCCGCACAGAAATTGGGACTGGAAGACGGCGTCTACCGCTTTTTGAAATACCCCAGCAAGGAAATCACAGTCTATATACCGGTGGCGCTCGATAATGGGCGGCTTCAGGTTTTTATAGGCTACCGAGTGCTGCACTCGACGGTGCGCGGGCCAGGCAAAGGGGGCATCCGCTTCGCGCCGGACGTGAGCCTGGACGAAATGCGCGCGCTGGCCGCCTGGATGACGTGGAAGTGCGCGGTCGTGAACATACCGTTCGGCGGCGCCAAGGGCGGGGTGATTTGCGATCCACAGAAACTTTCGAGGGGTGAGCTCGAGCGAATTACCCGACGCTACACGGCGGAGTTGAGCGAATGGTTCGGTCCGGAACGCGACGTGCCTGCTCCGGACGTCGGCACCAATGACCAGACCATGGCCTGGGTGATGGATACGTATGCCATGCACGTACGCCAAGCCACCACCGCGGTCGTCACCGGCAAACCGCTCGATCTTGGGGGCTCACACGGACGCAAGGAGGCTACCGGGCGGGGTCTGATGATTTGCTGCGATAAGGCGCTGGCCAAGCTGGGGATGAAGAAGGAGGGATGTCGCGTCATCGTGCAGGGTTTCGGCAACGTGGGCTCAATGAGCGCGCTGCTGATGCACAAGGCGGGCTATAGAATCATCGGGGTCGCGGACATTCACGGCGGGCTCTACAACGAGAAAGGGTTCGATATTCCCCGGCTGGTGGATTGGGTCTACACCCAGAAGAAGCCATTGCCGGAATTCCCCGACGGCGGCGTGAAGCAGTCGGCTCACGAAATCCTTTTCCACCCTTGTGACATTCTGGTGCCCGCCGCGACCGAAAATCAGATCACGACGGAGAATGCGCACCGGGTGGAATGCCGCATCCTTTGCGAAGGAGCGAACGGGCCGACGACGTCACATGCCGATCCGATTATCGAGAAAAAGGGAATCTTCATCATTCCCGACATTCTCGGGAATGCCGGCGGCGTCACCGTCAGCTATTTCGAGTGGGTGCAGGATCGCCAGGGCTTCTTCTGGCGCGAGAGCGAAGTGAACGAGCGTTTGCAAGATGTGATGGAGCAGAGCTTCGATCAGGTAGTGCGCTACGCGGAGACTCATGGAGTCAGCAACCGCATTGGGGCTTACATGGTGGCGATTGACCGAGTGGCACGCGCGCTGAAGCTTCGCGGGATTTACGCATAGCGTCCTGGAGCAGCGAGGAAGCCCATTTTTACCGAGAAATGCGGAGGCAAAACTGTTCGCGGAATCGATTTCTCCCGGCGCGCTGAAGAGCGAAGAAGAGCACCGGCGCGACATCTGCGCCGCCGGGCGATGGATCTACCAGCACGGTTACGTAGCTTCGACCGATGGCAACATTTCCCTGCGTCTGGACCCGCGCCGCATTCTCACTTCCCCGACCGCGATCAGCAAAGGAATGATGGAGTGCGATGATCTTGTGGTCACCGATCTGGAGGGCAATAAGCTCGCGGGCCGGCGCAATCCTTCCTCCGAACTGGGAATGCATCTGCTGATCTACCGCCGGAGGCCAGATATCCACGCGGTGTGCCATGCGCACCCTCCGGTGGCGACTGGGTATGCAGCCGCCGGAGTCCCGCTGAACAAGGCGCTGCTGAGCGAAGCGGTGCTCGCGCTGGGGTGCGTCCCGGTGGCGCGCTATGGCACGCCGGGTACGCAGGAGTTGACCGAAGCGATTGAGCCGCTCGTGCAACAGTACGATGCGATCCTGATGGCCAATCACGGAGTGGTGACGTATGGTCAGGACCTTTTGACCGCGTTCTTTCGGATGGAAACGACCGAGCACTATGCCCGCGTCGCGCTTGTGACCGAGCTGCTTGGCAAACAGCTCTTGCTTTCCAGCGAAGATGTGGAAAAATTGCTCGCGGCGCGGGCGCGCTACGGATTGCAAACGGCAGCGGCAGCCGGATCCGAGTGTCCGATCACCTCGGATTCGGCAGCGACGAATCGGATGACGCTGACGAGGCGCGAACTCGAAGCACTGGTCGAAGAAGCTGTGCGCAAGGACCGCGCGCGACGATGAACGATTGCGATTGCGAGATCACGGACGGGCAAAGACCGGAAGACGGGGGCAAAAGCAAGAGCGTGGAAGGAGTTTGCGCGGAGGGTAAAGAATGGGTGAAGCACTGGGAATGATCGAGACACGCGGCCTGGTGGCGATGATCGAGGCTTCCGACGCGATGGTGAAGGCGGCGAAAGTCACGTTGGTCGGGTGGGAAAAAATCGGATCCGGCTACGTCACCGCTTTGGTGCGTGGCGATGTGGCGGCGGTGAAGGCCGCGACCGATGCAGGCGCGGCGGCAGCCCGACGCGTTGGCGAGCTGATTGCCGTCCACGTGATCCCGCGGCCGCATCAATCGCTCGAGGAAGTGCTGCCCATCGGCAAGTCGGCGATGGCTGTCTCGGCGAAGTAACAGCGATCCGTCTCGGTCGACGAGTGCAGGCCGAGTGGTGTAACGCACGGCGAGGTTTCTCCGGGCGACGAGGAATTACAAGTCGACACCGGCATTTGGTTTCAAGATTCTGCGTTTGGCTTTCGGGGTGTTGACTCTTAACCTTCGCAAATGATTCTTGCTCGCATCGTCGGCACCGTTGTTTCCACGCGTAAGGATCCCCGTCTGGAAGGCAAGAAGCTTCTGGTGGTGAAACCAGTGAGTCCGGAAGGGAGTGACGAAGCAGGTTACCTGATCGCGGTAGACACAGTTGACGCCGGCTTTCGGGAAACTGTATTGATCGTTTCCGGGAGCTCGGCCCGGATGGCGGCGGAATGCAAGGACCGCCCGGTGGATGCGGCCATTGTCGGAATTGTGGACACCGTAAAGCTCGACGCCCTGCACGAAGCGGAGCTCGCCGAAGCAAGGAATAGAAAGTAGCAAGTCATGCTGCTTGGCCGCGTGATCGGGAATGTGGTTGCGACGATGAAGAATCCTTCACTCGAAGGGCAAAGATTTCTCATCGTGCAGCCGGTGGATCGCCACGGGCGCGACAAGGGACGGCCGGTGGTGGCGCTCGATTCGGTCGGCGCGGGCGCCGGTGAAACGGTTTACTGGTGCCGCGGGCGAGAGGCCAGCTTCCCGTTCCTGCCCGCCGAAGTTCCTACCGAGGCCACCATCGTGGGCATCGTTGACATGGTGAATATTCCCGAAGAGCGAGCTGCTGGTCTGTGACACACTTCTTTCGAAATGTGGCTCGCCTCTTTCGAGGCGCGGCCTTCCTCAGAGAATCCCCGGGTCTGAAGACCCGGGCTACAAAATCTGGCCGCTCGGATCTGCGAGTTTCTAAATGCTGATTGGGCGAGTGGTTGGTGATGTGGTGGCGACGCAGAAGGCGCCGTCGCATCAGGGGTGCAAAATTTTGGTTGTTCAGCCATTGAATCTGGATGGCTCGGACCGTGGCGATCCTGTCCTGGCACTCGACGCTGTCGACGCTGGATTCGGGGAGCGCGTGTTGTTGGCTACCGAAGGCTTCTCCGCAATGACCGCGGTGGGCCGGCCGAACTCGCCCATCGACATGGCTGTCCTGGGCGTGATTGACAGCGTGGACCTGATTGATGGCGTGAAGTAGCCCAGATTTCTCCAGAGGGAAGTCGAGAACGGGCGCGGCGGCCGTGCCCCTACGATGTGCGCGCGGGGTAATCCTACGGGAACGGCCAAATCGGTATGCGGGCGATCGCTGGGTGCTACGTGGGATCAGCAAAGCGAAAGGGCGCTCCGGCTTTCGAAATTCCGTCCCGATGCTTCGGGACTCTAGACTGAGACCGGAACGCCGCTTCGCGATGTGAACTTTTGCTCGTGCCACTACTGAACGATCAGGTACCGAGTCTTGCCGCCAAAGCGGATTTCCTTGATGGATTTCCCCTCGAGGACAACGTTGGTGGCAAACTCTTTTTTGTCGGCATCCTTCCACTGCACCGGCGCTTCGGCAACCACTTTGCTGCCCAACTTGAGCGTGACCTTGGATTCATCGGCGACCAATGAATAGGTCCCCGGTTTCAGCGCTGTCCCACCAAGCGTTGCGGCACTGGAGAGATCAAGCGTGGCCTTGAAGGTTGCCTTCGAATCCTTCGAATCCTTGGCGACGGCGATGCCCGCAAGTGCCGGAACGGCGATTGCCGCCACTGCCAGAACCGCGATCAGGCGAATCAAAGAACGGCGAGACATTGGTCCTTCCTCCTTTTTCATTTGCACGGCATGCATCGGCGATTCTGTGGGCTGCGTGAAACAACGCCGCCAACCATCACGATCCTCTGCGTGACCGTCCCCATTCACATCGTTGGACGCACTTGCTTCCCGCGGGAAAGCAGATTTGTGAGCATGCGGCGAATTAATTTTCTTGATGTGCGAAAAAGGAACGCGCGCACCGCAAACGAACAGAAATTCCCGCAAGCGGAGGCACGTAGAATGCAATTTCTCATTCGTGATTAGAAATATCCGAGAATTCGGACATTTTGCGATGGCTCGCCGAGCTACTTGCGTGGGCGAGCAGACACAGGGCGCGCAAAGTTTGGCCGCTGACGACGACCTTTAGCCGTTCAGGGAAGTATCGATCGAGGAAAGAACGAGCTCCGGCTCATCGAGCCAGGGAAAGTGCGCCGGACCGGCACCCTCGCGAGACACGCCTCCGGAAGCGAGGACGCCCACCCTCTCTACCACTTCCATACGAAGGGTTGCGATCTTTTGTTCCATGCGTCCGCTAAGTGCCCGCACTTCGGACGGCGTCGCGTTGACACCCCCGCAGCGCTCAGGAATAATCGCTCGGCATGATTGGAATGCTTCGCGGGAAGCTGATTGACAAGCGCCCGAACCAGGCGCTTCTCGATGTCGCCGGCGTGGGTTACCAGGTGCAGATCCCGCTTTCGACGTTCGCAAGTTTGGGGGCGCTGCACGCGGAAGTGACGCTCCTGATCCACACGCATGTGCGCGAGGATCAACTTGCCTTGTACGGTTTTCTCACCGCGCGTGAGAAGCAGTGTTTCGACTTGCTGATTTCCGCTTCCGGTGTGGGTCCCAACCTGGCTCTGAAGATTCTTTCAGGAATGGGCGTAGACGAACTTGCGCCGGCAATTCGCTCGGGGGACGTTGCGCAATTGGTGCGCATTCCCGGAGTCGGACGCAAAACCGCCGAACGGGTCGTCGTGGAATTGCGCGATAAGTTTGCGACGGTGGAAACGAAAACACCGGCGAAGCCCGGGAGGACGCAGCTTGAGTCTGACGTCACTTCCGCGCTGGTGAACCTTGGCTACGAAGAGCGGGCTGTCGAGAGGGCCGTCGAAGAAGCGCACCGCAAGGGCGGAGCGCCTGACTTTGAGGGGTTGCTTCGCGCTTCGCTTCAGATTCTCGCAGGCGGCGCGGTGCAGAAGAGCGCCCGCGCGGCCCGGGCCGACGCGTAGCTACGAGCCGGAGGACGCGTTTGGTCGAGTAGGCTTGACTGCTGTCCATGGACAACGAACCCCACAACCGAATCGTTTCCGGCCGGGCGCTCGATGAAGACGCCCGGCTGGAGGCCAGCGTCCGCCCGAAACGGCTGGCAGACTACATCGGCCAGACGCGGGTAAAAGAAAATCTGCAAATCGCGGTCGAGGCGGCGCGGACGCGCGGCGAAGCGCTGGATCACGTGCTCCTGTATGGCCCGCCGGGTCTGGGAAAAACCACGCTGGCACAAATCCTGGCAAACGAAATGGGCGTCGCGATCAAGACCAGTTCGGGACCGCTTCTCGAGCGCAAAGGTGATTTGACGGCCGTGCTCACTGCGCTTGAGCCCCGCGACTTCTTGTTCCTTGACGAGATTCATCGACTGTTGCCGGCGCTGGAAGAAATTCTTTACCCGGCAATGGAGGATTTCCGGATCGATCTGATCATCGGGCAAGGGCCGGGAGCGCGAATCCATCCGTACCAGCTCAACAAGTTCACGCTGGTGGGAGCCACGACCCGTGCCGGGCTGATCATGGCGCCGCTGCGTTCGCGATTCGGCATCGTGCACCGGCTGGACTTTTATACTTCCGAAGATCTTCTTCAGATTGTTCTGCGGTCAGCGAAGATTCTGGGCATCGCGGTGGATGAGGCCGGCGCGACGGAGATTGCTCGCCGGAGTCGCGGCACACCCCGGGTGGCGAATCGGCTGCTGCGGCGCGTACGCGATTTCGCGGAAGTGCGCGCGGGAGGCCGCGTCACGCTCGACGTAGCGCGCGAGGCTCTCGCCATGCTCGGAGTGGACGAGCATGGTTTGGATGAGGTGGACCGCAACCTGCTCCTCACGATCATTCAGAAATATTCCGGCGGGCCCGTCGGGTTGAACACGATCGCTGCATCGTTGAGCGAGGAGGAGGACGCGATCGAGGAAATCTACGAGCCGTACCTGATGCAGCTCGGACTGCTTGACCGTACCCAGCGCGGGCGAGTCGCCACCCCGCTCGCTTACAAACATTTGGGCATAGACGAGCCCCGCCGCCAGCCGCAGCTTTTTTGATCAACTATGGTCGGCTTCTTGAAGCGCATCCAGTTCTAGCCTGTTTTCGCCGGAAATCCCGCTACAGCACCGGCGGGCATAGCACGGAGCGGCTTGGAGAGCCCGGTCAAGGATAAAGGCCTTGACTTGTAAACAAGTCGATGAAGACGATCTACCTGTCACTGGGCTCGAACCTGGGCGATCGCGCAGGAAATCTCGCACGAGGTATCGCTGCGCTTCCAGGGCGCGGAGTGCGGGTGGCGCGGCAGTCGTCAGTGTATGAGACGGAGCCGGTGGACTTGCGCGCGCAGCCGTGGTTTCTGAACTCCGTGGTCGAAGCGGAAACGGACTTGATGCCGCGGCAACTGCTTCGGGCACTGGTCGGGATTGAGCGCGAGATGGGCCGGCGGCGCCGCGTGCCGCGTGGCCCGCGCCTGATCGATATGGATATTCTTTTCTACGGCTCGAGCATTATTGATCTTTCCAACCTGGAGATTCCCCACCCGCGTTTGACCAGCCGCCGATTCGTGCTCGTCCCACTCAACGAGCTTGCTCCCACCCTGCGGCATCCGGTTCAGAATAAAACTGTGGCGGAACTTCTTGCGGAAACGGCGGACCGGAGCCAAGTGCGTTTGTGGGGGACGGCCGACGGTTGATTCTGCTCACCTGTAGGCACTCGGTGTTGGGCGGGTTTCGCGCCAGCGAAAGCAGCCAAGACCGGGGCGTGCGAAGGATTGTGCGCGGCGGGCAGAAAGCCTCACGCCCGGCCCGACGTACATCGTCGGGCCGGGACCCTTCGGCAGAGCTCAGGGCAAGCGGTGAGCTACAAGTGCAGGGTGAGCTCATCGCTCAATTGGTGCGCAGGACTTTGAGCCAATGCAGAGTGAGGGGTTTGGGCGAGAGTGATTCGAGCTCGATTTCCGCATAATCGCTCTCGGTGCGCTCGACCCAGCGATACACACCCGGCTCGCTTTCCTCGCGCGTGCGGCCGCCGAGCGAGACCATAAAATCGCTCGCATCTCGCAGCGACGCGTGCTCGCTTGTTGCGGGTCGCGCCACCGCCTCAACAACGTAGCTACGCAGCAGCTTCGGCCAATATTTCTCGAAGAGTTGTGCGGAGGCAAAGGCGTCTGACCACGCCACTTCGCCGCCGTAGGCGACGACAACACCGACGACGCGCTCACCTTTCAGGTTTGACGTGGCGGCCTGGAAGCGTCTATCGATCTCGCGCGCAAAGGGCTCGACGGAGCGTCCTACCTGAGGGGATTGATAGATTTTCCGATACGACTGCGTCGGAGCGGCGCTTGCCATGGCGGACACGATCGAGTCTTCGCTGAGTTGCGGCGGCGCTGCCGAACCGTTCGAGCGCAGTGTTCGAGAAGCGGTTGTGCCCTCGCGCACGGCAGCCCACACGCGGGCCTGATTCTGTTCGACGGCTGCCTTTTCGCGAACACTTGGGTGGACCATCATCATGCCTGCGGCAAACTTCGGCGATGCTTCCGCCCAGCGCCCGTGCTCGACGCAGAAGACGTCGAGCGGAAGAGGCTTTGCGCCGATCGGCACCACCCGGTCTTTGCCCACGATGCGATCCTGTTTTCCGCCGGAGACGATTTCGCCGGCGAGCAATATGAGCGGCTTGGAGCCGCGGTTGAAGAGCACGAGCTGGTTCACCTGGGCGCCGCCCTCCTGCCAGACCGTTGGCCGGCCGCTCATTTGCCCATCACGCGAGCGGCGGAGGATTTCGCTGCCTTCCTCGGTAACGACGGCGTCGCCAGAAGCAAGGGCTTCGTCGAGCGTAATGAATCCGCTCGTGTCGGCGCGGCTGGTGGCGACCACCGGGAAGACGGTCAAGTTCTCGTAGGTTACGCCGTCGGCCACGCGCCAGCCGTCTGAGCCCCCGGCCTCCACTCTGCCCTCGCCGAAAGGCTGATTACCCAGACCGATGAAAGCGATCGAGACACCCAGCACTGCCAGGGTCGCTGGGCCCCAGCCTTGAAGAAACTTGCGAAGCCTGCCATTCATGATGCCCTCCTGCGACGTGAAATCGTCGGACGCCCCTTATGCGGCTGTCCTAACCTGAGAACGCGGGGGCGTCACTTTCTTGCAGGTTTTTCCAGACTGGCTCGCACGAGGGAAATCACGATGGTTGTTTATACCCAGCCGGAATTGGCGCCGGGCACGGCGTGCGCCGTGCCCCTACGGCCGCAGGTGGTGAATCGCAGGGGTTGGTCTAGAGAAACTCGGGCTCTTTCTTTTCCTTTTCTTTTTCTTTCTTTTTGCGCTCTTCTTCTTCGTGGCGCTCGTACTCGTTGATCTCTTCTTCGGTCATCTGGTAGTCCTCGCGCGAGGCGAACATGGTGGTGCGGCGGCGTTCGCGGCCTGCTCGACGCTCTTTCTGGCGGCGCTGGCTTCCCGACAATCCCAAGTTGACGCTGCGGATGGGACTCGGGATGGCGCCGGCCTCGAGGAGGAGGTCACTGATCTTTTCCAGGAAATCGTGGAGATGGTAGGGCTTGAGCGAATAGGGGAGCCCCTCGCGTTCAAGGGTCGGCACTGTCTCCTTGGCCGCCAGAGCAGGGACGAGAAAGAGAACGCGGATTTGCCGGCGTCCTTCGGCGCCCGGCTCGCCAGCCGGGGTGTTCGAGTCGAAGCTTGCCTGTGCCAATTCCTTCAAAGTGGTAAAAACCGGACCGTGGAGGTCGGTGAGGGCCACATTGGCAATCACGAGCGTCCACTTGCCGCTGGCAATCTCGATCAGCGCCTGGCTCCCCAAAGGAACCACATGAATCTTCCAACCCTCCGCGTCCAGCACATGGCGAAGGGCTTTCTGGCTCTCTAATTCGTCGTCAAGGATCAGTATCCCGAGGTCGTCCACACGCGCTCCTGAAGGGGTAATTTCAGTATAGCCCCAACACCCTCATCCTCGCTCGGCGACGGGGTGCTCGGTTTTCTTAGGCCGTGCGGCCTGAGGAGTTTTCTTGCGGTGGAGGAGTTCGACGACGGCGCGATAGAGGCGCGCGCGGACTTCGTGGCGCTCGTGAGCCTGCGTCAGATAGCGGACGGTGACGAGCACGCCCCCGCCCGTCGGACGCACACTCATCGAGGGCGCCGCTGAGAAGGGACGCAGTTTGTAGGCGGGCGTAACGCGCTGCCATTCCTTCTCCGCTTCTCGCGCGGCGGACTCCGTCTCTTCAGCAACCATCTTCTGAATCGCTTCGGCGATCGGGTAAGGATCGGTGCCAGAATCAACCTGAACCTGCAACTCATCCCAGAGCCATTGGCCGGCCGTCGAAAAATTGAAGTAGTGGCCTTCGATGGCATAGCTGTTGACGAACGTCACCTTGCGACCGGTCGGATGACCTGCGTCGGACCAACTTCCCGTCTCCAGCAGAACCGTGTACATCAGTCCGACTTCGAGCACTTCGCCGCTGACGCCGTTGATTTCCACCCAGTCACCCGGACTGATGCCGTTGCGGCCCATCAAGACGAACCAGCCAAAGAAGCCGACGATGAAGTCCTTCATCACTACGGTGAGGCCCGCGCCCGCCAGCGCCAGCACGGTCGCGAGCTGATTCGGCAACCCGAAAATCACGAGGGGGACCAACGCCAACCCGGCGGCCCGCGTCGAAAATCGGATAACGGAATACATCGTGTGCAAGCGCTTGCGTTCCGGCGCGAGGCGCGCGAAAAATCGTTCAAGCGCTGATTCGGAGATTATGACGAGCAGAGCGATCAGCAGAATGACGGCCGCGCACAGAATCAGCCCGTGGAGAAAGGCCCGCTGGCGAGTCTTGACGTAGGCGATCCATTTTCCGTAGGCATCGGCCAGCCCCCGTTCATTCAGGATGCGCTTGTCAAATTCGGCGAGGTTCTTCTGATTCTCGTTCAGGTGCTGGACCGCTGCCAAGGCCGCGGCAGCCGCCTCGTTCCGCCCGCCGCCAGTCGTGGCCGCGCCGCCCTCAAAACTGGCTTTGGCCTTCTCCGCCAGCGCTGTTTTCTCAGCCTTCTCCTGTTTGACTTCTTCTTCGAGGGCATCATGGTTCTTCGAGAGAGCGGCGGCGCCCTCGAGGGCGTCCTGCTGAGCTTGGCGCAACTGCTTTTGTTTCGCGTTGAGCTCACTCCAGCCACGGAATTGTGCGATGGCGCTGCCTGAGGTCGTCGTCTGATAGGTTGCGCTCGCGCCACTTGGTGCGGAGCCGGGAGCGCCGCCACCGCCCGAATGCGCCATCGAGGCTTCGTGTTCATCGCGTTCGTGCTCAATGGCGCTTTGAGGGTCGCCCCCGGCGCGGATCAAGTCCTGGCGGGCGTCGTCCAACTCGTCCTTGGTCCAACTGGGCGTTGGCCAATTCGAGCTGCTGCTGGAGGTTTTCCTTCTTGTCATCGGGGGCCTTCGCAACCAATGCGGTCAGCCGCGTAACCTCGTCCTGCAGAGTTTTTACGCCCGCTTCGACTTGCTTCACCCGGGTGGAGAGTTCGCGCGCCTCCGGAGAAAGCTTCGGAGGATGCAGGGTGACGATTCGCAGCGCCGAGGTGAACGCTTGGTCCACCTCGCGGTCGCCCAGCCGCAGCGCTTCCTGGGCAAATTCCTGCTCTTCGGGCGTTACCGCCAGCCACGCAAGTTTCTGGGCCGTTTGCAAGGGGCTTTGATCGACCAAGGTCGTCTGTGCGCTGAGTGCCGGGTTCTTGAGGGGAACCGCATTACCGTGATTGCTGGTGAGGACAAAGCCGACGGCCGCCAGCGCGAGTATCGCCAGCAATCCTGCGAGAATCGCCCTCTCTTGAGCTTGCATGGCTGTTTGGGCTGGAAGCTGATTGTAATATGCCGCTCAACGGCAGTGGAGCGGCAAAGCGAGCGAATACATCGCGGACGTCACGAACAGATTGGCGACGCTATCGGTCTGCGGCGCGGCAGGAAATCTACGGCGCGGGCTGTATGGTAAGGCCGAAGGGCGCGAGAGCGTCGCGGACAACCTTTTCCTCGCCCACGGCGATGATGGCGGTGCGTGATGCGGGAAGATATTTGCGCCCGACGTCATCAACATCAGCGGCAGTCGTGCTCGCCACCTTCTGGCCGTAGGTGCCAATCTCCTCAGGCGGCAACCCGTTCACCCACAGACCGGCAAGCTCGTTGGCCACCGCGGCGCGGGCCTGCAACTGAATGGCTTCGACGCCTACAAGATATCGCTTCGCCTTGCTCAATTCTTCATCGGTCGGGCTGGTTGTGGCCATGCGGTTTAGCTCGTAGGAAATTTCATTGAAGCTCGGCCCGGTGACCTCATTGCGGACATCGGCGCGCGTGTACAGAATTCCGGCTTGGCGGAAGGGCTGAACCGCAGAGAAAGGCGAATAGGTGTAACCCTTGTCTTCGCGAATGTTCGTAATCAGCCGCGAACTGAACATGGCTCCATAGATCGCATTGGCCACGTCGACTGCTTCATAATCGGGATCACTGCGCAAGGGACCGAAGGTCCCGAATTCGAGCGTTGTTTGCACCGAGCCCGGCCGCGAAACAAGAAAAACCGTATGGGGCGGCGCGGTCGCCGGCTTTGGCGTGGCTGCGACCGGGGCACCGCCGGGGGCAGTCCAGCCTCCGAACTTCGCGCGAACCAAGTCGGTCATTTTGGCCGGATCGAAATCCCCGACGGCCACGAGCAGGGCCTGATCCGGGCGGAACCGTTGCGCAAAAATCTTTCGCAGTTCCTCGGGCGTGGCTTTCTCGACGGAGTCTTG
The DNA here is from genome assembly GCA_049644285.1 of Candidatus Acidiferrales bacterium. Lineage (GTDB taxonomy): Bacteria > Acidobacteriota > Terriglobia > Acidiferrales > UBA7541 > CAVRXT01. The sequence continues at coordinate 92,950 of JBARRP010000347.1, read as the reverse complement.
CGTCGGAGCAACCACATAATACGGGTTATCGACGAAGAGCACCTTGGCCATGGCGCGAGTGGCGAGGAAGGAAGGCTCGGATTCGCGTTGGCGCAGGGAATCGGCCAGGTTTCGCTTGGCCAGCGCAACCTCGTTATCCGGAAACGATGCGTTGAGGAGAATGTCGGAAAGAACGGTGAGGGCTGCATCCGCCTTCCAAGAGAGAACGCCGGCGGTGACAACCACGGAATCCCTGCCGGCGTTCGCGGCAATGTCCCCGCCGGCGGCCTGAATTTCCTCGGCAATCTGCTTGGCGGTGCGCGATTTCGTTCCTTGATCGATTGTGTTCGCCAGCAGCTCCGAGATTCCCGGCCGGTCGGGCGGATCGGCAGCCAAGCCGCCGCGCACCGCGACAGCGAACGCGATCTTGGGAAAGCCGGGCTCAGGAACCAACCAGACAGTCAGTCCGTTATCCAGCTTCGCGGCTTTGACGTTGGGGGCCTGGAGCGGCTTCTCCGGACCATAAGGCGGCAGATCCTTCGGCAGCGGCGTCTCTTTCTGCGCAAGAGCGCACGACGCCGATAAGACGATTGCGGCAAGAATCTTTAAGGCTTTCATTGTGCGCCTCCCTGTTTCGCGGCGCCCTTCTCTTCCGGCGCGGGTACGCGATTGATGATGGTTCGATTGGTATTCACGAGATACTTCGCGGCGAACGCGCGGACCTGATCGGGCGTCACTTTAGCGAGATCGTCAGGGATCTGATAAACCCTGTCGAAATTGCCGTCGAAGAGCACAGTGTGCGAAAGCGCGGAAGCACGGCTAATCGGAATTTCGAGCTGGCCATACCAGTCCGAGCGCATTTTCGAAACCACCCGCTCGAGGTCCGCCTTGGAAGGGCCCTTCTGGGCGAGAGCCTTGACATCGGAGTCGTAAGCCGCCAGGACCTGCTCCTGAGTGACGTTCGGCGGATAAACAATGAAGGAAGTCATCAGCGTCGGCCCGTTGTATTCGAAAGAGGCGCCGAGCGGCCAGTTCACACCGCCATCCACCGAGAGGGCCACCTGCTTGTCCTTGACGAGCGCCTGATACAGCCGCGAGGCCTGGCCGTTGTGCAGCAGCTCGCCGGTAACGGCACCCACAAACTCTTCCGGTGAATGCCGCGGGGCGACGCGGTAGCCGATGGCCAGCGCCGGCACTTTCGCCAGCTTGTCGGTTTCTCCGCTCTTGCGTTCCGAGGTCTGCGGCTGCTCGGAGACGTCGGGCCGAGGCGGTGTCCGCCGGGCTGCGAGCGCGCCGAAATACTTCTCGACCCTCTCGAAAACTTCATCGGGTTGAGGTCGCCGACGACGGCCAGAACAGCATTGTTGGGCGCGTAGTATTGCTCGTAGAAGCGCTGCACATCTTCGATGCGCGCCGCGTCCAGATCCTTGAATTCTCCGTAGAAATTGTGGGCGTTGGGATAGGTGTCGAAGGCCTTGCCGGGAAGATCGATTGCGAAGAACAACCCGTACGGACTGTTGAGCACGTTCACCCGCACTTCCTCTTCGACGACCTTGCGCTGGTTCTCGAGGTTCTTGGGCGAAAAATCCAGGGTCTTCATGCGGTCGGCCTCGAGCCACAGAACTGCTTCGAGGCCTGAAATAGGGCCGGATTCGATGTACTCGGTGAAGTCGTATCGAGTATCGCCGTTGTTGAAGCCCCCGCCGCCTTCGATGACGCGGTCGAATACGCCTTTGGGCGCCGTCGGCGTGCCTTCAAACATCATGTGTTCGAACAGGTGGGCGAAGCCGGTGCGGCCCTCCGGCTCCAAGCGGAATCCGATTCCGTAGCTGACGCACAAGCCGAAGGTGGGCGCCGAATGGTCTTCCGAGACGACCACGGTGAGCCCATTCGAAAGTTTCTTCATCACCGTGGGTGCTTTCCACTGCTGGGCACCCGCCGGCGCAGCAAGCGCGAGAGCGGAGACCACGAAAAACAAGCAACGCGATCGGATCATGATGCGGCCTTTCAGCAATCACAAGTGTCGTCGCCGTGTCACGAGCATTCCGGTTGAAAACAAGGTGTCATCCTGAGGAGCGCGATTCGCTCCGAAGGATCTCACCGTTGCCCGTGCCTGGGTTGAGACTCAAGCCGCGATTTTCTCAGCGTCCAACGTCTTAGGTCGTTCCAGAGCTCATTCTTCACACTCAGTTGCCGGCTTGCTTGGTTGCCTTTTCTTCGGGTGTAGGCACGCGATTGATGATCGTCCGGTTCGGCTTCACCAAATACTTCGCGGCAAATGCGCGGACTTCGTCCGGCGTCACCTGGGCCAACTCATCCGGCAGCGTGTAGACACTCTCGAAGTCTCCGTCGAACAGAACTGCATGGGCGAGGGCCGAGGCCCGGCTGATGGGAATTTCCAATTGCCCGTACCAGTCGGAGCGCATTTTGGCGATAACGCGCTCCAGCTCTTTCGCGGAAGGCCCGGATTTTGAGAGGTCGGCGATAACCGCGTCGTACGCGGAAACGACCTTTTCCTCGGTTGCGCTCTGCGGGTAAACAACGAAAGAGGTCAGCAGCGTTGGCCCGTTATAGTCGAACGCATTCCCTTCGGGCCAGTCTGCGCCGCCATCCACAGAAAGCGCCACTTGCTTCTCTTTGACGAGCGCCTGATAGAGGCGCGAGGCCTGCCCATTGTGAAGGAGCTCGCCGGCCACCGCTCCTACAATCGCGTCGCGCGATTGGCGCGGCGCCACCCGGTAGCCAATCGCCAGTGCCGGCAGGCTGGCTAGTTTGTCTGTTTGCTGAATGCGGCGCTCCACCTTTTGCGTGGGTTCGGCGACATCCGGACGAGCCGGCGTTGGCCGCGACGCAAGCGCGGCGAAATGCTTCTCCGCGAAGGCGAAACCTTCGTCGGCCTTGACATCGCCCACGATGGCGAGGACCGCGTTGTTGGGAGCGTAATACTGTTCGTAGAAGTGCCGGACGTCGCCGATATTGGCCGCTTCGAGGTCTTTGAAGTCTCCATACGCGTTATGGTTGTTGGGATAGGTGTCGAACGCCTTCTGATACATATCCAGATCGAAGAATTGCGCGTACGGCTGGTTGAAAACGTTGACCCGGACTTCTTCCTCGACCACGTTACGCTGGTTATCGAGATTCTTCGTGGAAAAATCGAGCGTCTTCATACGATCGGCCTCGAGCCAGAGGATGGGCTCGAGCGCGGAAATGGGGGCCGATTCGATGTACTCGGTGTAATCGTAGTGGGTGTCGCCGTTGTTGAATCCGCCGCCTCCCTCGATGACGCGATCGAACACTCCCTTGGGAGCAACCGGGGTGCCCTCGAACATCATGTGTTCGAAGAGATGCGCAAATCCGCTGCGGCCGACGGGTTCAAGCCGCGCGCCTATGCCGTAAGTGATGCATAGCCCAAATGTGGGCGCGGAGTGGTCTTCCGAAATCACCACCGTCAAGCCGTTCGCGAGTTTTTTCATCGAGGTGGGCGCCTTCCACTGCTGCGCACCTGCCGCCGCAGTCAGCGCCACGCTGCAAAAACAGAACAGGACATTACGCCACATTGCCATGATGAGTTAGTGTCCCCTGATCGCCGCACACCCGGCCTCGATCCTGTGCGATTTAGACGCGCCCTGTGCGATTTAGGAAGCGGGATTCTACCACCCCTCGCACCTTCTGGCGGCTGCTTTGACAGACGAGGCGAGCAAAGGCGCTCGCATCTTGCAACAGGCGGGAATTACGCGAGTGAAGGTACTAGAGGCGATCCGAGATAAGAAGAGGTCTTAAGTAGAGAAGGGAAACTCTCCTCGAGCGGCGTCGGTCTCTTCCCGGCATCCGAACCGAAAGGGGTAAGAGTTTACCTGGTCCAGCAGGGTACATTGGGTCAGGCAAATTCCCTCCGCAAGTGATGTGTCCTTTGCCCGTGCCTGGTACCCGGAAGCCGTAATCCTTTCGCCTTCAGTAGCTTGGCTTTTTACCGAATCTTCATTTCGCTTTAACCGTTCCTGCATCGCTGCGCTTCATCTTTAGCCAATAGGATTCCGGCTGGAGGCCGATAAGGATCCTGAGCTTTCGGTCTGCACGGACTTGCCGAATCGAAGGGAACAATGAAACGATCTCTTTCCATTGGAGTATTCGTTTCCGGCATGGCCATCGCGGGCCTCGCACTCGCCTTTCACGGGCAAGCGAATCGCAGCAACAACAAATCGGGCGAACAAGGCGAAAGCCGGGTGGCCCACGGGTTTGACATCGCCCCGGTTCATCTGAACCTTGAGGACAAGGACCGAGAGCTTGTCGGCCTGGGCAGCTATTTGGTCAATGGTCCCGGCGCATGCAATGCGTGCCACACCAGTCAGCCCTACGACCAAGGCGGAGACCCGTTCCTCGGGCAGCCGGCGAAGATCAACGCGGACCACTATCTCGCCGGCGGCAAGGCATTCGGGCCGTACATTTCGCGGAACATTACACCGGATGAGCACGGATTGCCGGCGGGCCGCACGTTTCCCGAGTTCTATACGGTCATGATTACCGGCATCGATTTCAATCACGCGATGAACGACCCCGGACCTGCCCTGCTCCAGGTGATGCCCTGGCCCACCTTCCGCAACATGACGTTTCACGAGATCCGCGCCATCTATGAGTATCTGCGGGCGATCCCCCACGCATGCCCGCCTGCACCGCCGCCCGGCACAACATTGCCGCCTTGTTCTCCGGATTGATTCAAACACTTGGAGAGCACTCGCCTCTGTCAGACCCGATTGAACCATTTGCGATGTAACCGGGCTTGATTTTCGAATCGAGGCAGCTCAACATGTCGGCTCGCTGCCGCCCCTCAGGGCGCGCAGCGCGGGCGACTCCCAAGAGGAACGCCAGTCTCATTAGCTAAGAGCGTGCCTTCAATCGAGGCTGAGGAGCTATGAAGCAAAAATCGCAACTTTGGCTCGCTGGAGTATCGATCCTGGTGCTGGCGACGATCACGATTGGCCAGACGCGAGCGCAGCGTAAGCGCACCCCGCTTCCTCCTCCGGCTGCAGCTCAGACGCCAACGACGGCTGCGCCGATCGAGGACGCCATCCGCGCGATGTTCGGAGTCCATGAGTTTCAACAGGCAGAAATCTCGCCCGATGGGAAGCGCGTTGCCTGGGTCGAGACGTTGACAGGGAAAGACGGCGCGCCTTCGCCCAATTCGGCAATCTACGTCGCAGACATCAAGAACCCCGCGGCGGCACATCGAATCACTGCCGGAGGTGGAGCGACTGCATATGCGGAACACGACGTCGCGTGGTCACCCGATAGCAAACGCCTGGCGTTCCTTTCCGATGCGCAACACCCCGGCCAGCTTCAACTCTACATTGCGAGCGCTGCTGGCGGCGTGGCGCGCCGGCTGACGCAATTGACGGGCTTCCTGCAGGATCCCTCTTGGTCTCCTGACGGAAAGACGCTTGCGGTGCTTTTCACTGAGAATGCCACTCGCGCAGCGGGGCCGCTCGTCGCGGAAACGCCGGCGGAAGGCGTAGTCTCCGAAGACGTCCACGAACAGCGCCTAGCGCTGGTGGACGAAAAGACAGGCAAGGTGCGTCAAATCTCCCCGAGCGATCTCTACGTGTACGAGTACGATTGGTCGCCGGATGGAAAGCGGTTCGTGGCCACCGCCGCTCACGGCTCCGGCGACGACAATTGGTACATCGCCCAGCTTTACACGATTGACGCGGCGGAGGGCGCCACCGAGTCCCTGCTGAAGCCGTCAATGCAAATCGCAGTGCCGCGCTGGTCGCCCGACGGTTCCACGATCGCATTCATCGGCGGGCTGATGAGCGATGAGCCCGTCGTGGGCGGCGAGATTTACACAATTCCGGCGTCGGGCGGCGAGGCGAAGAACGTCACTCCCGGCCTGAAAGCGACGGCGAGCTCGCTCGCGTGGATGCCCAGCTCCCGCGACATTCTTTTCGAAGCCTATCTCAACGGCGGAAGCGGCGTGGCCACTGCGAATCTCAGCAGCCGCGAAGTCCATCCCCTCTGGGCGGGCGCGGAGACAATCGGGCCGGGTGACTTCGGCATCAGCCTCTCGGTCGCGCCCGATGGACGATCCACGGCGATCGTGCGCCAGTCGTTCCAGCATCCCCCCGAAGTCTGGGCCGGACCAGTCGGGGAATGGAAGCAGATCACACACCGCAACCAAGGCCTTGAATCCGCGTGGGGCTCGGCGGAAAACTTGCACTGGAAGAGCGACGATTTCGACATCCAAGGCTGGCTGGTTTACCCGCGCGATTTCGATTCCTCGAAGCTCTACCCGCTGGTTGTGAGCGTACACGGCGGTCCGGCTTATGCGATCACCCCGAAATGGCCGAGGCGGCTTGACTACGAGGCAGCGCTGCCTGCCGCCGGATATTTCGTTCTGATGCCGAATCCGCGCGGCAGCTACGGCCAAGGCGAGGCCTTCACCCGGGCGAACGTCAAGGACTTCGGCTACGGCGATTTCCGCGACATCCTGGGGGGCGTCGATGCTGCCGCCAAAGCGGCCCCGGCTGATTCCAATCGCGTGGGGATTACCGGATGGAGTTACGGCGGCTACATGACGATGTGGGGGGTCACGCAGACGAACCGCTTCAAAGCCGCGGTTGCGGGCGCCGGCCTGGCGAATTATCAAAGTTACTACGGCCAGAACGGAATCGACCAATGGATGATCCCGTACTTCGGCGCGTCCGTATACGACGATCCGGCCGTTTACGCGCGAAGCTCGCCCATCACCTTCATCAAGAAAGCGCGCACGCCAACCCTCATCGTCGTGGGCGATCGTGACGGCGAATGCCCGCCGCCGCAATCCTACGAATTCTGGCACGCGCTCAAGACGCTGGGGGTACCCACCGAATTCGTGATTTACCCGAATGAGGGGCACGAGTTCGCAAACCCGGCTCACAGCCGCGACGTCATCGAGCGCACCGCCGCCTGGTTCAACCGCTACCTCTGACAAAGCCGAAGGGCGAGCCGCCGCGAGGCCCGCCCTCGGATCTGGAAGACTTATTTCGCCGCCGCGAATAGGAGCGTCTGCTGGATGGGCTTTGACCGCCGATTGAGAAGCTCGCCCTTCGCCGCGTGCGGCGCATAGTGGAATATGAGTCTTCTGTCCTCCAGATACAGCGCCCGCACGGCTGCCTTCTCCCCTCTCTGCTCCACAACCAGCTTGCTGTGGTCAGGGAAGTCCACCTGTTCCCACGAGGGTCGGCCCTGACCAAGGCAACCGCATCGCCTTGGGGCTCCCGGCGGACGATCACGAATCCCGAGAGGCTCGTGGACTCCGCTGACAGCGAATAATCTCCCGCCGGCAAGATTGCTATTCCCCAGCGGACTTCGAAAGGCAGGGTGAATTTCAGCGGCATGGTGTCCTGCGCGTGGGCATGACCTGCGGATAAACCCATCAAGAGCAAAGCCAGAATTGCAGTCTTAACAGCCGAAAAGCTTTGAATCGTTTCCATGTTTATCCTCCCGGGTATGTGAGTTGCGGCGGACGAGCTGGCCGAAGCCGAGCGCGTCGCTCGCTCAAGTCATTCATTCCTCAGAACCACTGCTCCATTCAGGTTTCGCCGCGCCCCAAGCACGGTCGGCTGGAGCACGCAACGAACGCACGGCGGTCCTGTAAACTGTTTCTTTTGAGACGACTAGGTCAGAGAAGGTCGAGCTTGGGCCACCGCGGCGCCAGTGAGGAGGCGACGCAACCTTTGCCGATGGTCTTTGCCGCGGTATGGGCCGCAGCGACCCAAGCTCTCCGTGGAGCAGTTCAAACTACGGGGTGACCAAGGCCCCTCCCGGCGGTCTCAGGCGATCCCGCCCGTACATTGCGTACATGCGGGTTCCTGTTTCGACGCGGAAAGAGGACCTGAAGAGACGGAGACTGAAGAGTGATGTGGTCGATGTGGTCTCCGTCCCGATCTGTGCTCGGTGTTCATTGCTGCGCATTCTTGCATTCGCGCCGATCCCAATGCAAATTCAAAGTTTGAATCGGAGCAATAGCCGCACTGGAAGGCCGGATGTTGGGCCAGGTCTTTCTCGGTGCGCTCATGCCCTTCTCCGTGATCTCTGTGGTCATGTGTGGCTTTTGATTCGGTTGCAGCTCCGGCGCGCGGGGGTCGCACAACTCCCTTCTAAAGGATTGGTCGGAAAAGCCGATCAAGGTAAGTGACCGGCAAAATGTGGCGAGGGGCGCCAATTTGTGTCCTGTCATGCGGTACAGGCCGGTCGATTGGACGAAAACTGGCCGATCGGACAATATCGCTATGAACCCGCCCGCGATAGCCTTCCATAGCAGAACCCGCGGCTCCCGCGGGGAAGGAAGGAGCCAGATGTCTCATTGGATTGGAACCACATCACCAGCCGATGCGGGAATGAACGAATTCAAGGAGTGCCTGAGACGATTGCGCGACGGCGACGCCAACGAGGCGTTGTCACACGCCCGCCGCGCCCTTGGCGTAGCCCCGAAGAACCCATTCTATCTTTCGTACACCGGGCTGCTGGCCGCGCTCGCCGAACGGCGCTTCGCCGATGGCGAGATGCTTTGCCAGGAAGCTCTCGGCGTGAAGTGCAATCACGCCCAGCTTTACTTGAACCTGGCGGAAGTTTATTACCAGTCCGGACGCACCGCCGAAGCGATCGCCACCCTCGAAAAGGGCATGATCTCCGCCGGCCGCGATTTCCGGATTCGCCGCGCGCTCGAAAAAATCGGCGTGCGCCGCGGTCCGGTGCTCCCGTTTCTACATCGCAGCCACCCCATGAACCGCACCCTCGGCCGCCTGCGCCACAAACTGACGGGCCCGAATAAAGCAGACTGAGCCGCAGAACAGTCCAGCGAGATTATTTTCTCCTGACCGCCACGGGGCGGGCCCCCAATCGGTAGCCCGCCCCCGTCAGTTTTTCTACTCCAGGGCTAGTCAGAGGGGGATGAGGTCTCTTACCATGGCCCTGACCAACAATACGAGGCCCCACACCACGCCCGTCATCACGCATACCCAGAATGCGAGGCGATCTAAATTCAAGCCATAGCCGACGTTTTTGTGTACAACGACAATCCCCCACGACGAAGGCAGAAGAACCCTGCAGATCAGGCCGAGTAGAAGCCCAGCACACCAAACGGATGCGATCTTAATTCCAGCTTTCACAGTTGCACCCTCTGTTGATAATACACTCCGGGGATACTATCAGAGTAGTATGCTCCTGTCGGGGCGCCCTGTCAAGAGCGGATCAAAACGGCTGATGAAAAACCTGGGCCACCCGCCGGCTTCTTCGCCGGGCAAGGAGAGTCAGCTCTGATGGGAAAGTTTGCTGCGGTCATTGATTTTGTGATCGCTTTGGTTGCCGGAATCGGCTATCTCTTGGTGGGGCTGTGGGCGTCTAGGGCGCGCGGCAGTTTCAACGACCGCTCACGACAGGAGGAATGATGCAACGTCTTCATCTTTTCTTCGGACTTGCATTGGCGGGCTCGCTGTTGATGCCGCTGGCCGCCGACGAGCCGCCGCTCGCCGGCTACTCTGCCGAATCTTCCCGCGCCGAGCGGCAATGGGAGGAAAAATTCCGCGCGATTCCTTCTCCCGATGTGATCCGCGAAACGATGAAGCGCCTTTCGGCGCGCCCGCACAATGTCGGTTCGCCCTACGACAAGGAAAATGCCGAATGGATTGCGGCGCGCATGAAGGAGTGGGGACTCGAGACGCAGATCGAATCTTTCGAAGTTCTCTACCCGACGCCCAAAGAGCGCCTCGTCGAGCTGGTCGCGCCGACGCAATTCACCGCCAAGCTCCAGGAGCCCGCGCTGAGTGTGGACCCGACTTCAAACCAGCAAAGCGAACAGTTGCCGACGTACAACGGCTACTCGATTGACGGCGATGTGACCGCTCCGCTCGTCTATGTGAACTACGGCATTCCCAAAGATTACGAAGATCTCGAACGCATGGGCGTGTCGGTGAAGGGCGCGATCGTCATCGCGCGCTACGGCGCATCGTGGCGCGGGATCAAAGTGAAGGTCGCGGGCGAACATGGCGCGATCGGCTGCCTGATTTATTCCGATCCGAAGGACGACGGCTATTCCGAAGGCGTCACGTTTCCGGCTGGGGCATGGCGTCCGAAGGATGGCGTCCAGCGCGGGAGTGTCGCGGACATGCCACTCTATTCCGGCGACCCGCTGACTCCGGGCGTGGCTGCGACCCACGACGCCAAACGCCTGCCCATCAATGAAGCTCCGACGATCACAAAGATTCCCGTCCTGCCAATCTCCTATGGCGACGCGCAGCCACTCCTGGCTTCTCTGGAAGGTCCGGTGGCGCCGGCGAACTGGCGCGGGGCGCTGCCGATCACGTATCGCGTCGGGCCGGGGCCCGGCCGCGTCCATCTGAAGCTGAAATCGAATTGGGATTTGAAGCCGCTCTACGACGTCATCGGACGAATTCCCGGGAGTGTTTATCCCGATGAATGGATCGTCCGCGGAAATCACCATGACGCTTGGGTGAACGGCGCCGAGGATCCCATCTCCGGCCAGAGTTCGATGCTCGAAGAAGCGCGCGCGCTCGGCGAATTGCTCAAGTCCGGATGGAAGCCGAAGCGCACGATTATTTATTGCGCGTGGGACGGAGAAGAGCCGGGCCTCCTCGGTTCGACCGAATGGGTGGAAGCGCATGTGGACGAGCTGCGGCAGCGCGCCGCCGTTTACATCAATTCGGATTCCAACACCCGGGGATACCTCGAAATAGGAGGCTCGCACTCACTCGAAAAATTCATCAATGATGTAGCGCGCGGCATTGACGATCCCGAGAAGCATGTCTCCGTGTGGAAGCGCGACCAGCTTGCCGCGATCGCTCACGCCAATTCTCCCGAAGAGCGCCAGGAGGCCCGGGGACGCGCCGATTTGCGGATCGAAGCGCTCGGCTCCGGCTCCGACTGGACTCCCTTCCTGCAGTTCGCGGGCATCGCCTCGCTCAATCTTGGGTATGGCGGAGAAGATGGCGGCGGGATCTATCATTCCGTTTATGATGATTTCTACTGGTACACCCATTTCGCGGATACCGAGTTTGTCTACGGCCGCGCGCTCGCTCAAACCGCCGGCATTGCGGTCATGCGTCTGGCTGACGCGGATTTGCTTCCATTCGAGTTCGCCGATTTTGCCGACACGATTCAGAAATACGTTCGCGAGCTCGAGAAGCTGTCGCAGGATCAGAGGGAAGAAATCCGCGAGCGCAATCTCGAAATTGAAGAGGGCGTCTTCACCGCCACTGCCGACCCGAAGAAGCCATACGTTCCTCCCAGCGTGCAGCCGCTTCCGCCGTTTGTGAATTTTTCCCCTCTCGAGAACGCCGCCGATGCGCTGACGCGCAGCGCCAAGCGCTATAAGGAGGCGCTTGCAAAGTCGGACGTGACCGGCGGCGGCACGCTTGCTGCGGCGGCCTTGGCCGAAGTGAATCGTTTGCTATTGGAAAGCGAGCGAAAACTGATTTTGGATGACGGCTTGCCGGGACGCTCCTGGTACAAACACCAAATCTATGCGCCCGGCCTCTACACCGGTTACGGCGTCAAGACAATCCCCGGCGTTCGCGAAGCCATCGAGCAAAAGAAATGGGACGAGGCAAATGCGCAAATCACGCGCGTCGCCAAAGTGCTCGAGGCCGAAGCCGCGCTCATCAATTCGGCTGCGGCGAAGCTGGCGCCGGCCGCGCAATGAGCCTCGTCTCGGAATGAACGGGCGAGGGAATTTTGGTGCCGTAGAGCAGGGAATGCCGTGCCGGGAAGCTTTGGAACTGGCGGCGTGCAATTCAGGACGGCCCAAGGGGCAGGAAATACTGAGTGCCTTTGACCGGTTGGCGCAGGCGCCGCAGCAATTCCTGCAAATCCTGATTGCGTTCGACGAAATCGATTTCCGATGTATCCACGATCAGAAGATTCGAAGCGGAATAGCGGAAAAAGAAATGTTCGTAGGCCCGCGCGACTTCTTCCAGGTATTCGAGTGAGAGCTGGCTCTCGGCTGGGTCGCCTTTCTTCGACACGCGCTTGCGGAGGACTTCCGGCTTCGCCTGGAGGTAAATCACGAGATCGGGAGACGGCAGCGGCGACGCCAGCAAATCAAAATACCGTTCGTACAGCTTCAACTCTTCATCCTCGAGATTGATGTAGGCGAAGATCTTGTCTTTTTCAAAGAGAAAATCGCTCACCACCGGCCCGGGGATTTCGTCCAACTGCAGTTCCACAAGCCGCCGATGCCGCTCGAAAAGGAAGTACATTTGCGCGCGGAAAGCGGCGCCGGGCTTTTCTTCATAGAAATCCACGAGGAAAGGATTGTCTTCGGCATCGAAGACGCGGCGCGCGTGCAAGCGCTCGGCCAGGGCCTTCGCCAGCGAGGATTTGCCGACTCGAATCGGGCCTTCGACAACGATATAGCGCGGGGGTTTGAAGACCAGGGCAGTCACGGCGCGGGATTATAACTCAGGAAGCGGAGGAGGAAGACGAAGCAAGATACGCAAAGGGAGAGATTCAGTCGGGCCCAGTCAGTTGCCGAACCTACTGGTTGCGCTGCTTCGGTGTGCTGGCGGGAACCGGATTCCCGTTAACGTTGTTCGAAGGAACTACCGCGGTGCTCCCAACCGGGGGAGGATGCAGGTTTATGGTCATCTGAACGTTGGGCTGGTAACCCCTCTCCACAGAGCCGACGGGTTGGTAGCCTTCTCTCAACCGATTGCTCGCAGGCCTAGCGTCTTGAGCGCTCATTTTATATCTCCGCTTCCACCATCAAACAATTCAAGGAGCTGAACATTTTCCATTCGTATTATACCACCCATGCTGAAGTCCGCGACGCCTTCGATCTTTCCCTGCGGAGAGAGCTTGCAAAGCTTCTCAAGATAAAGGTCTTCCTCTGAGGGAAACGATGACGCGAAGGAATTCGACCTATAAAGCCCGGCAACTACACGTCCGTCCTTCATTGTGGCTACGATCCAGCAGGGTGTTTCTTGACGAAAGAAGTAGTCCCATGCCTTGGGCACTGGATGCACAATTCCGAAGGCATGCCGGAATCTTCGACCCCAATTCGTGTCGATTGCTTTGACCAAGACCAAACCGATGACTACCGGCGTGAGAAGCAAGACCAGCAAGGCGAGCGCTACAAGTACGAGAGCGCTTTCGTACCACCGTCGATCCCAAGCTAGGATCAACAGCCAGGATAAGAGAGCATAATTCGCACAGCTTAGCGTTATTCCTTCCAGGATTAGACGTCCCTCGGCAGGTTCTGACCTTGGATAGGCCGAAGACAGAACTCTGCTCGCGATAAAACCGGGGATGACGAACGCCACGATCACCAGAACAGCGCCAATTGTCGTGGGCATGTCTAACTCCTTTCGCTACCAGCTTCGGGCAATCACGGCGATGATGTGGGCGAGGGCCTCGACGTCGCGCGTGTCGATCAGTTCGCCGGGTGAATGCGAATAGCGCAGGGGCCAGCCTAGCGCGATGTCAACCGAGCCGTAGCGCACGAACGCCGAGCCATCGTTTCCACCGCCGGTGACGCCGTATTGCACCGGGATCTGATTCCTCCTCGCCAGGCCAATCAACTTTTCGACGAGATCGCGCGGAACGATATTTGAACTATCCACCGCGCGAATCACGAATCCCTTTCCGATTGGGGCGTCGGCGAAGCGTTTTGATTCGAGCGGCGAATCGGAGCTGACGAAAGTATCCACGGCAAAGACGTATTCGGGGACGCGTCCCTCGGCAGCGAGGCGCTTCGCGAGCGCCGCCGCGCCCACCAGGCCGATCTCTTCGCCGGTGGACCATACAAGGGTGACGTCGCGGTCTTTCAGATTTGGTCCTAACGCCCAAACGGCGGAGACCAGCGCCGCGCAGCCGACGCGATCATCGAAGCTGCGGCCGTTCGCACGCGTGCCAACGAGCTGGCGATACTTCTTCGGAATCGTGACCCAATCGCCGGGCTGGATTCCGAGCTGTGCGACTTCTTCGGGTGCGCGAGCGCCCACGTCAACACGCAGCGCCGATTTGGGTCCGGCCGGCCACTGGAAGCCGGGCTGATCCCAGCTATTCGGGAGTTCCATCACCGCAGGGTGAGTCGTGTTCGATGAGTGCACGAGCGCGGCATGGCCGGCGAAGTAGCGATCTTCGCCGCCGCCGAGCCATTCGACTTCGAGCCGTCCATCTTTCGCGATGGACTTCACCTCGAAACCGATTTCATCCATGTGCGCGACAACCAGAATTCGCGGCGTTTTGGCCCCCAGGGACGCCGATCCGAGATGAAGAACGAGGTTCCCAGAATCGTCCGTCTCCGGCTTCGCCCAACGCGGCAACTGGTCTTTGATCGTGTCGCGCACGGCTGCCTCGTGGCCGCTCGCGCCGTGGACCTCGACAAGACCCTGCAAGAGCTGCTCCACCCGCGGCGGAATGTTACTTGCGCCGCTGCCGGCAATCCCTCCACCCTTATGTTCCGCATTGCTCGCGCTTCCAAAAACACCTTGGACATAGCCCCCGAGAAGATCGGCAAGCTTCGACAGATCGCTGCCGTCAATCATCTCCGTGGGCGTCGAAGGCCATGCCGTTGCGATTCCGAGGTGGATGGTTCGTTCGGGGAGCGATGGCAGAGGCAGGTAGCTTTTCGGAAGAAGCAGGCCCGAATAATCGGCTGTAATCGGAATCTTGTTCGCTTCGGCCAGCTTCTGAATTTCGGCGGCGAAGCCAGACATCGATTCACTTGTCTCCGGCAAGCCGATCAGAACGCCGCTGCCGGGATCGCGGCGCGGCGCTTTACGGAGATTGGGCGAGCCGGGAATCGGCCCGGAAGGTGTGAGGCGGCCGACATAAATCACCTCGTCGGCTGGAGTAGTGCTGAGGACCCGCTGAAGCCCACGCGCTCCCGTCCATTGCTGAGCCACAAAGGCAACGGTGAGCGTGCCCTTCAGTTTCGTCTGGTCGAGACGGCGCAGCATCTCGATGAGAGCGGCATCGCCGAAGCGATCGCCGATCGCCGCGGCGGTACGGTAGCCTGACATGTAGGCGAGAGCGCGGTCCATCACCAAGGGGCTGAGAGTGTCGGCACCCGCGCGCCGCGCCTCCCCCGCTGACGACGCGCCAATATCCACGTACATTTCCTCAATGTCACCTGCACTCGGCGGATGCAGCCGCCCGGGCTGGAGATGAACCGACAGGCCCGCGACGACTCCGTCGATCCATTTTGCGGAGGTGATCTCGATGCGAACGGGCCGAGCGGAGTAGAGCTCTTCAAATAAAGGAAGGATGGCATTCTGCGGTAAACGTTGAACGCGCAGGTAGCCGTCGTGAGTGATGCCGCTGACGACGAATCCGGGCTCGTCCATGGGCGCGACGATCAAGCGGTGTGGGACGCCGCTTCCGATGGTTACGATCACATCGCCGAGGTTGTCTGTCTCCGCCGCGTATCCGCGGAGGCGATCGCGAATCTTGTGCGCGAGCTCGATCTCGTAGCCAGAGACAGCAGGAGTTTCCACAAGCTGCTGCAAGTCATTGTCGATGTCGCCGGGAGCGCGCGCGGGCTGGTCGGACTGTGCGCAAAGGGACAGCGCTGCAAGAAGAAAAAACAAACCCGAAAACCCAAAGATGGAACAGCGCCGGCTTCGAATCATCGGATTTCTCCCGGATGTCATGCGCGGGTGAGTTCGGCGGTGAGAGTTTCGCGCTTGTAGAGGGCGATTCGCGGGACGCGACCAAGGACCAGGCGATAGGCAATGAAAGCGATCAAAGCAAGCACCAGCAGAATCGTGTCCGCCAGCCAGAGCCGATGCAGGAAATACCCGAGGAACACCGCGAGTCCTCCAAGGCTGATCACGATGAGCTGGATTCCCATGCTGGCAAAAACGGTTGTGGCGGAAGCGCGCTGCCGCCCGAATGTGCCGAAATCAAACTTCTTCGGGAAATAGAGCGAAAACAAATTGCCCGCCGCCAGATTCACCAGCAGCGCGAAGAGAATTCCCGCGAGCGTGACCACGACCACGCCCGCAACCGGCGGTCGATAAAGAAGGGTGGCGCCGAACCAGACCAGCACCATCTCGAATGCGAGCACCGCCGAGTGCGCAAGGTTCTTTCCCAGGAAGATTTCGCGGAAACCGACCGGGGACATGAAATAGAACTGAATGCCTCTGCCTTCGACGCCGAAGGAGTTATAAACCAAATTCGTGAGCATCAGAAGCGCATAAGCCGCTCCGACGGGAAACGCGAAGTCGGCAAGATGAGCATGAAACCGCGAGGAATCCGGATCGCGCGAGGGCGAAAAGCGGAAGATCACGAGGATGAACAGCGGCATGATGATGCTAAAGAGAATCGGGCCACTGCGCATCAGATAGCGAATCTCTTTCTCGAAGACGGCGGCGACCGGAGCGCGGAGTCCCTGCAAGCGCCATCCCAAGCGCACTGCCGATTGTCCTGCCCGCGCGGTTGCGGGAGCGATAGCCTCGCCGAGATTTTCACCGCTGTACTGGGCGCGCAGGCGCATTCTCAGCAGCCAGATGAACAAAAGGCCGTAGGCGAGCAGGAGCAACATGAAAATCGCCACGCCATGGGCATCCCCATTCGCGCCACGCGCGAGCGCCTCTCCCGCCAAGCCCGGCGGCAAGATGCGCTCGAGTGGCAGAAGCGAGACCAGGTGAGCGACTCGGGAACCGGCGCGATGTTTGAAGTGTTCCCCTAGCGGTCCAATCAGTTGGAAACTGAGGAGGGCAAGAAAAAATACCACCCCGAGGATTTCGCGCGTCCGGCGTTGCGCCAACCAGCGTTCGAGCCATGCGTAGATCACGCGGCCCAGCAAGAGATTGACCAGCGCGAACAACAGCAGCGACAGCAGCGCCCACGGAAGCAGCGCCGGGTCAGCCAAGCCAATTCCAACCGCCATGCAAGCGAGCCAAAAGCTTCCGGCGATGGTCGCGGGGTCGGCCACTCCGTAAGCCAGAGCCAGCAGAAAAAAAGAAGAGAATGGAATGGGAAAGCGCAACAGATTCGAAGAGTCGAAAGGGGCGGTGAATGCGGACGCCATCACCGGAAAGAACTGCCAGAACAGAAACACAGACCAGAGCAGCAAGGCAAGCCATTCGGTCTTGCCGCTCTGGACGAAGAAGAAGGATGCTGCGCCGAGGCCGAAGCCGGCGAGTAAGCCTCCTCCCCCCATCATCAATCCGACGAGGATGCGGGAAATCAGCTCGAGCCGGCCCGGAAGAGTTCGCAGGGAGTTGCGGAAGATTTGCCAGCGCAAGGCCGCGATGGCAGCGAGTTGGCCGCGCACGTGGGCTTCACTCGAGATCGGCGGCTCGCTAACGGGAGTAGCGGTCAGGCCAGCCATGAGAGTTCGCGATCGCTGAGGCGCGCGCCGCCGACGATGTCGAGAAAGATCTGCTCGAGGGTGAGTTTCTCGCGCGGAGGTGCGCTGCCGTCGGGCTGTGCCATGGCTTCGCGGGCTTCGACGCCCGCGCGCAATTGTTCGATGGAGCCCTGGGCGACGAGCTCTCCTTTGTGGATGATAGCCACGTGGCTGCAAAGGCGCTCGACGATTTCAAGAACGTGCGAGGTCAGGAAAATCGTAGCGCCGCGCGCGATCATCCGCTGCAGCATGGCCTTGAGCGTGCCGGATGCAATCGCGTCGACTCCTTCAAAGGGCTCGTCGAGGAAGAGAATTTTTGGGCCATGGATCACCGCAGCCGCCATGGCCAGCTTCTTCTGCATGCCGTGGGAATAGTCGGTGACGAGGGTCTTCGGCCGATCCGCAAGCTGCATGAATTCGAGCAGCTCGGTGGCGCGCTTGGCCGCGGTAACGCGATCGAGCCCATACATCCGGCCGACGAAATTGAGATATTCGGCCCCGGTGAGGCGGCCGAAAAGGGCCATGCCTTCGGGCACGACGCCGATTTGCTGCTTTACTTCGACCGGGTTGGCGGCCAGGTCAAGGCCCAAGATGCGGATGCGTCCCGCGCTTGGCGCGAGAAGACCTGTCAGCATCTTGATGGTTGTGGATTTGCCCGCGCCATTCGGACCCAGGAAACCGAAGAACTGGCCGGCATCCACGCGAAGGTTCACTTGATCGGCCGCGACCAGGTCTCCGAACCGGCGGGTCAGACCTTCCGTTTCAATCGGCGGAACGGCCATGAGCAGGCGAATTTAACACAACAGCCGAAAATCTGCGCAGGACGCCTGAACTGCCTCAGATTCGCAATCCCAAACGATGTCGTGATGGCAACGTCCGAGGCGTCACGCCCCGTCGCCATCAGCACACGTCCGATGCGCGGCTGGTTATGCCGCGCGTCGAAGGTCCACCAACGATCGTCGAGATACGCCTCAAACCACGCGCTGAAGTCCATGGGGGACGGGGCGGCCGGCACACCGATATCACCTAAATAACCTGTGGCATAGCGTGCGGGAATATGTAGGGCGCGGCACAGAGTGACCGCGAGATGCTGAAAATCTCTGCAGACTCCAAAACGCTCCGCAAAAACATCCAATGCAGTTTTCGTGGGACGGGCGTATTGATATCCGAAGCTAACTTTTGCGTGCACCCAGTCGCAGATGGCCTGCACCCTCCCCCATCCTGGGGCAACGGCGCCGAACAACTCCGATGCAATCGTAGAGAATCTGCCAACCTCGCAATAGCGGCTATTGAGCAGGTAGCCCAGAATATGGTTTGGCAATTCCTGGACCGGAAGTTCGTGCGCATCACCATATCGCGCCCGCGACACACGCCTCGATCGCCCCGTGGCGATCAAGGTCCTGCCATATCATCTTTCTTCTCATCCTGATCTGAAGCAGCGCTTCGAGCGTGAGGCGCGGGCCATTTCGTCGTTAAATCATCCGCGCATTTGCACGTTGCATGATGTTGGACATCAGGACGGCGTCGACTTTCTGGTGATGGAGTATCTGCAGGGTGAGTCGCTGGCCGAGTGCTCGGATTTGTTTGCACTGGGCGCTGTGCTCTACGAAATGGCCGCCGGAAGGCGGCCGTTCGATGGAAAGAACCAGCTCAGCCTAGCGAGCGCGATTCTGGAAAAGGATCCTGAGCCCATTCGGGCACTCAAGCCGCTAACACCGGCGGGGTTCGAGCGCCTGGTGAACACGTACCTGGCGAAGAACCCGGACGATCGGACGATAACTTCCGAGCAAATGACGGCCCTGCGGCTCGTCAGTAGTGCCAGAAACTAAACGAGTTACGCGTTTAGTTTCTGGAGAGTCTGCGACCATCCGGGAGTTGATCCGTTCGGTCAACACTACGGCGATTCTTATTCGCTACTTGAATTCGCTGGCACGAAGGTATTCTCGCGATAACAAACCCGTTGCAATGCACCTGCTGTTGCCCCACTTGTTCTCGACTCGCAAACACCTATCCACTATGATGTTGACTCATTCCACCTTCTCTTGGCTCTCATTCAGTGGGCAGGAGGACCTTTGAGCACTCCCGTCGCGCCCGCGCCAGTCGAGCATCGGGAGTCCTCTGGAATCGGCTTGCGCCTCTTCGTCTTTCTCCTGCTCGCGTTGGTGGGCGGAGGCATCGTCCGCTCCGCCATAGCAACCCGGCTGGATGGCTTTACCATCGATGAGGCTTACCACATCGCTGCTGGCGTCTCTTACGTGCGCTATGCCGATTTTCGGATCAATCCAGAGCATCCGCCGCTCGTCAAGCTCTGGGTGGGAAGCCTTATCTCCGCAACGGGCTTTCGCCAGAGCAGCATCCGCCCATTTGCTGACAAGAGAGACGAGCGCAATTTCACGGAGGAAGACGTTTACCTCAATAATGATCTCAATTCCGTCCAGCGACGTGCACGGATTGCGATGTGGACGCTGAATGGATTGCTATTGATGGTGCTGGCCTTAGCCGTGCGCAGGACTTTTGGCTCCGGCGTCGCGCTCGGGACTATGCTCTTTCTCGCAATTGATCCGACCGTGGCCGCGCATTTGCCAGTGGTGATGACGGATTTGCCCGTTTCTCTTTTGTCCGCCACCGCTGTCGTCCTCGCTGTCCGGGCCTTCCAAGACTGGACCTGGAGGGATCTCGTCGCGTGCTCCATCGCCCTCGGACTGGCTCTTGCGACAAAACATTCCGCGCCTATTTTTTTCATCTTCGTGGTTTTGATCGGCGCCGTTCTTGCGCTCGTTCAGCCGGTCTCGCGGCCTGAGAATTCCCGCGTCTTTCGATTTGCAAAGCTCTCGGCAGTTGCGGCTGGCGCACTGATCATTCTGTGGGGCCTTTATTTCTTTCGATTTGCCGAGAGCAATACGGGCCGCGAAGTCTTCAATCGTCCGCTCGCGGACAAGATCGCCGACGTGCATTCGCCGGTCTATCGCTTTGTGCTCAACGCGATGGCGTCGAGCCATGTGGTGCCGCGCGCTTATATTTGGGGCTTCGCCGACACGATCAGGGCCGGTCTTGAGGGGCGCGTCATTCCGATTAGGGCTTTTGGCCGCCCGTATATTGGGACGGGGCCGAGATATTTTTTCCCCGGAATGATTGCTCTCAAGCTCCCGATTGGCCTGAGCGTCCTCGTGATGATCGGCTTATTCATGTTTTTCGCGCGCCGCTTACCCCCGGATCGGTACGTAGGGCTCGCCATCGTTCTGGCAGCATCGGTCATCTTCTTGCTAGTCCTCTCATTAGGTTCCACGTACGGAGGAATCCGCCACTCGCTTCCCGTCGTTGTTCTTCTGGCAATTTTGGGGGGACTCGCCGTGCAGTTGGCGCTCTCGTCGAATTCGAAGGCCTCGAAAGCTGCTGTGGCGGCGGCACTGGTTGCGGCCGCGGTATCCGCTCTGCCCGTTATGCGCCCATGGGAGTACTTCAATGAGATCATAGGCGGCGCAAAGAATGGCTATCTATACTTCAGCGACGAGGGTGTCGATATCTGGCAGCGCGGCAAGGAACTTGCCGAATACTATCACCGCGTCCTCGAGCCATCAGGCGAAGTTCCCATCCTCTCTTACGGACCCATCGGTGAACCCGAGAAAAAGGAGCGGCGCCTGGATTGGCTTGGCCGCGATCCAAAGCGCGACGAAACCCGGCTTAGCTCTCCAATTTTTTCGGGAACTGTACTGGTTAATGCCCGGTTCCTGGGCAGATGGCCTTTCTGGGACAGTTCGTCTCTCCGTGACACTGCTCCGAGCGCCCGCTTCGGAAATTTGTTGGTCTTTCGAGGAACGTGCGCCTGCGGCGCCATCCTGGCCCCAGGCTCCTATGAGGATGCCGTCTCGAAGATTTACGCCGAAAAGCCGGATTTGGAAGCGGCAGAACGCCTGTTGAGGCAGTCGCTCGCCTTTGATCCCAGCCCCTTTTTCGTGCACATCGAATTAGGCAACGTTTGCCTAAAACGCGGTTCGCGTGACTGCGCTTTGCAGGCTTACTCCGCCGCGTTTCAGCGCGCACCCAACGATCCTGAACTCCGGCGCTCGATTGAGGAGCAAATCAAACGGGTGTCTTCAGAGCCTCTGGACCAAGTCCCTGAATTACGAGATCCGTTTCTGGAGTGAGCCTTGCGAGAAAGGCTGGGCGGAAGGAAGTTGGGGAAATACCTTTGTCTCATTCGCAAACGGCCCGTTGTGGGTCCTCCACACTACTCCCCAGCGGCTACGTTCAAGTCGCGTTGTGTTTACCGGAGACTCGGCAGGGTCCAATCCGCGATTGTGCTCGGATGACGGCGTACCCGGAAATAATCCACTTGGCTGCTAACGCGCATTCAGGAAACTGACCCTCTACCGGGAGCTGCGCTTACCGCGTGGCCGCGGAAACAGGCGGGAGGGGCTGCGACTGGGGGAAAAGGGCGAGCACTGCGGGAAGTTCGATTCGAAACGTGCAGCCGCCCTCCGGCCGATTGCTGCAGGAAATCTGACCGCCATGCTCTTGCAAAATGCCGTAGCAGATGCTCAAGCCGAGTCCGGTGCCCTTGCCGACCGGTTTGGTGGTGTAGAACGGGTCGAAGACTTTTTCGGGCTCGCGAATGCCGGGGCCGCTATCGGAAAATTCGACCACAACATTGGAGCGCTCGCGCATGGCGCGGATGGCGAGAACACCGCCACCCACGGCTTCCATCGCGTCCACGGCATTGCTGATGATGTGATAGATCACCTGCAGCAACTGATTGGGATCCCCGCGCACGGCGGGAAGCACGGTGGGATTCTTCATCTCGATGCGGATATTTTTGTCGCGGAGATCGAGAGTACGGAGCTGGACGGCGCCCGTAAGCACGGTGTTGAGGTCGAGTAACTGCTTTTCCGCGGGGACCTGACGGGCGAAGCTCAAGAGATTGGTGACGAGATCCTTGGTGCGCCGGGCCTGCTCGCGAATCTTTTCACCGAGGCTGCGGGAGCGTTCACTGGCGGTGCCTTCTTCGATTAACATGTCCGAATAGCCGAGGATCGCGGTCAGGGGATTGTTGATCTCGTGCGCCGCGCCCGCCGCCAGTTGGCCCAGGGACGCCAATTTTTCCGAGTGCACGAGTTGGGTCTGGAGTCGCTTCATGTTGGCGACCGAATCCTGGAGTTCGCGCACCAACTTCAGCTGCTCCCGATCCACAAATTGCTGGCGCAGGAAAACCAGCGCGGTCCCTACGAGCAGTGCGGCGAGGGTCACCAGCAGGCGAAACTGCCTGACGGGGCGCGGCGCTTCGCTGACAAACGCGGTCCAAGCGACGACCAGCGGCGCGGAGAGGACTCCGAGCATCGCGAGACGCGCCGGCCACTGCGTGTCGCGATGGAGCGCCGGGTCGATCGGATCAGGAGATGGCTGCACCCGATGAGCAAGGATTCCGGTAGTGCCAAACCACACAAAGGAAACGATGAAGAGAAGGTCATGCGCGCCGCCGGTGTCGTATTTTCCCCGCCAGGAAAGAATGTTGGCCAGGACGAATGCGGCGGTAGAGGTGGCTGCAGCGCCGAACAAATGCCCATAAACGGAACGCCAAGTGCCGCGGGTTCGCAGGAACCAGGCGGCGAGACCAACAAGAACGACGATGTTTGCCGCTATGTAGGTCTGGAAATTGCGCAGATTGTAAAGACGAAGGTCAGGCGAGGCGACGTACCAGGGAAGCGCGAAGAAAGCGTAAACGCAGAGCCACAGCCAGCCGAGCAAAATCAGGTCGAGGGAGGCGTAGCGCAGAGTCGCGCCCATCTTGCGCTCGTGAGGTTGCAGCGCCAGCGCGGCCATCCAGGGCACCGTGTGGGAGAAGAAAATCAGGTCCGCGAAAGTGGGATTCTGAAAGGGAACATGACGTACCTGATCGTAGTAAGTCCACAGAAGCTGGCCAATCAGCCACATGGCGCAGCCCGTCGCCAGCAGCATCCAGAAGGTGTTTGCGCGGCGATAGGGTGTCGCGGAATTCCGGAGCAAGCACGCGTTCGCGAAGAGCGGGACGAGGCACAGCAAGACATTTCCGCAGGCAGAGCGCAACGCGCCGGGCGGAACCAACAGCCACACGACCGTGCCTGCGCCAACGAAAAAGGTCCAGGCCGCGGCGATACTCCAAGATGATCTTGAGGCCTTCATGAAAAATGCCGAGACAGATTTTAAGGGAGCGGCGACGAGTTCCGGGCCGAACTTGCTTCCGGACGGCCCAAAAGATTACTGGCCGGAAGGTACTATTGCGGGCCCCAAGCCTTGCTTTGCGGGAAGTTCGCGCAGGAGGTGTGCAGCGTCCCCGGGGCCGCAAGGGGAATTCGCTGCCGAAGCTCGGAAGGCGTGGGCGCACATTCCGAAGTGATGCTATCGGTCGGAGCGGGGCAAATGTCGGGAGGGCTGAATTCGAGATTAGCTAAGCGCGCGTCTTAGCCGGTCGCTGGACTTTTTCAGGTCGCGGGAAAGCGCCTCAACCTTTTTCTTCAATTCACTGATTTCTTCGGTAGCCAGCTTGGCTGCTTTTGCGACTTTGTGAGCCGTACGATCTGCCCGGCCTACCGCCTTGCCAATTCTCACTGCGGCCCTTTTCAGTCGAGTTCCTCTCGCCATTGCGGTCGCCTCCCGCTCTAAGTATGTTGCCATCCTACACGCGGTGCGCACGTGGGTCAATTTGATCTCCGCTTTTGTCGCCGCAAAGTGAGAATGTCCGGTTTGTCAAAGTAGAAATATCCGGGTCGCTACCTGCCGCTGGTGGCCTGCCCGGCGGCGCCGCGATCCGCAAGTCTTTCCCGCCTACCGCCTCCAGGCCTCGCGGATCGCAAACCAAAACCCCCCACCAAGATCAAAACCCACTACCACCCGCCTCCTGATCATCCTTGGCGCAAACCCTGGAAGCGGACATTTCTACCTTGCACAAAACCGGACATTTCTACTTTGCGTTGACATTTGATCTCCGCTTTCAGGAGCATCTCGTATGATATCGTCGCCGCGGCTTCAGATATTTTTCAGCTTCACTTAACCTCGTTTTCACGCTTCTGTCATCCGGCGTTCATATTTGTCCCCTACCCTGCCCGCCAAGTATCGAATCGCGTCCCGATTCATTAGGCGATGGCTTCTAGCAAACAGAAAGTGGCAACATTCGCCGATGTTGAGGGGGGCTGGCAGATAACTGTTGCGCAAAGGGCGAGGCTCGAACGCTTGGCGTGACATTCGATCATGAAGGGGAGGGCTGATTCATGCGTAAGTCTCTGTGCTGGCTATTCCTGGTTGCGATTATGTCCACCGTGCTCTGGCCCTATCGCGCGGGGGCGCAGACAGGCACGGGCACGATCACCGGTACGGTCGCGGATACAGCCCAGGGAGCCCTGCCGGGCGCCCAGATTGTACTTCAGCCCAGTAATGTTTCTATCGCGTCCGACGAGCAAGGTAACTTTACGCTCCGCGGCCTCGCGCCAGGCACCTACAATGTGACTATCTCCTACGTTGGCTTTTCGCCCTTCACGACAAGCGTAACGGTGGTAGCCGGGCAGGTGGCGAACGTGAATGCGGTTCTGAAGGTGGCTTCGCAGGGCCAGGAGATCTTGGTGACGGCTCCTCGTGCGCACGGCGAAGCCGAAGCAATCAACGAAGAACGCACCACCAGCAACATCCTCGACGTTTTGCCAGCCAAGGTGATCACCAGCCTCCCCAATGCGAATATCGCCGATGCGGTGGGCCGGTTGCCGAGTGTCACGCTGGAGCGTGACGAAGGGGAAGGCAAATACGTCCAGATCCGCGGAACCGAGCCACGCCTTAGCAATCTAACCATCGACGGCGTCGAGATTCCTTCACCCGAAGGTGGTGTTCGCCAAGTGAAACTGGATACCATTCCGGCGGACCTGGTGGAGTCGGTCCAGATTTACAAGACGCTGCAGGCCGACCAGCCCGGTGATGCGATCGGCGGATCGGTAAACATCGAAACCAAGGTGGCTCGTGACCGCCCCACCCTCTCCTTGTACGGACTGGGAGGTTTCACACCCATTGCCAACACCGTCCCAGTCGGCGAGGGCGGTGCTACTATCGGCAAGCGATTCGGCACAGAAAAGCGTCTCGGCGTGATCGTCGGCGGCAGCTTCGACTACAACGGCCGCGGCATCGATGACATCGAGCCATGTCCGAGCCCCTCTGCTGCCTGCCCGGCATCGACGAGCATCACACCGACGTTCACGGCCATGGACATTCGAGAGTACCTATACGACCGGAAGCGCTACGGTTTCGGCGGCAACGTCGATTACAAGCTTGGAAACGCCTCATCCCTTTACGCCCGCACCCTCTTTTCCGAGTTCAAGGATTACGGCTACCGATATGATTACGCGCTCTCAACCAACGATACGGTGCCCGGCACCAACCTGCCAAGTTTCAACACCGAAAGGCGCCTGCAAGACTTTCAAATTGCGAGTTTAATCCTGGGTGGCGCTCACGCCTCTGGCAAGTGGTCGCTGCAGTGGACGGCTTCCGTGGCTCGCTCGCGTTATGGCAACCCCATCAACGGAGGTGAGTCGATTACCACCTTTAATTTCGTTCCCGCCACAAGCAACTGCCAGTATAATACGGCTGCTACGAAGAACCAGTTCCTCCCGCAGTTTACGCTAGCCTGCTTCACGGAAATGTATAATCCCGCCAATTTCCAACTTGGCTCAATCTCGCAGGCCAATCATGGACTGACGGCTCAACTCAACCTGTTCGGCTCAGCGTCTGCGGGCAGAACCTATTTCCTTGGCTCTCACCCGGGGATATTCCAGGTCGGTGGCAGCTTCCTCACTTTTCATAAATTCGACGATTCTTTCGAGAACGATTTCACGCCGAAGAACACCTTGCTGATGACCCAGTTTCTCAATGGTTTTAAGAACCCCAACTACTATGGCGGCGCTTACCAATACGGGCCGATCGGTAGCTGGGAAAAGGTCCAGGCGTTTCTGGCGGCGAACCCCTCTGCCTTCACCATGACGACCACGGCAGGCGGAAACTCGAACAATTTCGATCTGATTGAGCGTCGCCCGGCCGGTTATCTGATGAATACGGTGGATCTCGGCCGCTTCACTCTAATCGCCGGCGTACGTTTCGAAGGCACGCAGGACGATACTCTCAGCTTCGACACCACGAAAAACACGCTGTCCGTGAAAGGAAACGGCTCCTACGTCGATGTTCTGCCCAGCGCGGCGCTCACCATCCGCCTCGACAATAACTCCGACGTTCGACTGGCCTATAGCCGCGGAATCTCCCGTCCGGATCCGGCGTTCCTGACCACGGCCACGAGCCTCGATAGTTCGTTTTTTCCTCCCCTCTTGACCATCGGCAATCCGGCCCTGAAGCCGGAGCACGCGCACAACGCTGACGTATTGTATGAACGGTATCTGAACCCCATCGGCGTCGTTCGGGGTGGTTTTTTTTACAAGAGCCTCTCCGATCCGATCGTCAATGTTGTAACGGTGCCGACGACGGGACCGAACGTGGGTTTTCAGGTGAGTCAGGCCAGCAACGCCGGCAGTGCGTATATAGCAGGCGTCGAGGTCAGTTTCGAGCAGCACTTCACTTACTTTCCAGGCCTCCTGCGAGGACTGGGTCTCTTCGCGAACTATAGCTACGCCACCTCGAAGGCCCATAACGTGAGCCCGGGGAGTCGTACAGACAGCCCCGCACTTCTACGCCAGGCCCCAAACGCTTTCAACATCAGTCCGACCTACGATCGGGGTCGCCTCTCCATCCGCGTCGGTCTGGCATATAACGGCCCGAACATCAACTTTTACGCCTTCACGGACGGAGCACCTTTCGGCATCAAAGGTCCCGGGGGCGACAATTACTTCTTTTCGCACTTTCAGGTGGACGCGCAGGGGAGTTATCGACTCGGGAAAGGCTTTACAGCCATCGTGTCCGCTCTAAACCTGAACAACGGAGTATTCGGATTCTACAATGGCAGCCCGCAGTTCTTCACTCAGCGCGAGTACTACAAGCCGACCTACACCTTTGGCTTTCGTTGGGATCTGGAGCCCGAGTAGGACACAGGGCCCACGCAGCGTCCCGACCTCGTCCCGGGAGTGTCTCTTATACCGCCGGGCGGACGTACGACGACCCAGGGATCAACCCTACGCTGCCACCGATCGGTCAATTTGCTTTCTTGCCCCAGATGGTGGGTGGCTCGCCGGGCAGCGGCTTTTTCCTCTCTTCCTCGCCCTCTTTGAGGATCCGCTGATCTGGCAGTACGACCGGCCGTGCTGTTTGCTTCGGCCGACCTTTTCCTTTCAACTTTGCTTCGAGGGTTGCCCAGCACTCGGCGCAAACGTCGAACTCCCTTTGGTCGATTTCTTTTTGAAGACACTCTCTTACTTCGCCACAAAGATCACATTTATAAGCGATCATTTTCTCCTCATGCCAGATTGGTGGAGGGCGTATGGCTATACGCCCCTACGGCCGGTTGCATATCGCCCCCCTGAATACCGTGAGGCGTCGACGACTCACACCACATCGGGCGCCTTCTAATATACAAGATGTCGAGCAACCTAGGTTGGGGCGTTACCAGCGCTCAGGAATTCACGGAGCATTTCTCGCAAGGGCGGAGGGGGTGGGATTCGAACCCACGAGGCCCTTTCGAGCCTAGCGGTTTTCAAGACCGCCGGTTTCAACCGCTCACCCACCCCTCCAAAACTATGCGCTAGGGACATTGTAACTTGACGCAGGAACTGGACTCTACTTCTTAGCGCTCGCGTTCCGGCGGTGCGTGGATGCGCCCCGACCGCCATGCTATGTGCAATCCTTTGCCTACTGGCGTCACGGTGCAAATGAAACCGGGTAGCTGCTCGACGAAGGTCTTGTAAGCGGAGATTTCATCGGGATGAGAAAGCGTATTGTCGGCGAGCAAGAGAACGTCATCGCTCAATTTTGGCAACAGCAGCCGTAATTGTGCCGGAGCGCTGATGCGGTCAGCATCAAAGAAGACACAATCGAAAGGTCCTCGCAGGCTCGCAACAACTTCGGTTGCATTGCCCTCAATTACTTCTACCTTATGCGCTAATCGCGCGCGAGCGATGTTCTTACGCGCCAGTGCGAGCTTGTGTGGAGCAATCTCGATGCTGACCAGCCTTGCTTCGTCGGAGTATTTCAGCGCGGTAGCGATCCAAATCGTGCTGTACGCATTCGAGGTCCCTATTTCCAAAACATGTTTGCGCCTTGAGGCTTGCAGCAGCACATGAATCAGCTCCGCAGTGGGCCGTTCGAGGTTGAGGAATTTGTTCTTTCTATCTTTTTCATGCGAGTCATTTTGCTGGCCTTCCGCTTCCAACTCGTGCAGGAATCGATCCAGTTCTGTGTCCACTATCAAAAACCGGGAACGCCGGACGTATCGCCAGAGGGAAGTCTTGAGGCGTCGATGCTCGCGCTTGATTTCTTCGGAGAACCACACGATCCCTTCACGCAGCTCGTAAAAGGGCGATTCGCTCTCGTGATCCGAAGCCGAGCCGCTCGAGAGCTGGACGAGAGGACGCGAGTCCCTAGGGCGATCATCTTTCATATGTCACCTCGCACGCGTCACCTCGCGTGTGGCCGGCGGACTGGGCACAATTCAGTCAGGTCGCGCACCAGATAACGCGGGGGGGCAAGTATAGAGCACGTCCTGCCATTGACGCTTGGCTATTGCTGCGGGGACAGAAATCCCACCTGCGAAATGGACGAGGGAAGCGACGTTGAATCGCCTGGAGGGCTTGAGCGAGCGTCGTTGATGGGGCCCACCGGTTCTGTTTCCGCCCCATCTGAAGGAATAACACGGCGTAGAACACGCGGCCGTGCGTTTTCGCGCTGATGCGGGCTATGGGTCAGGAAGCGTGGTTACCGCTACCCGCGTTTTCATGTCTCTAATCGGCCCAAGCCAAATAGCCCGGCACGATTAGATTGACCACCGGCACGATCAACAAAATCCCCCACCAGTTCGGCTTGCCTCGCGCCTCGGCAACGGCCATCCAGACCATGATGGAGATCACGATGTTCACCAACGGGATCAGGCAAAGGAGGAACCACCACAGCGGCTTCTTGGCGATATTCAAGAGCAGGATGATATTGGCGATTGGTATCCAGGCCAGCCAGGCGTTCTCGGTATTGGTCTTCTTGGCGATGGTCTGGACCGCCAGAGCCAGGTACACGTACAGCACCGCGAAGATCGCGAGGAGCACCAAAAACATTACGCCCGCCAGAGCTGCCGAGGCGGTTCTGTTTCCTTCTTCCTGCGCAAACACCGCACGTGCCGTCAGCAACCCCATGCTGAATATCACGGAGACGTAAGCGAGGGTCAGGACCGGTCCACATTTCGTAGGCGTGGGACTGATTTTCACAAGAATCCTCCTCTCAGATCCGCTCATAGTTACCTGCGCGAGGGGCACCATACCACGGCCGGGGCAAGTATAGAACACGTCCTGCCATTGCTGCTCAATGATTGTTGTCGTGCATTGAGACGCTTCGTCAGCGCCTTCTTTACTGCGGTTTGGTCGCGTTCACCCAATTAAATCTGGAAAGGACCAATGCCGTAGACGAGGAGATCTGTCTCGCCCTTGCACAGACCGAAGTGGTGCATGTGAGCGGGCATGAGACCGTAACCGCCTGTCGGGAGGTCGCGAAGTGCCGTTGGGTAAAATGTGTCGCCGGTGGCCATCGCGAACGTGCCTTTCAACTCGGCGATGTTTTCATTGGTGGGATGCCAGTGCGGCGCGGCCTTATATCCGTCGGAACAGCCCAGACGGATCGTAAAAGGCTTTCCCGGCTTCATCGGGTCTCCTTCGAGTAGCGCAGCGGGCTTCCCGCCTCGACGGACGGCGTACCGCGAGCCACCCCTTAGGGGGTGCGCCCCACTTCACCTGGTCCGGCACGACCAGGATGTGTTTTGCGGCTGGCCCGCCATCTATGGGTTCCTTGGTTTGCGCTAGGAAGGCCGGGACAGCGATGAGCACGGCGAAGAGAACTCCGAACAGATTCCTCATGAACATCCTCCTCTTCTCCGGCAAGTAACCCAGGTCCATTTCCGCGGCCAGCCAGTATAGATGAAGTGCTTGGGTGACAGCGATTCACTTCGTCTCACATTTGTTGACATGCGCTGCATTGCTTGTATAGCGTGTCGCCATGTCATCCGAGGACCCGTTCAGCTCATCCACCTCCAGTGCCCCGGTCGGAGTAGTGATCGAGCGGACCGGGGATGTGCTCACCTTTACGTTGGACAATGCGGAGCGCGGCAATGAAGTCACCGGCGCGATGTTCGATGCGATGCTGGCCGAGCTTCGGGCGGAAGCGTCTCTGCCCAGTGTGCGAGTGTTGCGCATTCGAGCGCGCGGCAAGGTGTTCTGTACGGGGCGAGAGCGCGCGGGCCGGGACGTTGCGGCAATCCGTCACGAATCAGCGCGTCTCATCGAGCTCAAGCGCACGCTGCGGACGTCGCCCTTGATCAGCGTCGCGGAGGTGCAGGGTGACGCCTTCGGGTTCGGCTTCGGGCTCGCGATTGTGTGCGACTTCGTCCTCGTCGCCGAGCACGCCGCCCTGGGATTTCCCGAGATGCGCTCCGGGCTCGCTCCGGCCGCCATCATGTCCTACCTGGGCGAGTACGCGCTGCCGCGCTTCGCGTTTCCTCTGGTCCTCTTCGGCGATCCGATCGTCCCGCAAGGCGCGCTGCAAATCGGCCTGATCTCGCAAGTTTGCCCGGTCGAGCGCCTCGCCGGCGAGGCTGATGCCCTCGTCGAGCGCATCCTTCGGCTCGACCCGGCTGCGGCGCGGCGCTGCAAGGAATTTTTCCAGACAGCCCAACAGAACACTTTCGACCAGAACTGCCGGCTGGCCATTGAAGCCTTGACGGCCGGCAGCATGACCCTGCTTGCAAGGGAGAAATAAGCCGGCTGTGAGGGTGAACGCAGCCGCGCGTCTCGATCGACTCCCGATTTCCTCATTTCATCGCCGGATCATGTGGCTGATCGGCATTGGAATGTTCTTCGATGGGTTTGACATTTATGTCGCCGCAACCGTTCTCGGCGCGACCTTGAAGAGCGGCTTTTCCACACTGGGTCAGAACGCGCAGTTCGTCTCCGTGACGTTTCTCGGGATGATGCTGGGATCGTTTGTGACGGGTTTCCTCGGCGACCGGTACGGCCGGCGCTTCACCTATCAGGCGAATCTCGCAATCTTCGGTCTTGCGTCGATCGCTGCCGCCCTGGCGCCTTCGATGGAGATGCTGATCTTGCTGCGGTTCATCATGGGAGCGGGGCTTGGCGCCGAAAACGTGGTCGGATATTCAACGATGACGGAGTTCGTCCCCCCGCAAGCCCGGGGCAAATGGCTTGGCATCATATCCGTGTTTGTGGTGAGCGGCTTGCCGGCCACCGCGCTACTTGGAACGCTGATCATACCGAGATTTGGCTGGCGCACCATGTTCGTGGTCGGCGGGCTGGGTGCGCTCGTCGTGTGGTACTTGCGGAAGGCGCTGCCGGAGTCGCCGCGTTGGCTGGAATCGGTTGGCCGGGTCGAAGAGGCTGACGCAATTTTGCAAGCCATCGAACGCGAAGCCTCGCTTCACCGCGCTTCCCTGCCGCCGCCCGCGCCCGGCGCCGCTGCAATCCATTCGCGGAGCGTTGGTTCGCTGTTCAGCCCGGCGCTGCTTCCGCGCATGATCGTGGGCGCCACCACCTTGATCGTCGTGAACACGTTGATCTACGGGTTCATCACGTGGCTACCGACATTTTTCGTTCAGGAAGGACGCAGCATTGCGACATCGTTCCGCTACTCGCTGGTCATGTCGCTCGGTGCGCCGGTCGGTTCGGCAATCGGGGCGTTTACGGCGGACTCTTGGGGGCGGAAGCCAACCATCATCGGCGCGTCGCTACTGACGATCGTGATCGGCAGTATTTATCCGTTTATCAGAGACCCTGCCGTACTGCTGCTGGTGGGATTCTTGCTGACCGTGCCGATCTACGTTCTGGTCACCCTGCTGTTCGCGATTTACATTCCGGAGCTGTTCCCGACCGAAGTGCGGCTGCGAGCCTCGGGGATCTGCAACACGTTCGGGCGCGGGGCAACGATTATCACGCCCTTTTTGGTCGTCGCGCTGTTCCGGTCCTACGGGGTCGGCGGCGTCCTGAGCCTGATGATTGGGCTTCTCATCGTGCAGATCTTCGTGGTCCTGCTGTTCGGGATCGAGCCGAAGAAGCGCCGCCTGGAAGAGATCGACCCGGAGGTGTCTGTTTCTCCCCATGTGGCAAAGGTATGAGTTGCAGGGGCCCAGACTAGTGATAGTGTTCATCTATCAAGCTTGATAGGAAGAACCGAATTGACTGTGAAGCTACCGCCGTCAGAATGCCTGTACAGCCTGATTCGCGCGGAATGAGGGGTAGGGTGTGGGCCGTGGGGTCGGTCTCGGGGACGCGCGGGATATTCATCTATAGGGAAGGCTTGGCGGCGCAGACAACCGTGTTTGCCAGGGCCTGCGCAGTTCCTTTCGCATACCTCGCGCAAGAAAACCATACGACCTACGCCAGAGAGAAACGAAGGGGGACAGCGATGAATCGAACCAAGCCCGAGAGTATCTTCTTTGGCCTCATACTCGGTGTCGTGTTGACGCTGGGATTTCTGGCATCAATGCCCGTGTATTCGCAGGTGGTCGGAGGAACCTTGCTGGGCACGATCACCGACGCCACCGGCGCGGCCATTCCAGGCGCGACTGTTTCGATCAAGAACGTGGCGACAGGCGTGACCACGATGGTCACGAGCAACGCCCAGGGCGTCTACAATGCACCCAACCTTTTGCCGGGAACCTACGAGGCCACCATTTCGGCGGCGGGGTTCGAGAGCGCAGTGCAAAGCAGCATCGCACTGGCCGTTGGCGCTCAACAGGTACTCAACGTGACGATGAAGGTGGGGACCATAACGCAAAGGGTCGAAGTCAGTTGGGTGGCTCCCGACGTGCAATTGGCGTCGCCCACGATCAGCGGTGTAATGGACACGACCACCGTTGAGGAGTTGCCTTTGAACGGACGCTCCTGGACGGACCTGGCCACTCTCCAGCCGGGTGTCTCGACCATCCGTGACATCGCGAGTGTCGCCAGCCCGGACCGGCTGGGTCGCGGGTTGGGAGTCCAGTTAAGCGTCACAGGCGGGCGTCCGCAGCAGAATAACTACCTCCTGAACGGAATCAGCATCAACGACTATTCGAACCAGTCGCCGGGCAGCATCCTCGGCGGGAACCTAGGGGTGGATGCCGTTTCGGAGTTCTCCGTCTTGACGACCAATTATTCGGCGGAGTACGGGCGCACATCCGGCGGCATCGTCAGCGCGATCGGGCGGTCGGGCACGAACCGGTTTCATGGAAGCGCGTACGAGTTTTTGCGCAACAGCGCGCTCGATGCGCGGAACTTCTTTGACGGGCCGATTCCCGCTTTCCGGCGCAATCAATTCGGCGCCTCTGCGGGAGGCCCGATCCGGCAGGATAAGACCTTCATCTTCGGCGCTTACGAAGGGTTGAGACAGTCACTGGGCTTGAGCATGGTCGACAACGTACCTTCCCTCAGGGCTCGCCAGGGAATCCTGTGCGATCCAAACTCACCCGATTGCTCGAAGACGATCACACCGGGGGTCGACCCGAGGGTCAAACCGTATCTGGCTTTCTACCCCTTGCCCAACGGTCCGCTCCAGTGCACCGGTTGCGTTGCGGGGGCAGGGGATACGGCGCTCTTCACATTCGGCGGGTCGCAGATCGCCAGCGAGAACTACTTCACCACGAGGGTCGACCACAGATTCTCCGACAAAGACAACCTGGCGGGCAGCTACATGTTCGACAACTCTCCATTGTCACAGAACGACGAGTTCAATAACAAACTCATCTTAAGCCGGGCACGACGCCAGCTCGTAACGTTGGAAGAAAGCCATGTGTTCACTGGGTCTTTCGCGAATTCCTTCCGGCTGGGTTACAGCCGGGTGTTTGCGGCGGCGCCATCGGGCGGCACGGCCGTGAACCCACTCGCTGCGAGCACCAGTCCGAGTCTGAGCTTTGTGCCGGGGGAGACGGCGGGAAATCTCGGCGTGCCCGGGCTGACGCTCTTTACCGGAGGGCTGAGCACCACTCAACCAGCGGTATATCATTGGAACTCGTGGCAGGCTTATGACAACGTGTTTGTGACGAAAGGGACTCATTCCCTGAAGTTCGGCGCCAACGTCGAGCGGATCGAAAACAATCAATTCACGCCCTCGCGCCCCGGCGGAGAATTCGATTTTAGTTCGCTTCAGAGTTTCCTCACCGACACACCTACTTTTACGCTCACCGCCGACAAGTTGGTGACATCGAAAGGGATTCGCGAGACGATCTTTGGCACCTACGTTCAGGATGACTTTCACTTCCGTCCCAACCTGACGCTTAACCTTGGACTGCGCTACGAGATGGCCACCGTACCCACGGATGTCCGCGGCGAGCTCGCTAGCCTGCAACATCTAACGGACACAGCGGTTATAGTGAAGTCGCCGTTATTCGCGAATCCTTCGCTTCGGAACTTCGAGCCACGGCTCGGCTTTTCGTGGGATCCCTTCCGGAACGGCAAGACCGCTGTCCGGGGCGGCTTCGGAATGTTCGACGTGCTCGTGCTTCCTGTGAACTTGCGGCACACCGTGGACGGAACAGTTCCCTTTTCCCTGTCAGCGAATGGCACGAATTTGCCTGCCGGCTCGTTTCCGAGTGCGGCGTTCGCCGCCCTTTCGGCCCTGCAGTCCTCCAATCGCGCGGCTTTCATCGAGCAGAAGCCGCCGCGCAATTACGTGATGCAATGGAATCTGAATATTCAACGCGAGATCGCTCCCAGCACGACGGCCATGATCGCGTACGTGGGCTCGCACGCGGTGCACAACACCTTCCAAACCGATGACTCCGACATCGTGCTGCCTCTTGCCAAGACCGCGTTCGGCTATCTCTGGCCCCTTCCCCCCGCGCCCGCGCCCGGCTCGTCGCCGTCGACCTTGCCGATATTCAACCCGAACTTCGGCCGCATCGCACTCACGAGCTGGAATTCGAGCTCCATCTTTCACGCCCTCGAGTTTCAAGTCAAAAAGAGGATGAGTCACGGCCTCGAGGCGCAGGCTTCCTACACCTTTAGCAAAAGCATCGACAGCAGTTCGGGCTCAACCGATGGCGACCAGTTTCAGAATGGTCTTACCAGCATGTTGTTCTTCGACCAGAGCATCCGACGAGGCCGCTCTGATTTCAACCAATCTCATGTTGCGGTGGTCAGCTATAACTGGGACGTTCCGAGCCCGAGAGACCTTTCCGGGGTGGTCGGTTGGGCCGCGAGCGGATGGGAGTTCGGTGGAATTTTCGAGGCGAGTACCGGCCTGCCGTTTACCGCGGTCATCTCCCCCGACCCGCTCGGCATGAACAGCACCGATCAGTTCGCTTTGCCGGATCGCGTGAAGGGATGCAACGCGGTCCACGGCGGCTTCAACTACCTCAACCTGAATTGCTTCGTTCTTCCACCTCAGCCGGCCTCTTTGGCCGCTGGGCAGTGCCGGCCTTTTGGTTTTGCCTTTGCTGACCCCAATGCTACCCCGCCGATCCCATTTAGCCCGGGCATCGCAGGCACTTGCGCGAACCTCCTCGGCAACGGCGGGCGCAACACCCTGGTCGGCCCTAGCCTCGTCAACCTTGACATGTCTGTGTTTAAGAACAATCGAGTCAGACGCATCTCTGAGCAGTTCAACGTGCAGTTCCGGTTCGAGGTTTTCAACATCTTGAATCACGCCAATTTCAATCCGCCGACGGCCAACAATGTCATCTTTGACGGAAGCGGAAATCCTGTTCCTGGCGCAGGTCAACTGAACTCCACGTCCACGACTTCGAGGCAGCTCCAGTTTGCTTTGAAGGTTATCTGGTAAGCGGGATGTAAAGCCGCTGCTCGATTGGCGGCCACAGCCCGGGATCAGGACGACCTTTTTGCGAACTTGTCCTGCCGGCGGGTTTTGGCGGTGGTTTGCATCGCGATGAACAGCGTTAGGATCGCGCCAATCGTGATCGCCAAACCGGTGAAGCCCTGGAAGAAGAAAGCGTACGAAAACAAGATCAAGTAGCCGAACTGCGCCGGCACTGCCTCCACCGCAAAGCGGTTTCCCACCACGAGTCTCAAGTGGATCCAGACCAGAAGCAAAGAAGTGATCGAGCAAACCCAAAAGGCCTTGTGGATGATTGTAAAGTCCTTTGTATTACAGAATACACACGGAGCAGGCGTCGGCACAATTCAAGCAGCGCAAGTCATAACAGTAGATCAATGGCGGAGGGTGCCCGAGGGGTGGCCGGGCCAATCCGAGGGAGCGAAATCCACGCCCCAAAAGTGGGGCGCCGGGGAAAGAAATTCGACGCCGATGCGCTGCCCCTTGTCGGAAATATCGCCGATAAAGACGATTCGGCATTCCTGCTCTTCTTCGGTGGCAGGATTGATGAGCATCACCTGGGCGCCCATCTCGACTGTCTCATGCAGGTAGAGCAGGGCGCCGTGAGCGCTCACCACGATGGTCTGGCTGTTTTCGCGGAACTTGCGCCCTTCGATGTTGGTGCCGGCCGCACGCACAGGAATCCTCGAGAATATTCGTGAACTCCGGCGCGTGGCCTCAAATTGCGTTTCCGGCATATCAAGGGTATGGTGCATTGCTGGCGCTTGCGAGTCAACCGGCCCGGCCGGTGCCGGTGTCGAAAACGCCGCAGGTCTCCTGATCGGCACAGGCAGCCCTTGCCGGAAGCTGCCGGACATCCGTAGAATGAGCGTTTGAATCATTTGTTTCACATCGGACCGAGGGGTGAAAATCTACCAGAGGCCCATGGGGGCGCCGCCCACGGAGAGCTTTGAATGCAACTCCTGGAATACATCGACAGCCGCCGCGAAGAACACTTAAACGATTTAAAGGAATTCCTCCGAATACCGAGCGTCAGCACGAAGAGCGAGCACAAGCCCGATATCGAACGCGCCGCCCGGTGGGTGTCGGACCAACTGCGCGCCGGGGGCATGGACAAGGTGGAAATCGTACCCACGAAGCTGCATCCGCTCGTCTACGGCGAATCGCGACAGCAGGCCGGGCGGCAAACCGTGCTCTTCTACGGACACTATGACGTTCAACCTCCCGAGCCTCTCGAGCTCTGGACTTCTCCGGCATTCGAGCCGACGGTCCGCGACGGAAAACTCTATGGCCGCGGCACTGCCGACGACAAAGGCCAGGTGCACATCCATCTGAAGGCGCTCGAAGCCTTGCAGAAGATTGAGGGGAAGCTTCCGATCAACATGAAGGTGATGATCGAGGGAGAAGAAGAAGTTGGGAGCGTGAACTTGTGGGAATTCGTTCAGCGCAGCCGCGAGCGGCTCAAGGCGGATGCTCTGGTCGTTTCCGACACCAGCATGCTCGCGCCCGGCATTCCTTCGATCACGTACGGGCTCCGCGGACTGAACTACTATCAAGTCGAAATCACGGGCCCGGCGCAGGACCTGCATTCGGGTGCGTTCGGCGGAGCCGTGCCGAATCCGATCACGATTCTTGCGGAAATGATCGCGAAGCTGCACGACAAGAATTTTCGCGTCACTGTTCCGGGTTTCTACGACGACGTCAACACGCTTTCGCGCGCTGAGCGCAAGGCTTTGAATTCGCTGCCCTGGAAGGAGAAGGAATTTCGCAAGACGGTCGGCGCGCCCGGTCTGTGCGGAGAAAAAGGCCATTCGATCGTGGAGCAGATCTGGTGCCGGCCGACCCTCGAGCTGAACGGCATTTGGGGCGGATACACGGGTGAAGGATCGAAAACGGTGATTCCGTCGAAGGCGTATGCAAAGCTTTCGACGCGACTGGTGCCTCGCCAAAACCCGGCGAAAATCGCCAAGCAGGTTGAGCGACACGTCCGCAAATTGTTGCCGAAGACGGTCGCGTGCAAGTTCGAAGTACTCAGCGAAAGCAAGCCGTGGGTGGCGCCGTACTCCCATCCGATCTTTCAGAAGGCCATTCATGCGCTGGAGCACGGTTTCGGCAAGAAAGCGGTGTTCATCCGCGAGGGCGGCTCGATCCCGTTCGTCACGCAAATGCACGACACGTTCAAGGTGCCTTGCGTGCTGATGGGCTTCGGTTTGCCGGATGAAAACGCGCACGCGCCCGATGAGCACATCGCGCTCGAGAACTACTACGGCGGGATCAAGGCAGTCGCGCTGTTTTACGAGAGCCTGGCCCGGCAATAGCGCCAGCCAGGGGACTACAGGAAAACCCGCATTTTCCGGCCTTTTTTCGCGTTTTCGCTTGAATAAACAGTTCGGTGCGGCTATAGTGCCTGCCGAATCCCGCAGCAGCGGGATCGCACAGTTACCTACTTCTGAGGAGGAGAGTCGAACTCGATGGCAAATCCGATGAGCAAGTCCAAGATCGTGGCGCATCTGGCGGAGAAGACCGGCACCACGAAGAAGGCTTCCGCACAGTTCTTTGACGAGCTATTCAAACTCGCCGTGAAAGAAGCGAAGAGCGTGGGCAAATTCGTGATCCCCGGTTTGGGGCGGGCGGTGAAGGCCCACCGCAAGGCGCGCATGGGCCGTAATCCGGCGACCGGTGAACCGATCAAGATCAAAGCCAAGACGGTGGTTCGCCTGCGCGCGGCGAAGGCTTTCAAAGACGCCGTCCTGAAGTAAAGCTCGCGTCGCAGAGGTTTCGAGACTTAGCCCCCAGGCACGCCCGGCACCAAACGCGGTGCGGAGGCTTGGGGGTTTTGTCTTTTCACCAGGGTGAGTGCCCGCGCTTCTTCCGGACAAACTTAACCCACTCAAGAGGTTGCCGAGGGACCTGCGCGGTAGAAGGCTCACCGATTGGGCAGACATGGCGTCGCGCTATTGGGATGAGAGCTCGGCCGAGCGTTACCGGCGATACCGCTTCGATTTCCGCGAACGCGCGCTGGGCGGGCGCGCAGTTGTGCTGGCCGGCGGAACCGGAGGGTTAGGAGCGGCTACCGCGGTTCTGCTGGCGAGTGAAGGGGTTCACCTGATCGCCGGCTATCGGTCGAACCGCGTCCGAGCCGAGGAATTTCGGCGGGCGATCGAGGAACAGTTCGGGCAGAGACCTGTTCTGGTTGAAGGCGAACTGATTGATTCCAAAGTGCGCTCGGCTTACTTGGCAGCGATTGGTCGACTCGAAAAGCCGCTGGCGGGCGCGGTGATCTTCCCCGGGGATCCGGCCCGAGTTGCGTTTGAGGATCTCGATCGCGGATCGATGACTGCTTCGCTCGAAGCCAACTACGTCGGACCGATGCTGTTGGCCAAAGAGCTGGGTGCAGCATTGGAACGCGGCGGCGGGGGCAGCCTGGTTCTGATGGCCTCGATGCAGGGAGTGGAGGCGTTTCCTTCAAGCCTGAATTACGCGGGACCGAAGGCAGC
This sequence comes from Candidatus Acidiferrales bacterium, assembly GCA_049644285.1. Taxonomy (GTDB): domain Bacteria; phylum Acidobacteriota; class Terriglobia; order Acidiferrales; family UBA7541; genus CAVRXT01. Next base: position 53,200 of record JBARRP010000347.1, on the reverse strand, counting down.
ATTGGTTCACGCTGCCCGCGTCCTGGCACAGCAGTGGCCCAGCGTCGGGGTGAACGTGGTGGCGCCGGGGGCGACGACCGCGGGAATGGCTGAGTCCAGCGTCAGCGCGGGGAAATATGACCGGTATCGCGAGAGCGGGGCAATCGCGCGCTTCGGGCGTCCTGAAGACGTGGCGCGCGCGGTGCGTTTCTTTCTCGAGCCGGATAATTACGTCACCGGGCAGGTGCTGGTCGTCGATGGAGGACTCACCCTGCGTCGCGCGCGTTGATTCCGAACCGTCCCGTTGCGGGTAGTCCGGAGGATTTCGGCTATCGATTCACCACGGGGCGAACGCTGACGCAGAGATTCTTCGGGCTTGGGGCCCTCAGAATGACAGTACCGGGGCTCTGAACAGTCGATCGAGGAAGCGAGCTGTTTTCGGCATGACGGATGCGTGAATACTCCGGACTTCTGACCGATCTTTATGAACTGACGATGGCGGCGGGTTATCTGCAGACCCGCTTCGATGCCCGCGCCACCTTCGAGCTTTTCGTGCGCAATCTCCCCGCGCACCGGAATTATCTCGTTGCGGCCGGCCTGGAACAGGGACTCGAGTTCCTGGGAAACGTCAACTTCACGGCGGAAGAAATCGCGTTCCTCCGACAGCACCCTGTATTTCGCCACATCCGTGACGAATTCTTCGACTATCTTGGGGGGTTTCGTTTCAGCGGCGACGTTTGGGCTCTGCCGGAGGGCACATTGGTGTTTCCGGGTGAACCTCTTCTGCGCGTCACGGCTCCCATCATCGAAGGTCAGATCATGGAAACGTATCTCTTGGCGACGCTCAGTTTCCAGACCATGATCGCGAGCAAGGCAGCGCGGGTGGTGATGTCCGCGCAAGGGCGCCAGGTGGTGGAATTCGGGGCACGCCGCGCGCACGGCGCAGACGCGAGCCTGTTTGCCGCGCGCGCCTCGGCGATCGGCGGCTGCCTGGGAACCTCGAACGTTCTGGCCGGGCAAGTCTTCGGCATGGAAACCTACGGCACGCAGGCGCATTCATGGGTGATGGCCCACGAAGATGAAACCGTCGCCTTCGGCCATTTTCTCGATGCATTTCCAGAGCACGCGATCCTTCTGGTTGACACCTACGATGTGCGCACGGCGGTGAAGAAAATTCTCGCGATGGGCCGAAAACCTGCCGGGGTGCGGCTCGACAGCGGCGACCTCGCCGCTGACAGCCGTTGGGTGCGCCGCGAACTCGACCGCGCGGGCTGGACGAATGTGAAAGTGTTCGCCTCGGGCGATCTGGATGAATACGAGATTGCCAAGCTGCTCAAGAAGGGAGCGCAGATTGACGCGTTTGGCGTGGGGACCGCGCTGGCGACTCCGGGCGATGCCCCGCGTTTGAACTTGGTCTATAAGCTGGTCGAAGTCGAGCGCGCCGGAAAAGTGCGAGAAGCAGCCAAGCTCACCGAAGCAAAAGTCACTTACCCGGGCCGGAAACAAGTGTTTCGGCATGCGGACGCGGCGGGACTATGGAAATGCGACCGGATCGCGCTCGAGGGCGAGGCCGCAGAAGGCGGTGAACCGCTTCTGATCCAGGTGATGCGGGACGGGCGACGCATTGTTCCCCCAGCGCCAGTGAGCGAAGCCCAGGAAAAATGCCGAGTGGGGTTGGCCCGCCTTCCCGAACGCTACCGTCAAATCTTCCGCTCGGCCAGCTATCCTGTTCGCACCAGCGCTCGGCTCGAGGCTATGCTCGAAATTGTGCGCCGGCGCGTTGGCCGCGCCGCTGCGCGTACCCGGCGGTGACACCAGTATTAGATTCGAAAGAAGTGGAGGTGGGAAAGCCGAATGGTCTCCCGCGATGTTGTTTTCTGGGAAGTGGACACGCAGGCCGATTTCATGCTGCCGGGAGGCAAGCTGTACGTGCCGGGAGCGGAGAAGCTGCTCCCGAATATTCGCAGGCTGGTGAATGCGGCTCGAGAAGGCCGCGTTTTTCTGATATCGGACGCGTGCCGGCATATGCCCAGCGATCCCGAGTTCAAAACCTTTCCGCCGCATTGCGTGCGGGGCACGCCGGGCGCGCGGATCGTGCCGGAAGGGCTGGCCGAAAGATTCTTCACCGTCCCGAACGATGCGAGATTCAAGCTTCCAGAGGATCTTTCTCAGTACCAGCAGGTTGTCCTGGAAAAGCAGACGCTGGACGTCTTCGACAATCCGAATACCGCGATTCTTGCAGACCGGTTCGGGCGCCACGTCGAGTTCATCGTGTTCGGTGTGGTCACCGAGTTCTGCGTACGCCTAGCCGCCAAAGGACTCCTCGATCGTGGGCGGCGTGTTTCTCTGGTGAAGGATGCGATTGAAACACTGAATCCGATGGAGGGCCGGAAGGCTCTCGGGGAACTGCAGGGCCGCGGCGCGCGGTTCATCAGCACCGATGAAGCGCTGGCGCGATTGGGTGGCGCGGGAAAGGCTCCTACAGCGTCTTCAGGTAAGCAATCAGATCCCGGAGCTGGGCGTCGCTGAGGGTGGTGCCGAAAGAGGGCATTTCCTTCCCGCCGTTCTCGATCCAGGCGCGCAGACGCGCATCGTCGAGTTTTGCGCCATCCGAAAACGTGCCGCGGCGGGTGAGGCCCTTGAGCCCTGGACCGACCTTCTTTTTGTCGCTCGTGTCGAAGTGGCAGATTTCGCAGTAGGTCGTATAAACGGCCTTTCCGCGCGTGACCGTGGCAGACGAGGAACCCGGGCCGCTGGCAGATTTCTTTGCGGGGCTCTGACCAAACAGGCAGACCGCTAGCGCCAGGGTTGAAGCTATAAGAGCAACTGTTTTATTTTTTTTCATCGTTGTCCGTTCTCACACCAAGTTTGACACACTTCCGATGCTGTGTTACCAAAAATGCTGTATGTCTTCGGACCGAGTCGCGCAGGCCTGGCAGCTTCTGGAGCAAGCTTACCGGGCTCAGATGGAAGGCGACTTCGACCGGGCTGCCGAACTCTACCAGGAATCCATCGCCCTACATCCCACCGCTGAGGCGCACACATTTCTCGGTTGGACCTACCATTTTCAGGGCAAAATCCAGGATGCCATCTCCGAATGCAAGCGCGCAATTCATGTGGACCCGGACTTCGGCAATCCGTACAACGATATCGGCGCGTACCTCATCGCGCTCGGGCGCTACGACGAGGCCATTCCCTGGCTCGAGCAGGCCAAGAGCGCAAAACGTTATGAGCCCCGGCACTTCCCCTACTTTAATCTTGGCCGCGTCTATCTTGCTAAGGGCCTGATCCAGCGCGCCCGCGAAGAATTTCAGCAAGCGCTCGAGATCGAGCCGGGTTATACGCTGGCGCGTCAGGCGATCGAAAGCCTCCGCCGCATGGTGAATTAGCTGCACTATGCTGCACTTGCCGCCGCATTGGGATCACCTGGCTTGACGATCCGGTCGTAAATCCACAAGCAGAGTGCCGTGGCCACTCCAACGCCGGAAATCACCCACCAAATTCGTTCGGGCTGGTGCATCACCTCTCCGAAGTGATGAATCAGGCGCCCTCCGAACCATCCTCCGATCAATGATCCGATGCCGATCGGAAGGAATGCAAAACCCATGTAAGTGCCTTGCTGGCCGGGCGGCGCCAGACGGGAAATATACTCGTAATAGCGCGGGGATTGCGTCATTTCTCCGAGCGACACGACAAAAATCGAGAGCACTGCGGACCACACTGCCGGATGAGAGGCCACGATGAGCCAAGCCACGGCGGAGATCAACGTCCCAATTGTGATGGCGCGAAATGGCGCGATCTTCCGGGTGAGATAGCTGATCAGAATCTGAAGGCAAATCACGGCGCTGGCATCAGTGATTAGAATCAATTCGACGTTCGCATGAGGGTCGATGTAGCCGTGGATATAGAGCGGCAGAGCGATGAACTCCTGCCAAAAAACAATCCAATAGCCCGAGAAAATGATCAAGAACAACATGAATTGGGGATTTGAGAGCACGGCAAAGAAATTCTTGAGCGTCTCGGCCAGGCTGGCGGTTTGCGCTTCGCCCGAACGCTTTGGTTCCTTAAAGAAGAGAAGCACCGCAAAGAACATCAAGAAAACGCAGAGCGCGGAAATGCGGAACACATTTTCGACCCCGACATGCCGGTGCGCGACCGAAGCGATGTACGGACCCGCGGCGCCGCCGATGTTCACCAGCGTGTAGTAGATCGAATATCCGATTGACCGGACATTCTCGGAGGAAGCGCGCGCTGTGGTGCCAACGACGCAGGGCTTGACCAGCGCGATTCCCAGCGCGGGCAGCATGAGGATAAACAACACCAGCCACCACAACGGGATTGCCGCGCGGAGCGGCGCCATCCACGGCGCGCCGATCGAGCCGAGCAGGAAGTAGGCGATCGCAAGAATCAGGTAGGCGAGGGACAACGCTCGGCGGAAGCCCAGACGGTCGGCCAGCGCTCCACCGAGGATGGCCAAAAACCAGACCAAGCCGCCAAAGAAGCCCGCCAGGCTGCCCGTTTGCTCGGTCGAGAAGCCGAGAGCTTCGTGCAGATAATTGGCGAGCGAGGAAAACGCCCCGTAATAGGCAAGCCGCTCGAAAAGCTCGCTGATATTGGCGACCCAAAACGCAGGTTCGAATCCCGCGCGAATTTCCTGGAGCCGTTGGCTAAAGCTCACGCTTGCCTCCTGCGATTTTCGGGAAGTCGTGGACGCCTCCGAGCCGGCGCAGATTGTAGCGAAAGTCCGCCACTGCGTCGTCCGATTTCTCGGGCACGGGGATCGTGGGCGGGGAAATTCCCCAGATCTGAAGACCTGGGCTACAACACCAGTCTTCAATCCAACAAAACGAAACGAAGAACAATGCGCAAGCGCTGTTATAGAATCAGCCGCGCTCCACGGGATCCAGATTATTGTTGCAAGGCGGAACGATGAAGCTACTTGTCTTTCTATTTCTGGCAGTTTTATCCGGATGCTGGACGCTGGTGGCGCAGGAGGCGCCGCCGCTGCTGCCGGAGCAAACCGTGCGGGCCATCGCCAACGAGCTCTCCGGAGAAATTGCCGAGCGGAATCTGGAGTTTTTGGCGAGGCTGCACCGCCAGCGCGGCTCACATGATTTCCATACCGCCGCTGAATTCGTGGCTGCGCAGTTGAGGCGTTACGCCATCGGTGACGCGCATACCGAGCAATTCATCGCCGATGGCAAGACGATGTACGGAACGCAGAAATCCCGGTTGCCATGGGACGGCCAATTCGGAGAGCTCTGGGAACTGCGCGAACAAAATGGCCAGTGGATCCCGGCAGCGCGTCTGTGCGACTTCGAGGCCATGCCGGTCACGCTCGCCGAAGATAGTGCGGACGCAGAAGTCACAACCGGCCTGGTGGATGTCGGCGCGGGTACGACCGAAAAGGATTATCAGGGCAAAGATGTGCGCGGCAAGATTGTTCTGGCGTCGGAGCAGCCGGGCGCGGTCGAGCGGCTTGCTGTCGAGCGCTTCGGCGCTTCCGGCATCGTCAGCTACGCACTCAATCAGCCGCAGGCCTGGCAAGGTGAGGATGAGAATCTGATTCGCTGGGGTCATCTCGACAGTTTCCCGAAGGTGCCGACGTTTGCCTTCATGGTTTCGCTCAAGACTGCGCGAGAGCTGCGCGCACGGCTTGCACGCGGTGAAACCATTCGCCTCCACGCCACAATTCGCGCGGGGAGGCATCCCGGATCGTACGACGTGGTCACCGGCACGATCCCCGGCGCCGACGCGAAGTTGAAGGCTGACGAAATCGTCTTCAGTTGCCATCTGGACCACGAACGTCCCGGCGCGAACGACAACGCGAGCGGCTGCGTGACAATTCTCGAAGTCGCGCGCACGCTCCAGAAACTCGTCACGGAGGGCAAGATTGCGCGACCCGCCCGCACGATTCGATTCGTCTGGCCGGCCGAAATCGAAGGCACGCTGGCGCTTCTGAATTCCAAGCCGGAGCTCGTCCCACACATTCGAGCAGTGGTGCACATGGACATGGTGGGCGGCGGCCCGGTCACGAAAGCGATCTTTCACGTCACGCGCGCCCCGGCCAGCCTTCCCTCTTTTGTGAATGATGCCGGCGAAGCGTTCACGGATTTTGTGAACCGGCAAAGCGAGGAGTTCGCGTCGACTGGCCACGCGGCTTACCCTTTCGTCTCGCCTGAGGGTGGCAAGGAAGCCTTGCTCGGGCAGTTTGCCGAGTTCACCGCGGGCAGCGACCACGATGTGTATGAAGAGGGCTCCTACCGCATCCCAGCCATCTATTTGAATGACTGGCCCGACCGTTACATCCATACGAATTTCGATTCTGCCGCGAACATTGATCCCACGAAACTCCTGCGCGCCGCCTTCATCGGAGCTGCAAGCGGCTATTTCCTTGCGGATTTCAAGCCGGAGGATGTGCCAAGAATCATGCAGGTCGTGGAAGCGGATAGCCTGCGGCGGACGGCGACGATGCTTCGCCGCCGGAATGAGCTCGGAGCGGAGCCTTCCGGCGAGGCGGGAAATCTCAGCCGCTTCCATCTTGAATACGAGCGTGGTGTGCTCGAATCCATCGCTCGTTTCCAGAATTTGACGACGGAGCAATCGACCGAGGTCCAGCGCTTTTCGAGGAATCTGGAAGCTATCGTGGGAAGGTTGCCTGCAGCATCAGGGGCGAACGGGAATGGCGGGCTCGTGTTTGCACGCAGTGCTGAGCCGAAAGGCCCGATCCAGGCGGGGTTCGGATATGACTATTTTTTGGACCATTACGGCGAAGAGCGGACTCGCAGCGTCAAAATCTTTCAGTACCAGGGCCTGCGCGGCGGTGGGCCGGAATACGCTTACGAGGCGCTTAATTTCGTAGACGGTAAGCGCAGCGCACAGGATGTCCGCGACGCCGTTTCCGCCGAATATGGGCCGATTCCCCTCGACACGCTGGTTGAATATCTGCGCGCGCTTGAAGAGATTGGCGTCGTGCATCAAGCGAAGTAACTGCTTGGGCAGTGCGCGGCTTTCGGGCATTCGGGCCGTGTGCTAACATCGAAAATTCAGCGGGATGTTTGCGCTTTTGTAACTTCCCCATGCCAACCGCGACGATGAAGGCCCTCCGCAAGATGCGCCCCCAACACGGCGCGCAAGTGGAAACCGTAACCGTTCCTGACGTCGGCCCCCAGGAAGTGCTGGTGCGCGTCCGCGCGGCGTCCATCTGTGGCACCGACCTGCACATCTACCATTGGGATCCGTGGTCCGCCTCGCGCATGCACCCGCCGGTCACCTTCGGACACGAATTCTGCGGAATTGTCGAGAAAATCGGCTCGGAAGTCACTCTGGCATCGCCGGGTGAATTCGTCAGCGCCGAGATGCACGTGAATTGCGGGCATTGCCGGCCGTGCCGCATGGGCCAGCCGCATGTTTGCCAGTTTCTGAAGATCATCGGGATCGATGTGGACGGGTGTTTTGCCGAGTTCGTGCGCATTCCGCAGCGGAATATTTGGAAAATTGATCCGGCGATCCCCGAGCATTACGCGGCCATTCTCGATCCCTTGGGAAATGCCGTTCACGCGGTGCTGGCAGGCGAAATTTCCGGGCGGACGGTTGCCGTCACTGGCGCCGGGCCGATCGGGTTGATGGCGATTGCCGTGGCGAAGACGTGTGGCTGCGCGACGCTCTTCGCCACCGAAGTGAACGCGCATCGGCGCGAGCTGGCGAAGAAAATGGGCGCCGATGAGGCGCTCGATCCGAATCGAGGAGATGTCGTCGCACATGTCCGTGAAGCTACTGGCGGAGCCGGCGTGGACGTGCTCCTGGAAATGAGTGGGCATCCCGCGGCGATCCAGCAGGGCTTTCGAATGCTGAGGCCGGGTGGGCGCGCGTCGCTTCTGGGCATCCCGAGCGAGCCGGTGACGCTCGATCTCGTCAACGATGTGATTTTCAAGGGCGCCACAGTCGAGGGAATCTACGGCCGGAGGATGTTTGAGACCTGGATCGAGATGACGGAGCTGCTCAAGTCCGGGCGCTTGAATCTCGATCCGCTCTTCCGCGAGCGCATGCCGCTCGATCGCTTTGCCGACGCGTTTTCTCTTCTCGAAAAGGGCCAAGCCAGCAAGATTCTCTTCTACCCGAACGGTTCACCCGAGTAGCCGGTAATAAACTCGGTGCCTCCCTTTCACCAGCCCGCCAGCCGTCTCATGCCGAGCCCGAGCGGGCCAAGCATCTCCACGTATCGCGCCGAGCCCCGAAAAGGGGCGCCAGAAAATAGCCCAGGGGCGCGAGCCCCGGGATCGAAAGTATGGCGTGCACGTCCAAGCCCCGAGCGGGGCGACAGACTCTGCCGCCTTGTGGATCGCGGTTCCAGCCACAGCCGGCGAATCTCCTGCTAGTTGTAGCTCACGTCCCGGCCCGACGATGTGTGTTGGGCCTGACGTGAGGCTTAAGGTGCTGGCTAGCCTGCCAGCCTGGGATCCATATAGCCCCGAAAAGGGGCGGCAGAAAATAGCCCAGGGGCGTGAGCCCTGGGATCGAAGATATGGCGTGTAGTTTTCAAGCCCCAGCGGGGCGACAGACCCATGCTGATATCCCGTTCCGGAAACCTCCATACCTGAGGACAGACGGAGATTCGGACTCAGAAGGTGCTCTACCCTTTTTGTGAATTTACGCACTCCGCGACAACAGTTCTTGCCTCCCATGCTCGTTTAGGCATAATATAGAAATGACCGCGTCGCCCGGCATCAAGCCGCTCGTTTGGATCGGGAGCACTAGGCCAGACCTTGCTTCCTTTCCAGAAGAGGTTAAGGACGCGATTGGCTACGCGCTCTACATAGCGCAACGTGGCGGAAAGCACGTCGATGCCAAGCCACTGCGGGGCTTTTGCGGTGCCGGCATCTTGGAGATCGTGGAAGTCCATGCTGGCGATACATATCGCGCCGTGTACACGGTCCGGTTGGCGGGGCGGATATACGCTTTGCATGCGTTCCAGAAGAAATCAAAGACCGGAATCAAGACGCCGAAACCGGAGATTGAACTGATCAGATCGCGCCTCAAGCGAGCCGAAGAAGAACATGCCAGATGGCTAGAGGCTCAGAAGGGAGTAGCAGGCCCGTGACTAAGAGAATTGAGGTCGAGGAAAGCAGCGGCAATGTGTTCGCTGACATTGGTCTGCCCAACCCCGAAGAGCGTCTCGCGAAAGCCGATCTTGCCATCCGTATAGCCGAGGCTATTCGCGCGCGGCGACTCACTCAAACTCGCGCCGCCCATATACTGAAGATCGATCAGCCTAAGATTTCGCGCCTTTTGCGAGGTCAGCTTTCCGGCTTCTCCACCGAGCGGCTCATGCACTTCTTGACCCTGCTTGGCCGAGACGTCGAGATCATCGTAAAGCGCGCGCCTCGATCACGCCGCCAGGGGCATCTCCGAGTTGTGGCGCCAGCCTAACTTTTCTTTTCCCACACAAGGTCTCTGCCGCCTTGCGGGTCGCGGTTCTTGTGGTGAGGGCGCCGTGGCGACCCGAATCCATCAACCGCGACATCCGGCGCCTCTTTTCATTACTCCCCCAAGGGTTTTGGAGGCTGCGTGACAACTCCGATTTTCGCCAAGGCACGCCTTCACAGGTTGCGGACACGTGCAAGTCCTGGTAGGGGCGCTGCTTGCTGCGCCCCCGCCCGCGGCCCCGAACCCGTTTGCGGTTGCGTAGGGGCGCCGCTTGCGTCGCCCGCGGTTCTGCGGTTTCTTCGTAGCACGGGTGCCGCATCCCTGAGCGGGAGCCCGCCTTGGCGGGCGCCAGAAAATAGCCCAGCGCATGAGCCCTGGGATTGAAGGTATGGCGCGTAGGTTTCAAGAGCCAGAAGGGCGACAGAACAGGCAGATCATGGCTAGGTCTCCAGAGGAATCCCGGGCACACGCGGGACTCCCACAAACCGAAGGGGCAGGGCAGAGGTGAACGCGTCAAGTTCTCTCAAAATGGTGTAAAGCGTCCAATCAGACGTATAAAACAAGACATTGATGCGCTTCTCAAGGGCGAGGTCACCCTCGGAGCCGCAGCCCAGGAACGGTGCATACTCCTAGGATCAAATTTATCCCAACGACCAGCCATGAGCCTCAAGCCACGCAGCTTCGGCTTTCGAGGAATCTCAGCCCGGGGCGGGTGGGCGATCCTTAATGCTTGAGGCCGTGATTTGGGTTTGAGGGTTGCCCACCTGTCCCGAGCGCAGTCGAAGGATCCTTCCCGCAGTTCGAAGGGTGGGGAATTGCGCTGCCCCTCGTCGAGCTCCTATTCCCTCCTCCCTATAACCTGTTCCCTGCAACCTGCCGTACATGCCACTCATTTCCAGTCGCGCGGCCATTCCACACAAGTACCCATTTGACCCCTGTGTACTCCCGTGCTAACGTGCCTCGTGAATCGCCGCCACACAATCAAATCCTCCAGTTCTCTAACCTCTAACGTCCAATCTCTGACCTCTAGAACTCTCACCTCTAGTTGCATCTCTAGAAGAATCACCTTGCCCGACCCCAGCGAGGAACTCCCATGGAATCACATCGTTGCAAAAAACATAGGGGGGAGGGGTCCCTTGAGTCCCTTCCTCTATCTGCCACCGCTTCAACCGCTCCCCCTTGCCTCGAGCGAGGCCGAGGGGACCCGGCCTTCCCACACGTGCCAGCACATCAACGCCCGAGGCCACCGCTGCCGCCGTGCGGGTGACCTATAATGGTGAGTCGAATGATCGCAATCTTTGAGGAGGCTCTATGACAACGCCGGCGACGAGCCCGCAAGGACGACCGCAGCTTCGGTATTTGCATGACGCGCTGGAGGATCTCAAAGCGAAGCATCTTTATTTTCACCTGAGAATCCTGGAGGGCGAGCAGAAGCCCGTCGCCACATTTGACGGAAAAGAGGTCATCAACCTCAGCTCGAATAATTATCTCGGACTCACCACGCATCCGAAGCTGCGCCGCTCGGCCATCGAAGCGACGCGGCGTTTCGGCGTCGGCTCGGGCGCTGTTCGCACGATCGCCGGCACCATGAAGATGCACATGGACCTCGAGGAGCAAATCGCGCGTTTCAAGAACGTGGAGGCGTGCGTGGTGTTCCAATCGGGATTCGCGGCAAATGCAGGGACAGTTTCAGCGATCCTCGGCAAGGATGACCTGATCGTCTCCGACGAATTGAACCACGCTTCGATCATTGATGGCTGCCGCCTCTCGCGGGCCACGATCAAAGTGTTCAAGCACAAGGATCTCGCAGACTGTGAACGCATCCTGAAAGAGACGGAAAACTGGAACGGAAAGAAGCTGCTGATTAGCGATGGCGTCTTCTCGATGGACGGCGATATCGCACCCTTGCCGCGACTTTGTGATCTGGCGGAGAAATATAATTGCATCATGATGGTGGACGATGCCCACGCCTCAGGAGTCCTGGGAAAGAACGGCAGAGGATCGATCGACCACTTCGGCTGCCACGGCCGGGTGGACATTCAGGTGGGAACCCTGAGCAAAGCCATCGGCTCCCTGGGCGGCTACGTCTGCGGGTCTCGCGAGCTCATCGAGTTTCTCTGTCAACGCGCCCGGCCGTTCCTCTTCTCTACCTCGCATCCGCCTTCGGTCGTAGCAACGTGCCAGGCGGCGTTCGAGCTGCTCGATTCCGAAGCGGGCGAAAAGCTGGTGAAGAGGCTGTGGTCGAACACGAAGCTCTTCAAGCGGGGACTGAAGAAGCTGGGCTTCGATACGGGCAAAAGCGAAACCCCGATCACGCCGATCATGGTCGGAGACGCCGCGAAGGCTTTCGAGTTCTCGAAGCAGCTCTTCGGCGAGGGAGTTTTTGCGATGGCGATCGGTTACCCCACAGTTCCCGAAGGGAAAGCTCGTCTGCGCACGATTGTAACGGCCACGCACAAGCGTGCCGATCTCGAGCGCGCTCTGGAAATCCTGGGCCGCGTCGGTCGAAGCCTCGGCATCGTCAGCTAGCCCATCGGTAGAATGCGACGAACGTATCTCTCAAGGCAACCCGGCACCAGTCAATCAGCGAATCACGGTAGACTATTATTCGGGGCGAAGCGCTTCGCGGAGGTATGCCAATGAAACACTTGGGAGCGGTGGCCAGCATAGTTCTAATCGTAGGCCTCATCTTGACCGATTGCGGTAAGGCGAAGCGCGCCGGCGGCTCCGCGGGCGGCGGTGGCAATACGGCGCCGATGAGCATCATCGTCACGGATACGCCTCCCAGCGGTCTCGACATCCTATCATTTCAGATCACGATTACCGGAGCGACCCTGCAACCCGGCAACGTCTCACTCATCACGGCCTCACAGACACTTGAACTGACGCAACTTCAGACGGACCATGCGTTGCTGACGACAGCAAACGTCCCGGTGGGAACCTACACAAGCATGGTCCTGACGTTTGCGAATCCCACCATGACTGTGTTCAACACGGGAACAGCGATTGCGTCGACACCTGCGTGCAACACGAACGCATTCTGCACGATTCAGCCGAAGCTGAGCGCTGCCTCGGTCACGATCTCAACCACCCCCTTTCCGCTGCCGGTGACTCTAAACACTCCCGTGGGCCTGCTCCTCGACATCAACGTAAATAATCTGGTTCAGAATACCGGGGTGGCGGTTGATCCGACCGCCACCGGCGCTGTGAAGGTCACGACGCTTGCCAGCGTGCAACTCACTGCGGAGCTTGATCGTTTGAACGACGTGGTTGGCAAACTGACAACAGTCGGGACCAATCAGTTCGTGCTGACCACGTCGAACGGCAGCGCTCTCACCATCAACACCGATAACACCACGACGTTTTTCTTTCCCACCAAGGTATGCGCGGCAAATAATTTCACTTGTCTGATAGCAGGGCAAATTCTCTTGGCGCAGGTGAGCTTACACGGGGACGGAACTCTTCATGCCGTCGATGTGAATTTCGAAGACTCGGCTGGGGCGCAAGAAATCGAAGGCGAGATTGTTTCCTTTCCAACCGGGGCCGCGTCCGGTACGACTAAATTCAATGTGGTCGTACACCAAGCAGTGCCGAGCAATGCGACCATGCCGGTGGGAGGCACGGCCACTGTCACGATCGAGGACAGCACGACATTGACCACCTTCCTGATCGACAACGCTGGTTTCACATTGCCGAGCGGCGTTTCCTTTGCCTCGGCAACCGACCTAGTTATCGGGCAAGAAGTGCTGGTGCGCGTTGGCAGCAGCAGCTCCGGCCTTTCCATCTCGTCGAGTCAATTGATCCTGCGGCCTGCGCAGATAACCGCAACAATCTTTTTGGTGGACATCGGGAACGCCCGGTTTACGGTGAACACTCTGCCCAGTCTTTTCAGCAGCGCCACGCCAACGGCCATCACGCAGATTATGATCCAGACGACCTCTCAAACCGTGTTCATTAATCCGATCGTGAATCAGCCTGGACTCACGGGACTCGCCGCGGGACAGCCTGTATCCACAGGCGGCTTTCTGTTTAACACGCCTTCCGGAACCGCCCCGGTAACGCAGGCAGCTCAGACGGTTCGCGTTCTACCGTTGACACCATAGCGCCCAAGGAAAAAATCGGGCCGAACTTGCTTTCGCGAGTCCGGCCCTTTGTCTTCGGAAGAGCTGAGGCCTATGCAGCCGCAACTTGCGAGCGGGTGCCTCTGTAGATTGTGAGTCCCACAGCGCCGAGGCCCCAGATCAGGGCCGCCAGCAAGACGACGTGTCCTAGATACGGAATCATTCGCAAGACCCGAAAGACCGCCAGGCCGAGGGCCAAGCGGCCGAGTGCCGCTCCGGTGCCGGTGCTTTCGCCCAGCAATTTCTCACCAATCCATGCCCCGACAAAGACCTGAGAAGAGTAAAGCGCCACGAGGTAAAGAAAGAAGGTGGCAATACCGACTCCCAAGCCAACGATCGTGGCGCAAGCGATGGCGGCAGCGGCGGGCGTCACCACCAAGATCAAAGCACCGACACCCAGAGCCGGACCGTACCGGTTGCTCGCGCGCACCGCATTCGAAAAGAATGTCGGCAGAAGAAAAATCAGAACAAGCCCGAAGATGAACGCAGCGCCCCAGATGAGGGCCTGATGCCAGTAGTACCTCGGGGATGAGTAGTTCGGCCCGTGACGTTGCTCGACGAACTCGATCGGACTGGCCAGCTTGGCTGCCGGCGATACTTCCGGGTGGTGGTCGCTGCGGACGCGGATGGGCCCGTCAATCTCCGCAGTCGAGCTGATGCGCACCTCGCCAGCGCCGATCCTGGCGCTGCCGCCGACAAAGCCGTTCAGTTCGAGCTCACCCACAAAGGCAAGAAGGTCGCGCCCGAGCCGGCCGCTTAACTGCACGTCACCGGCACCGACCGTCAGGCTACCGGAGATTTGAGATTTCTCCGGCAGCTCGAGATTGCCGCACCAGCACATGACGTTGCGAGCGACGGTGTTTCCCAGATTCAGGGTCTGAACAAAGCTGCGCACGTTGCCGTCCACCGGGCCATTAACCCGCAGCTCTCGCGCGAAGGCAATGATGTCGCCTTTCACGTGGCCGTTGACGATGACGCTCTGCGACCAGGCAATCAGATCGCCATCCACGTCACCATCGATGTGGGTGAAGTTGGCATAGACGATCAGATCGCTCTTCACTTCCGACCCAGCGGGCAAGGTGTAATTCGGATGGCCGTGGTGAATCTCCGCAGCGCCGGCTGTCGATGGCAGTGCCAACGCGAGAGCGAGCGCGCCCATAACCACCGCCACGGTCGTGAAACGCCGCCAGTGACGCCGTAGCAGCGCCAGAACGACAATTGCCAGGGTTGCCATCGCCAGAAACTCCACAAGGGTTCGCATGCTGTCCCATCCTTTCCAGAACGCGCCTGAGAAAAACATCATCGTGAGAACATTGCCCTGACTAAAACCGGCCTGGCTGAATTGCTGCGTCCAAGGCTCGAAGACGCTGGTCCACAGGGTGTAGACGCCCGCCGTGCCGAATCCAAATCCGATGAGCCAACCCCAGGGCATCGGGGCGCGCGAGGGAGGCTCGAGCAGCCGCGCTGGAATCGCTTCGTCCGCTTCGAGGAGCGCGACGCGCAGGTGGCGTTCTTCGCCTTGGAGGGCGCGGAGAAGCGCGCGGCATTCGGCGCACTTATCCGTATGCGCGGAGAGCTCACGAGCCCGCGCGGGCTCGAGCTGCCCCTCGAGATAGAGCAGGTATTCCATCTCGTCGAAATGACTTCCCGAACCGTTCATGCTTTCCCTCCGACGGCGCGGCCTTGAGGGCCCGCAGCGGCGCTTTCAATCAGGATCTGCCGAAACTGATGCCGCGCCCGCAGCAGCAAAACACCAACGAAGGCGCGGCGAACACCCAGCGCATCCGCAATCTCGTCGTAGCTCATATCCGAGTAATACCGCAGGACCAGCGCCATGCGCGCCCGTGCCGGCAACTTGCTCAACGCGTTGCGCACCTGCTGGCTGGTGCTCTTCGCGAGCATCTGTTCGAGCTGGCCCGGGTCGGGATGCTCGAGGGGGAGATTTTCGAGCTCGCCCGTCTCGAGGTCCTGACGTATGCGCCGGCGGCGGAGAAAGTCCCAGCAATGATTTGAGGCGACCTTGTAGAGCCACGCCGTGAAAGGCCGCGAGGCATCGTACTGGTCGAGCTTTTGCCGTACTTTCATGAAGATTTCGGTGGTTGCGTCTTCCGCATCCTCGCGCGTTGGAAGCACGCGGCGGCAGAAGCGGAAGATGGCTGGGGCATATTCCCGGTAGAGCTCGCCCCAGGCATCCGGGCTTCCCTCCCGGGCGTGCGCCAGCGCCAAGGTGATCTCCGCCGCGCTCATGCCCTCGTTCGGCTTCCGTGAATCCATAGAGTTATACGCAGGGGTTAGGAAAAAACTTTCACAACTGAGTGTGAGCCCGCCACCGCACAACTACACGCTGGGCAACCTTCGCGGGAAAGGGTAACAGACGGAATGGGAGGATGTGAACCTCTGTCACAAAAGGGGCGTCGCCGAGGCGGACACCCCAAGTGAGAAACGACATCGAATGTGTCCGAACTGAAACTAAAGCGAGAACTGAATGCTGTGCGCTCCGCCCGTCGTCAGGGTAGAGATAGCCGAGTAGAGGACGAGACGCGGACAATCAGGAGGAAAAGCAAAGCGGCCACCCCGGCGAGCCCGGGTGGCCAGGTGAAAGGCGGACGGACGAGCCCGTACCTCCGCTAGAAGGAGAGCTTTACGGCGAACTGGATGCTGCGGGGGCTGCCGCCGCCCAGGATCGGGTTGCCGATAGCCGAATCTACCGTGCCCGTGATCGGGAAGAAGCCCGATATTCTGCCGCTGACCGGATTGATCGGGAAGGAGCCGATGTCATCGAAGAAAGAAGGCAGCAACGGATTTGAAAAGTTCGGATGGTTCAGCATGTTGTAGAAATCGGTGCGGAACTGGAGATTGAACCTCTCAGTGAGTTTCGTGTTTTTCACAACTGAGAAATCCCACTGGCGGAAGGCCGGGCCGATGAGCGCATTGCGTCCCAAAGTGCCGAAGTGGCGCGTGCCCGAGAGGCAGTGGCCGGCGGAGTTGCCCGCGCCGTCGAGCGTGCAGGGCACCGCGAACGAAGATAGATCGAGGAACTGCACTGGATTGCTGTAGTTGTATTTCGCGGGAGCCACGATGTCCGGCCGGCCAAAGAACTCGGAGCTGCCGTCGAAGTCGTCGGAGGTCTCGTCCACCTCGAAGGGATGTCCGCTGACCAGGGTGACGATGCTCGAAACCGTCCAGCCTTCTCCCATCCGTCCAAGGGTCTCCCACTTGGGGAAAGAATAGGTGGCGGACCAAACGAAGTGGTGCCGGTTGTCGAAGTTCGAGCTACCACGGTTGCTCTTGAAGGGATTGCTGCTGTCGTTGGGCTGACCCGCGTGCGGCACATAGTCCTGCCCGTCACTCGCATCGTCAATCGAGTGCGACCAGGTGTAATTGATCTGCTGGATCCAGCCGTGCCAGTTGCGCTGCGTTAAGGACGCCTGGAGGGAGTTGTAGGAGGACCTTGAAGAAGTCTCGAGCTGCTGGAGATAAAACGGAGTCTGCGGCGCGAGCGCGCTCATGATCGCGGCGTTGTTGTTCTGGCCAGGCAGGACAGTGGCGGAGGCACTGTTGTTGAAGTTGCGCGGCACGACGGTCGGTGCCGGACAAGCGGCACTAACTACACTCGCGGTCAGGGAGACGTTCGGAACGCCGCCTGTGCATCCGACATCGTAGGCGGTGATCGCGGCGTTGCTGGGCTGACCAATGTCCCGGATGCGCTGGAGCTTGCGGCCAGCGGTCCCGACGTAGCCGAGCTGAAGGACCGTGTTGGTGAGAAGTTGCTGCTGGATGTTAAAAGTGTAGTTGTAAATGTACGGCGTGCGCAGGTTCGCGATCGTCGAAGCATCGCTGGTGGCGCCGCCCAACTGCGCTGCTGAAACCCCAAAGACCGGATTCCCGCCGTTGCTCAGCGAACCGAGTGTGCTCGCCTGGAAGATCGGCTTCGAACCGACCGGGTTGTAAGCGGGCCCGAGATTATTCGTGTTCTCGTAAAGCTGGCCTGTGAAAAAGTCGAGGGAAAAGGTGTCATAAAAAACACCAAACCCGGCCCGAACGATTGTCCTTCCCTTCCCAGCGACATCGTAGGCCAAGCTGACCCGCGGCGCGAAATTGTTCAGGTCCTTATTGTAGGGTGAACCGGTGGTAAAAAGGCCCGTCGTTGGGTTGTAGCTGCTGTAGAGATTGTTGGCCTCGTGGATGATGCCGTAGTAGTCCCAGCGAACCCCGAGGTTGGCAGTCAGGCGAGAGGTGACCCGAAAGGAGTCCTGCAGGTAAAGGGAATGGGAATCCTGAAGGCTCGTCCGGGTGGTATCGCCGTAGTTGATATGCCCGCCGCCCGACAGGTTACCCTCGAGGAAATTCTGCAAATCCGCGAACTTCAGCCTGCCCCGGAAGTTCAGATCCTCGAGCGAGTCAACCGAGGTATGACGGTATTCATAGCCGAACTTGACGTCATGGCGCGAAAGCTTCCAGGAAAAGTTGTCAAGGAAATGATAGTTCCGGTCAGTACGACTGCGTGGATTCGAGAAGCGCGAAGATCCCAAACCGGAGAGCCCGCTGCTGAAAGTCATCTGCGGGAGCCCGAGGTCCTTCGGATTGATCTTGCTGGTTACCGTGCCAAGCCCGGTATTGAGACCGAACGAGGAGTTTGGATTGCCGAACACGGAACGGTCGTCGGCCAAGAAGTTCTCAAAGAAGCGGTTGAACCCGAAACGGCTTTCATTCACCTTGTTGGTGGAAACGACGCTTACCAGGCTGACCGAGACGAGGTTGACATTGGTCGGGGTAAACGTGTTGGTGTTCGGGAGGTTGTTGCCGCCGGCCGCTCCCAGAGGCACGCTCTGCTCGCTGCGACCGTAGAAGTAACGTCCGGTAAGGGTCTCGTTCGGCGTAAAGGTGTGGTCCAGCTTGACGATGACGCTGTCCAAGTCGTTGCGGACACGGTCGCTTGAAACGTTGGCCTCAGGCCCAATGGAGGAATGATTCGGCAGGGGCCAGGGGAGCTTGCCGCCAGAGCATGTACCTTTGGAATTGCACAGGTTGTACAGATTGACGATCACCGGATTGATGACGCCGGACGGCTGTGTGGTGACACAGGTGAAAACATCGGTGGCGCAGGCGGCGGGGTTGCTGCCCGGGATAGCCGCGACAGCGGCTTGATAGTCGCCCAGCGACGGAACTGTGTTGACCGAAGTCAAGCCCACGCCCTCGCGCTGCCCTTCGTAGGCCAGATACCAGAAGGTCTTGTCCTTTACGATGGGCCCACCGGCCGCGGCGCCGAATTGATTGTTGCGAAAAGCGTCCTTGGGGAGATCGCTCGTATTGAAAAAGTTCCGTGCGTTGAGGACCTTATTGCGAAAATACTCGAAAAGGCTGCCGTGGATGTCGTTGGTGCCGCTCTTGGTGACGATGTTGACCACCGCGCCGGAGCTTCTGCCGTACTCCGCCTCATAGTTCGTTAGCACGCTGAGCTCGGCGATCGATTCGACCGGCAGAATGGTGGATGGGATGGCAAAGACGCCCCCCTGATTGATCGCGGGGATGTTGCGGTAGCTGTCATTCATGTCTGTGCCGTCGAGCAGGAAATTGTTGGAGCGACCGCGGTTGCCGTTCGAGCTGAACTGACCGAAGGAACCGGGTGAATCGACCTCGCCGCTCGGGTCGCCGGTGGTCCCCGGTGCCATAAGCAGGAGCTTGGTGTAGTCCCGACCGTTGATCGGCAAGCTGAGAACTTCCTCGGTGACAAACGAGCCACCCAGCGTATTGTTCGTGGTTTCCACCTGGGGCAGTGATTCACCGGAAACCTCCACTTTCTGGGTGATTGCGCCGGGCTTGAGCGTCGTGTCAACGCGGCGGTCGCGAGCGATTTCGACGGTCACTCCCTTCGTGATCGAAGTCTGGAAGTCGGATTTTTCCACCGTGACGTCATAAGTGCCGATGGGCAGCTCAGGAATGGCGTAGCTGCCGTCGGCCGACGTCTCCGTCGTGCGCTCAAGCCCCGTATCCTGATTCCTCCCAGTAACCTTCGCACCCACAATGGCGGCTCCGGAGGAGTCGGTCACTGTCCCCAGAATGGTTCCGCGGAAGGTCTGAGCCTCGCCCGTCTTCGGGGCCAGCATGATTGCCAGCAGGAGTAATGAAAACCAAGAGGCAACGCTTAGACAGCACCGCCGAGACATTTGCATAGTCTGCATAGTCGTCTCCCCATTGTCAGAAAATTCAGAGTTATCCATGGGCGAAGAAACCAATGGGATGTGAACCCGGGTCCCCTCCCGGTATCCACCCCACCCCCGTTGCACTCATAAGCTAAGGCCAGTTGCCCGGTTGCGTCAAGGGAGCAGCGTCTTCTATGCGCTGGCGGCGCCTCAAAGCCTCCAGCCCCGTCTGCTATACTCATCTGCTCGAAACATGGCAGCGAAGCCGAAAGAACAAGCGTCTGTAAGCGGCGGCGGAAGCCGGGAACAAAGGCCCAGGGCGTCCTTAAGTCTGCTAGACGCAAAGGCTTCCAGCGAAGAGTCGCGGCCAAAGCGCCTTTTCCTGGTGGATGCGATGGGCTATATCTTCCGCGCGTACTTCGCTCCGATGGAGCGGCTGCAAAGCGCCCAGGGCCTGCCCACCAAAGTGCCCTACCTGTTTGCCACGATGATGAGACGGCTGCTCAAGAATGAAAAATTGCGGCCGGACTACGTGGCGGTCGTGTTCGACGTCGCCGCGCCCACGTTCCGGGACAAGCTCTTTGCAGCGTATAAAGCTCAGCGCCCGGCAATGCCGGAAGACCTTTCCGTACAATTGCCGTACGTGCGGCGCTATTGCGAGGCTATGCGTCTGCCCATCCTGGAAGTCCCCGGCTACGAAGCCGATGACGTTATCGCATCGCTGGCCCGGCAGGCTAAACAGAAAAACCTCGAGGTTTACATCGTCACGAGTGATAAGGACCTTATGCAATTGGTGGGCGGCCCGATACGGTTGCTCAACCCCGCAAAAAACGACTTGATCGTGGATGAAAAAATGGTCGAAGAGCTGATGGGCGTCCGACCAGAGAAGGTCCCGGATGTGATGGCGCTGATGGGTGACACGATTGACAACATCCCTGGGGCGCGCAATCCCAATGAAAAGCCGGCGCCGGGAGAACGGCGCAAAGCCGGGATCGGGGAGGTAGGCGCGCGGCAATTGATCCAGGAATACGGCAGCGCCGAAGAAGCGTTGCGCCGGGCCAGTGAGGTAAAAAGGGCGAGTTACCGCGAGGCACTCAAGAAGTACGGCGAATTTGTTCGGCTTAGCAAGCAACTTGCTGTGATTCCGACGGACGCCCCAGTGCCACTCGAACTGGATTCCCTGCGGGTTGGGGAGCCCGATTTGACCGCACTCCGCTCCCTGTACGGAGAGCTTAACTTCACATCCCTGCTGCGCGAGCAGCCGCCGGCCGCCAGCTTGGAAAAAACTGACTATGCCGAGCTGGAATCCCCCGCGGCGGTTAAAAAATTCTTGAGCGACCTGCCACCCGGCGAGGAGGTGGCCGCGTGGCTCGAGTTGGCACTTGAAAAAGACGAAGAAGAAGGCTATGGCAGCCGAGTCAGTGGCGTCGAATTTTCGACACGCGCCGGGACCGCCCGAACCATCGCCGTTGGCGATGCTGGAACAGTGTGTGAGGCAATCGCAGGCTGGCGCAACGATTCGCGCCGGCCCAAGATCGTTCACGATCCGAAGCCCTTCGACCTTCTCACCGCTCCCGACGATGCGCGGCGGCTCGAAGGCGTGCGCCACGCGACACTGCTGTATTCGTATCTCCTGCGACCGACAACTGCGAATCACTCCTTCGCTGAAGTCGTCCTACGCTATCTGAATCAAGCGCTTTCGGGGGCTCGCGGGGAGCGGGCCGATTTCCTGCTAAGGCTGGCTCCTGTCCTTCGCGTCGAAGTCGAAAAGCAAGGACTCGCTGAGCTCTATGAAAAAATCGATCTCCCGCTGGCGTCGGTGCTGGCCCGCATGGAACGTGCAGGCGTATATGTGGATCGCGAGGCTCTCGCGGTCATCTCTTCCACGATGGACGGCGAAGTTCGACGACTTGAGAAGGAGATTTGCGAACTGGCGGGTCACGAATTCAACATCAATTCGCCGCAACAACTCGCCGAAGTCATGTTCGACAAGCTCCAGCTTCAGCCACCCCGCCGGAGCCGCGCCAAATCTCGTTCCACCGCCGCTGAGGTCCTCGAAGAACTCGCACTACTCCACGAACTTCCGCGACTGGTAATCGATTACCGCGAAGCTTCGAAATTAAAGTCCACGTATGCCGATGCGCTGCCGCGTCTGATACAGCCCTCGACGGGACGCCTGCACACACGCTTCAACCAAACCGGGACCGCGACCGGACGCCTGAGCTCATCGAACCCGAATTTGCAGAACATACCGGTGCGCAGCGAAATCGGACGGCAAATTCGAGCCGCATTCGCCGCTGCCCCGGGTCACCAACTCGTTTCCGCCGATTATTCGCAAATCGAGCTGCGCATCCTCGCCCATGCGTCCGAGGACCCGGTGCTGGTCGAGGCCTTTCGGCGTGGCGAAGACATCCACTCACGAACTGCTCAGGAAGTGTTCGGCGTCGCGCCCTTCGCGCAGACCGGCGAGCATCGCCGCGTCGCAAAGGTCATCAATTTCGGCATCATTTACGGTCTATCCGCCTTCGGACTTGCCCAGCAACTCGGGATCGACCAGAAGGAAGCAGCAAGATTCATCGCCGCGTATTTCGAGCGCTATCGCGGCGTGAAGCAATACCTCGATCGGCAGCTCGGGGAGGTCCGCAAAACCGGATTCACGCGGACGATGTTCGGCCGCATCCGGCCAATGGCGGAAATCAATTCACCGCAGCCAAACCAACGCAACTTCGCCGAGCGCACTGCGCTGAACACGCCGCTCCAGGGCGCCGCCGCCGACCTCATCAAACTCGCCATGATCGAAATCGATCGACGCCTCGAGGCCGAAAAGTTTCAGACGAAAATGATTCTTCAAGTCCACGACGAATTGCTTTTTGAGGGTCCGGAAAAGGAGATTCCACGCCTGCGCGAGCTCGTGAAACCGGTGATGGAAAGCGTTTACCCGCTGCGCGTGCCGCTGGTCGTGGACGTCAAGGCCGGTCCCAACTGGCGCGATCTGGAAGACGCTGATTGGGGGGCGCACGACAAATCTTGAACTTTCCGGAGGACCCGATGCAAAGAACCCGCTGTACGCGCTTCGGTACCTTACTCATCCTTTCGTCCTGCGCCGCTACTTTCGCCGGGGCTCAGACTAAACCGCGAGCGCGCGGCCTGGGCGTCCCTTTTGATGGGGCGCCCGGGCCGTTGAATGCCATCACCGACGTGAAAGGCGTAGAGGTGGGACATGCAACACTCATTTTCGGAGAAGGTGCTCTGAAAGTAGGAGTGGGCCCGGTCCGGACGGGAGTCACCGCCGTCCTTCCTCGCGGTAAGGACTCGAAGGATCCTGTCTTCGCAGGATGGTTCACTGAGAACGGCAATGGCGAGATGACCGGTACAACCTGGGTCGAAGAATCCGGGTTCCTGGAAGGCCCGGTGATGATCACAAACACACACAGTGTTGGCGTCGTCCGCGATGCCGTCATCGCTTGGCGTCTAAAACACGGAGGGCCCGACCAGGAAGGTTATTCGTGGTCCCTGCCGGTCGTCGCGGAGACTTGGGACGGATACCTGAATGATGTGAACGGCTTCCACGTCAAGCCGGAGGATGCTTTCCACGCTCTCGATAATGCGCATGGAGGGCCGGTTGAGGAAGGCAATGTGGGCGGTGGTACCGGGATGATCTGCAACGAATTCAAAGGGGGAATAGGAACATCATCGCGAGTGCTTGACGCGAAATATGGGGGATACACGGTGGGTGTGCTGGTGCAGTGTAATTATGGTCAGCGCGACCAATTGCGCATCGCGGGTGTGCCGGTCGGACGAGAGATTCCCGGCCCCAAGGTCTGGGATGACGACGTGGGCTCGATCATCGTCGTTGTGGCTACTGACGCACCCTTGATCCCAACGCAATTAAAACGCGTCGCCAAGCGGGTATCGTTGGGATTGGGAAGGGACGGCAGCTACTCCGGCGATGGCTCCGGAGACATTTTCGTGGCGTTCTCCACCGCCAATGCCGGAGCGGCTTCATCCACTGGTACTCATCAACTCACCATGTTGCCCAACGACCAGATCAATCCGGTTTTCTTGGCCACGGTGCAGGCTACCGAGGAGGCAGTTGTCAATGCAATGATCGCAGCAGAAACGATGACGGGTGTCGACGGTCATACCGTGATGGCGTTGCCGCACGATCAATTGCGGGAGATTCTCAAGAAGTACCACCGGCTCACAAACTGAAACCTAAGTTCTTGCGGGAAACGGGCGTCTTGTACGATGACGGCTCGCCGTTTATGAGAGGGGTTGTAGAATGTGGACGGTTGATATTCCGGCGCTGATCTCTGCAATAAAGGGTTTTTGGGAGGGTTCCACATGCAGCATGCGACAGGCTTCCTGAAGCTGGTGAATGACGCCAAGGCGCGCATCAAAGAAGCGGACTTTCGCGACGTTAAGAAACGCCTCGATGCCCGCGAAAAGATGATCCTTGTGGATACACGGGAGGATTCTGAGTGGGTCCGCGGCCACATCCCTGGCGCCATTCATCTCAGCAAGGGCATCATCGAGCGCGACATCGAAAAAACAGTCCCCGACCACAATGCGCCGATCGTGCTCTACTGCGGCGGCGGATTCCGATCGGCGCTCGCCGCCGACAACCTGCAGAAAATGGGATACACCAACGTAATCTCGATGGACGGCGGATGGCGCGGCTGGACCGAGGCTGGCCTCCCCGTCGCCAAAGAATGAACGGTGAACATGCAAGCTTCCCAGGGGGTTCGCAAGGTGAAGACAATCGACCGGACGCGACTGCAGGTGCTGATGGCGCGCGAGGAACGGCGCTTCATCGAGGAGCATCCTAAATCGAAGCTGCTATTCGAACGGGCGAAATCTTCGCTGCTTGGCGGAGTGCCGATGAACTGGATGGTGAAATGGGCAGGCGCATTCCCCGTGTTCGTTCAACGCGCCGAAGGAGCGCACTTCACCGACGTGGACGGCCGCGATTATGTGGATCTCTGTCTCGGCGACACCGGAGCGATGACGGGTCACTCGCCGCGCGTCACCATCGAAACCATAAAGGAACAGCTCGATCGGGGTCTTACCTTCATGCTGCCCACCGAAGATTCCATTTGGGTGGGCGAGGAGCTCACCCGCCGTTTCGGCCTGCCTTACTGGCAATTTGCTCTGACGGCCACCGACGCCAATCGCTTCTCGATCCGTCTGGCACGCGAAATCACGCAGCGCCCGCGCATTCTGGTGTTCAACTACTGCTATCACGGTACCGTGGACGAGACTCTCATCACACTCAAAAATGGAGTGCCCGGACCGCGCCGCGGCAATCTCGGCCCACCGGTTGATCCCGCGGTTACGACGCGGGTCATCGAGTTCAATGACTTGAAAGCGCTCGAAGAAGCGGTCGCTCCCCGCGACGTCGCCTGTGTGCTGATGGAACCGGCGATGACCAATGTGGGAATCGTTCATCCCGATCCGGGCTATCACGAAGCTTTGCGGGAAATCACGCACCGCTTCGGCACACTGCTGATCATTGATGAGACCCACACGATTTGCGCCGGGCCGGGTGGCTATACCCGCGAGCACAATCTCCAGCCGGACTTCCTCGTCATCGGCAAGCCCATCGCAAGTGGCATCCCGGCAGCGACGTACGGATTCACGGCTGAGGTTGGCGAACGAATCAGCGCGCATATGAAAGTTGAGGACTGCGATACCGGCGGCATCGGTGGGACGCTGGCCGGCAACGCCCTAGCGCTCGCGGCCATGCGCGCGACGCTCGAACATGTGCTGACGCCGGCAGCCTTCGAGGAAATGATTGCCCTGGGAGTGGAATTCACACAGGGCGTCGAGAGCGCGATCCAAGACGCTGGCCTGCCCTGGCACGTGACGCGGCTCGGCTGCCGCGCTGAATACTTGTTTCAGCCACAACGCCCCCGAAACGGCGCCGAAGCAGCCGCGGCGGCTGATTTCGAGCTCGAACGGTTCATGCACCTGTACGCGCTGAACCGCGGCATCCTGCTTACTCCCTTTCACAATATGGCCCTGATGTGCCCCGACACGACGCGCGAGGACATCGCGCGCCACACCGCCGCCTTTCGCGAGGCAGCGTCCGAGCTTGACCGCTAGGGCCAGTCCCAGGCCAGCCAGCCGCATCGGCTCCATGCCAACTTACGTTTGTGATTAAACAAGATAGCCTCGCGCCCGCGGAACCTTTGGCTAAGGAATTTCGTAGTAGTCAGCAAATGGGCTGAGTGCGGGTGAGCAGGATCGCGCCGGGAGCGTCTCGGTGCGAGCCTCTTGCGACTGGGGCGAGAGGAGGAGTGTTCATGAAAAACATGTTAGTGCCGGCCATACTGGCCCTTTTGGCGAGCCTTCCCAGCCAAGCGCAAGTGACCGTGGTGAATCCCGACAACCTGGAAGTGCCGAAAGAGAAGATGAACCTGCTGTATGCGAACGCGTGCCGGGCTGTGGGGGAAGAGTTCCATGTCACAAAGAATTCTCAGATCGAGTTCCCAGTGTTTTTAGTGCTCGGAGAGTCGTACGAGCACATCAGCGCGAACAACCCGCCGGGTGTTTTCAGGATCTATCTCCAAAAGTGGGACGAGGATAAGTTCACCGTGTCGGTGATTTCGCTGGCGCTCTACAACATGCTTCCGCTGGAGCGGCGCTATAAACTCGCTATCGAGGTGCGCCGGCGAACGGACAAGATTGCTCCGGTCACTGTCAGTGAATTGCGCAAACCGAGGTGAAGACCCGTGAAGTCTTGACCTTCACTGGTTGCGTGCCAGAGGCGAAGACAGAGAGGTGGCTGGGGCGGGTGGATTCGAACCACCACCGTCTGCATTAACAGTGCAGCGTCCTACCAATTGGACCACGCCCCAACGTCACTCATACTATCATGCAGCAAAAAGGGTTTGCTGCGCAGAGCCGGCGAGCAAAGCGGTGAAGACTTGAAGGGAAAGGGATGATCGGGGAAACGTAAATGATTGCCGAAGAGTCCGTCTGATCCTATTTCGGTTGCACGGCGGTCATGACCGGCGAAGCCTGAATCGTCGTGCGGTAGACCTCCGTCATCTGCCAGACGCCATCGTTGTTTTTTGCGAACACGCGGCTCGCCCAATATGCCTTGCCGCCCCAGTTGGGTTGACACGCTATCATCACGACAGCCGTATCGAAATCCCACATTCGCGCCCACAACACCGGGGACACCCCCACCTCGGGGCCGTGGGATTGAACTTGCTTCTGGATAACGTTCCAACGGTCCTCTTTGGTGAGCGAACCGTAGGAACTGATGACCACGTTATCGTCGGCTACATGACGCCTCCACAGCTCCGGGTCGCCACTCTCCTGCTCCTGCCACGCCGCGAGGACCGCCTGCTCATTTGGCGTTATTGGTTTGAAGGGTATCTCCTTGCAGGGATTTACGCAGGGTACTGCAAAGAAAGGCCTGCTGTCGGGGTTTTCCGACCGCGGACGTATGGCGATCTCGCTCGTATGCAGGAGGCGCCAGCCTGCCGGAAGCTGGACCCAAATGTGCGCGGCATACTTATTGCCCTGATTTTCCTGGATCCAGACGACCTTACCATATTTGTGCTCAGTGATTTTGACGTCGCTCCCGCTGGGAACCAGCGGCTTGAGCCCGGCCCGAAAGGCGTCCTCCTTGGCCCACATCACCCCATCGGTGTCGATCCAAGCGAAGTCCGAGTCGAGAAGCTTGTTCGCTGCTGACTGGTCGCCCTTTTCGAAGGCCTGGACCAGGGCGCGATCGGCCTGAACTATCGCATCATTGGGAGCATCATCGGCGGTAGCGGCAGCCCACTTGCTGGTTAGCGCGGCTATGCCAACGCACGCGACGCCGGCGATGAGAACATTCCTGATGAAGCGTTTCATACACCCTCCTTCCTCGGTTAGGTTACTCTTTCTCCGACTGAGTTGAAAGCTCGCGCTTCCAAGGACCTCTGCCCGCGCGGCTGTGGGACAGCGCTTTCAAAAGCAGGGGCTACGGAGACAGAAAGGCTGTTGGATGATATTCTCGAATGACAGGAGTTGGAAGGGCGGACTTGCAACGGATCAGCCTGGCAATCCGCTCGGTGGAGGACTCGTGAAGAAAATCAATGTCGGAATTATCGGGACGGGTTGGTGTGGAGGCATCCGCGCCGAAACCTGCTCAGCGAGTCCTTACGTGAGCGAACTGCACTTGGCCGAAATCAAGCAGGCGCGCCTAAAGGAAATTGCAGACAAGACCAAGCCGGCCACGGCTACGACCGATTACCGGACTCTGCTCGAAAACAAGAATATCGACGCGATTATTATCTCGACGACTCCGGAAACCACGCACTACCCGATAGCGAAGGAGAGCCTACTGGCCGGCAAGCACGTTCTTCTTGAAAAGCCGATGGCGCTTGAACTCTTCGAAGCTGATGAACTGATCGCCCTGGCACGATCGAAGCGCTTGCTGTTTACGATCGGATATTCACAGCGCTTCAATCCCAAGTTCGCGTATGTCAAACGCTCGATCGACGACGGCACCATCGGTCAACCGGTCAGCGCGCTGGTGAGCAGACATATCACCCGCAATCTCGGCAACAAAATCGGAGGCCGCATCAAGCTCTCGCCCGCCGCGATGGAGGCGACACACGACATCGATTTTGTGCTCTGGTGTTTTGCACCGAGAAGACCTGTCCGCGTCTACGCTCAGGAAGTGCGCAAAATCATGCAGCCCACGCATAACGTGCCGGATTGCGTTTGGATCGTCGTCACGATGGATGACGGATCGGCGTTCACCGTCGGCGCAGGTTGGGTGCTTCCTCCCGGCTATCCGAATTTCTCATCCACCTGGATCGAGATGGTCGGTACCGAGGGGGCGATTATGGTTGATGATACGCATCGGGACGTCGCCGTTAACACGATGAAGAGGGGCATCGAATTCCCCCTGTCGACCATGCCCGGCGAGAAGGTCGCCCATGTGTATGCGGGCCCAATGGAAGCAGAAACAGTCCATTTTCTTGAGTGCGTGGTAATGGGCCGCCAGCCACTGGTCACCGCCGAGCACGCGAGGATGGTAATGCAGGTTTATCAGGCCGCAGATAAGTCGGCGGAAGAGGGACGTCCGATCGAAATCCCGCCACCGGGGCCCCCTTCCGATCGGCGAGCGCCACGGCAGGCTGACTCGATCAAAAATGCCACCGCTGGCCGCGCCAGAACGATTCATGAGCCCACCACGCTTGCCCCCGAATGACGCTGGTGAAGTGGGGCAACGCCTTTCACGACGTGAGAGCGATTCCGATCTTTCGTCCGACTGTCGGCGATAACAAAGACTAATGTTGGCTGCCAATCGCACGCGCGTCCCGGAATGTAACGCCTCTTCGGAGAATGCAACGCCCAAACCGACTAAGACCCGTTGGGTGATCCTGCTACTGATCAGCCTGATGTACATGATCACTTACATGGACCGCACCGGCATCTCGATAGCCGCCCCAGCAATGTCAAAGGAATTTGGACTTAGCAAGGCCGCGATGGGCATTATATTCAGCGCTTTTTTATGGGCTTATTCGATCGGACAGATTCCCGAGGGGTGGCTCGCGGACCGCTTCGGACCGAGATTGGTACTTCTGATTATCGTTCCCTTCTGGTCGGTGATGACTGCGATGACCGCGATCGCCACCGGTCTAGCTTCCCTCATTGCCATACGTTTTGTTTTTGGATTGGCCGAAGCTGGGGCGTTCCCCACAGCCACCCGAGGCATGCAGCTCTGGTTTCCCAAGGCGGAACGGGGCATCGTGCATGGTGTCACGCACAGTTTCAGCCGATTTGCGGTTGCGATCGTGCCGTTCGTTGCAGTGAGCATTATGGTCGCATTCGGCTGGCGTTGGATTTTCTATCTTTTCGGATCGGCGGGCGCGCTCTGGTCGTTAGCTTTCTACCTCTTCTACCGCAACCTTCCGGAAGAACATTCCAAGGTGAATCGGTCTGAGTTAGCCCGCATCCGTGGCTGCAACCCGGACGGCACGATCAAACCAGCGATTGATCTGGATAGACGGCCTGCAGTGCCGTGGAAAATCATCTTTCGCTCGAGCAACATGTGGTACATCGCGGCCGGGTATTGCGCGTTCTACTACGGCACGTACTTCTTCATGACGTGGTTTCCCACCTACCTTATTGAATATCGCCACCTGTCACTAACGGCCGTGGGTACGCTTGCCTCCCTCCCTCTCCTGGCGGGCATGGTCGGAGATCTACTGGGAGGAGCTTTGACTGACACTGTGTACAGAAAGACGGGCAAGCTCAAGTTTGCTCGCCGCATTGTCGCCGCGCCCGCCATGCTAGTTTCTGCGGCTTGCTTGATACCGGCAGCGACGACGCTCCACGCGGGGACGGCGATCCTTTGTTTGACCGGATCGCTGTTCTTTTTGGAACTGGTTATCAGCCCCGCCTGGGCTGTTCCCATGGACGTGGGCGGTGAATATAGCGGCACAGTGTCGGGCGTAATGAACATGGCGGGCAGTTTGGCCGCCTCGCTGTCACCAATTATTTTTGGATTTCTCGTTCAGAAGGGTTTCTGGATTGCTCCCTTCTTCATTTCTGCGGGTGTCCTGCTCACCGGCGCCGTCATCTGGGCTTTTCTCATTGATCCTGAAAGGTCGGTGGTTGAAGATATGGTCCCGAGAGGCGCCACCAGTTTGGTCTCGCCAAGTTCGACCGTATCGCCATTGTGAATGATCCGGTCCCCTGTTGTAGTACACTCTCGCTTTTCTGGCGGTGACCACCTAGGAAGGAGACAGACGATGTCGCTACCGGCAAGGCGGCTGCGGGTATCCGCCGCGTTCGCGCTCTTTGTCGTGGGAGCGCTTTGGGCATCAGCGATCGCCGTGGCCCAAAACCCGCCGCCCGCTCCGAATCCGCTTCTGCCTGAGAATGCTGTGACACGCGTGTCCGAGCATGTGTACGCGATCATGGGTTTTCCCAACATTGGCATCGTCGTCGGAAACCGCGCGACGCTCGTGGTCGACACGGGACTAGGCGCCCGAAACGGAGCCACCGTCGTACGTGAAACGGAAAAGCTCGCCAAGAGCCCTAAGCTGTACCTCACGACAACGCATTTCCATCCCGAGCACGCTGCAGGCGAACAGGCGTTTCCGGCCCAGACGGTGCTGATTCGACCCGCGGTTCAGCAGGAAGAACTGGAGAAGCGGGGATCCGAATTCATCGAGCTGTTCAGGAGCAGGTCAGCGCTAAACAAAGAGCTGCTCCAGGATGTGAAGCTTCGAACGCCGGACATCCTCTTTGACCGCGAGGTGAAACTCGATCTCGGCGGACTCACCGCCCGCCTTTTCTGGTTGGGAGCGGCACACACCAAAGGAGACGAGCTGATTTTTGTGGAGGAAGATAGCGTCCTGCTTCCCGGCGACATCGTAGAAAATAAGCTGGTTCCCAGTATGCCCAATGAGGATGCGAGCGCGAAAGGCTGGCTTGCCATCCTGGACAAGCTCGAGCCCCTCAAGCCGCGCTTTGTAGTGCCCGATCATGGCCCGCTGGGCGATGGTTCTCTTATCGCGCAGGAGCGAGCGTTCCTCATGGATCTGCAGCGGCGTGCACTGGAGCTCAAGCGGCAGGGGACATCCGTCGAAGAAGCTGGGCAACTGCTGACGGCAGAATTTAAAACGAAGTATCCCGATTGGACGAATCTCAACGTCCTCCCGAATGCCGTTCGGCGGGTCTATGCAGAGTCAGAGTCCCAGTGATTGAGTGGCGCGTCCGCCGGACCGCGTTGGTGCACGATACGGCCGAGGTTTAATCCACCCCCCTCAACAATTCACCGTGAGTGTCCCTGACGGCGGGCTCATCGAGAGCGCCCGGTCAGGCGTTTTGTGTTGTGCTCCGTCCTTTTTAGGATATATTTAGAACCGCAAATATTCCCCTCATTTCTAAAGAACAACATGGACCGGTGTTGGCGCAGGAGGGAGATCTACTTTCCGAGTCCAATTACCGAAGAACCTCAAGGAGGTAAGTCATGGTTACTCGGGCCCACTCAAAGGTCTTCATTCTCGGCGTTACCATACTGACGGTGCTGTTCCTTCGCGTTTTGTTTTCCGTTCCTGTCGATGGGCAGGTGGCAGGCGCAACGCTTTCCGGCGCCATTACGGATGTCTCGGGCTCATCCATTCCGAATGCTGCTGTCTCGGTCAAGAATGTTGCGACTGGAGTGGCTCGCCAAGTGGAGACGAATGACTCCGGCCTTTACTCGGCGCCCAATCTGTTGCCGGGCAGCTATGAGGTTACCATCACGGTTTCGGGGTTCTCGACCGAGGTGCGGACCGGCATCACCCTCACCGTCGGCGCTCAGCAAGTGTTGAATATCACCATGAAGGTCGGGGAGGTGGCTCAAAAAGTTCAGGTGACCGGCGAGGCGCCAGCCGTCCAATTAGCCACGTCAGACATCAGTGGCGTTGTCAGCCAGGCCGCCGTCGTCCAGTTGCCCTTGAACGGGCGGGACTGGACCCAACTCGCGACTCTCCAACCGGGAGTAGATTCTATCGGGTCGATCCAAGCGAATACGGGTAGCAAAGACCGAGCCCGCCGCGGCTACGGACTGCAAATGTCCGTCTCGGGTTCTCGCCCCACACAGAACAATTACCGCATCGACGGCGTCAACGTGAATGACTACACCAACGGCGGTCCCGGCAGCGTGGAGGGTTCTACTCTGGGAGTCGATGCGGTTCAGGAGTTTTCCGTTTTGACGAGCAACTATTCGGGAGAGTATGGGCGGACCTCGGGTGGCGTTATCAACGCTCTTACAAAGTCCGGGACGAATCAGTTCCACGGCAATGCGTATGAGTTCCTGCGCAACAGCGCGCTCGACGCTCGAAATTTCTTTGATCCCGCGAAGATCCCGGCATTCCGGCGGAACCAATTCGGAGCCTCCTTAGGAGGACCAGTGTGGAAGGACCGCACGTTCTTCTTTGCCGACTACGAAGGACTCCGTCAGAACCAGGGCATCACTACGCAGGTCTTCGTCCCTTCGCAAGCGGTCCGAAACGGGATACTTTGCTCGATCCCACAAACGCCCGCACAACTGCCCCCCAACGGTTGCTCGACACAGCGGGTTACCGGCTCCTTCAGCCCGGACAAGGCGACTGGAATAGACAAGACGGTCTTACCGTTCCTCGGGCTTTGGGCGCTCCCCAACCAAGGAGTGGTGGGTAATGGAGACACGGGGATTTACGCGTTTGACGGTATTCACATCACGTCGGAGAACTTCGGGACCGCGCGGCTCGACCACAGATTCTCGGGTAAGGATAGTCTCTTCAGCAGCTACCAATATGACTCAGCGACCGCTTCCCAGCCCGATCCGGCGAACGAGTCGCTCGTCGGAAATACAACGGGCCGAGCGTTTGTCGCGATCGAAGAGACCCACCTCTTCAACCCGCAACTCATCAATTCCGCGCGATTTGGCTTTAACCGGTCTGTCCATACTACCCAAGGCCTGAAGGCCATTAATCCACAATCAGCAAACCCCGCCTTAGGTGAAAGCGCCGGGGCTGACAACCCACAAATCGACGTGCCGGGATTAGTGTCCGCCCAGCCCGGCTTGAACCAAATCGAGCACGTTAACTTTTTTCAAAACTCATTTCAAGGATATGACGATGTCTTTCTTACGAAAGGGATTCACAGCTTGAAAGTCGGCTTTGCGGTGGAGCGAATTCAAACCAATGCGTTTAACCCTGCGCCTGCCGGCGAATTCCCTTTTAACTCGTTGCCAGCTTTCCTGACCAACCAGCCGACTATTCTTTTTGCCCCCTTGGCAACCTCGCCATTTATTCATTTCGGGTTTCGGGCGAGCATCTTCGGTGGCTACGTTCAGGATGACATACGCTTGCGCCCCAACCTCACAGTCAACTTGGGATTGCGCTACGAAATGTCAACGGTGCCTTCCGAGCGTCAGGGCCACTTGTCGGCACTGCGCAGCCCGTTTAATCAGAGCATAAAGACAGCGGTTATTGGCAACTCCATTTTTCAAAATCCGACCCTGCGGAATTTCGAGCCGCGAATAGGTTTCGCCTGGGACCCGTTCCGGGACGGCAAGACCTCGGTCCGCGGCGGCTTCGGTATCTTTGATGTCCTTCCCCTAAACTATCAACTCGGACAGTTTGCAACCAACGCTGCTCCCTTCACGGAGAACGGGGCAGCAAACAATCTACAGCCGGGGACTTTCCCAATCGGGGCATTTAACCAGGTCGGCGTCAATGCTGCCGCTGGTGTCGGCTTTCGGGTCCCTTTCATCCAGCCCAATCCGAAACGCAATTACGTCATGCAGTGGAACCTGAACGTGCAGCGTGAGCTTCTGCCCAATTTGACAGCGATGGTCGCTTACGTGGGCTCTCGCGGCGTCCACATGGAATACCGCGCGGACGATATCAATACCACCCAACCAACTTTGACTTCTGCGGGCTACCTCTGGCCGACGCCAGGCACTGGGACGCAGCTAAGCCCCGGTATCGGTCAGATGGATAGCTTGCAATGGAATAACGATTCATACTTTCACGCCCTCGAAGTGCAAGTCGAAAAGAGGATGAGCCATGGCTTTGAGGTTCAAGGCAGCTTTACATGGAGCAAAGCAATCGATGGAGGAGACGGGGCCATTGCCAGCGACTCGTTTCTAAATTCCATCGCCAGTATCTTCTATTTTCTCCCAAGGTACCGACGCGCGGTGGCCGACTTCAATGTTGGCAAGAATTTGACGGTCAATTACCTCTGGAATATCTCGGCACCGAGCTCGTTCCAAGGTCCCGCAGCATGGGCGGCTCGCGGGTGGCAGTTGGGGGGCATTTTAGAAGTCAGGAGCGGGCTGCCATTTACTCCCCTGATCGGCGGCGATCCGCTCGGCTTAAAGGATACGTCTGCGTTTGCAGCTCCGGATCGTGTCGGAGGATCGGGGTGCGGGTCGCTGGTCAATCCTGGCAACGTGAATTACATCAAACTCCAGTGCTTCGCGCTTCCGGTGGCCACGCCTGCCATCGCGGCGCAATGCGTGCCGTTCCAGCCAGGTGGTGCGGGGAATCCAGTGCTGCCGGGCACCTGCTCGAACCTCCTCGGCAATGGGGGTCGCAACGAAATCAACGGGCCCGGCTTGGTTGACTTCGATTTTTCCGTGCTAAAGGATAATAAAATCAGGGAGAGGTTGAGCCTGCAGTTCCGGGCGGAGTTTTTCAATGTCTTCAATCATTCTAACTTTAACTCCCCCATCGAAAACAGCATGCTCTTCGCCGCAGACGGATCGACGGTTAATGGCGCGGGCACGATTGCTTCGACGTCCACGAGTAGCAGGGAAATCCAGTTCGGGCTGAAACTGATCTTCTAACGGGAATGAATAGAATTTGAATCACGCGAGGGGGCGAATGCACAAGTTCCCTCCCAACTTCCCTAGGTCGGCTGTGCCAAGGTGTGAGGGCGCCGGAAAAGAAGCGCGCGCGAAATTTGAACAGGTGATCACATGTCAAAACAAAGCCAGAGACTACTCCCAATTCTAGTTGCGCTCAGTGTTGGAATGGCTTTAGCCCTAGCGGGATCCATCAGCCGGCCCGCTACGGCCCACGCCACGCCGCAGCACTCGATGGGGACACCGAGCAAAGACATGGCCACCGACGATCTCCAGCGCTCCATCCGTCTTGACACCTACAAGCTTGTGGCTGACAGCGGAGCGGCGCGAGGGGAGATCATCTATTTCTATAAATGCTGGATGTGCCATAACAAATATGCCAAAGGCGGGCCCTACCTCAAGGATCTCTATCAACGCGAGAAGCTGCTTTTGGGCGCGCCTGTGAACGATACGACTGTGACTCAAGCAATCAAAGAGGGTGGTCCTGGGATGCCCGCGTTTGGCACTACTTTGTCCGATTCCGAGATAGCGGATTTGCGGGCCTACTTCCGGGAAGGAAAATGTTGCGTCGAAGGCGAAAATCCGCCGGCTAATCCCTGGTACCGCGCGGAGGAACACAAGTGGCCTGTTCAGAGCGGCCTCTCGGGAGGTGCCAGGGGTGTCGTGCGGGTGGCCAGTGGCGATTCGCCGGAGGGCATTGGAGTGCAACTAGTGGCCCCGAACGGCGTCAGAACCACCGTCTATACGAATGAGGAAGGGAGATACGAATTTCCCGAAATGCAAGCCGGCGCGTACACGTTGCGCATTCCAACACCGCTCGAATTCAAGCCTTATCGTCGAGATTCCGTGGAAATCGATGGAGCTGCCAAGCTGGACGATATCGTGTTGGAGAGGGTTTCCAAATCGGACGCCCTGCCTCCGACACCTGAGATTGAATCCCAGCTCAGCGGTGCGGAGTTGATGTGGAATCTGCCGGGTACCGTCCAAGAAAAAGCAACATTTCAGAAGGATTGTTCTGCCTGTCATGGCTGGCACCAGGTTTTCAGGAACCACTTAGACGAGCGCAGTTGGAACGCCATCGTCGACCGGATGACGCATTTTTCCGGCACTTCCCTGGTAGTTCGCGTTGTCGGGTCGTCGGAGACGAGCAGTAAAGGGAATACAGTTTCGCGTGTTGACGCAGCGTCCGACGAGGAATTCAACACGATCGTGAGCTGGCTGGCAAGAGTGCGAGGTCCGGACGCGCAGGATGCGCCACTTCGCGCATTCCCCCGCCCGCGAGGAGCATCCACCCGGGTTATCGTGACCGAATACGAGCTGCCTCAAGCGTTGCTTGCTCTTCATGATGCTACAGGAGATTCGCAGGGCAACATTTGGTTGACGAGTCACAAAACCCGATACGTTGGCAAATTAGATCCCCGCACGGGAATCGTGACGGACTACGAGCTTCCTTTAACACCGGATGCCATGCCGGGGACGCACGACGTCCACGTGGACAAGAACGGCATTGTTTGGCTGTCGGAAAACTGGGCGCATCAACTGAACAGGCTCGATCCGCAAACGGGAAAGATTACGCAGGTGCGCATCGAGTCGCCCGTTCCGCTCAACGCCCCCGGGTTCGGTAATTTCGGTCTGGCACCCGATGGGTTCATATGGGACAGCCGGGATTTTCACGTGCGAAAGCATGATCCTCAAACAGGCAAGATCCTGCAGGAATACCCTCTTCAGGTTAGCGTCAGCTATGACAACTTGATCTCCGCTGATGGGAACTTCTATGGCGGCGGTGGGATGCCCGCGTGGGGGAATACGGGAGAGCGGCTGGATATTCGGACGGGAAAATGGCTGAACCTAAACACTGGCGCTCACGCGGCAACGCCGAAGAGAGGCGGATTTGACCCGTACGACAACGCTTGGTTCGGTGGTGGTGACGGCGCTCTGGTAGAGGTAAATGGCAAGACGGGCCGCATTGTGGAACATGTGCCTCCGACTGCTCCAAGCCCTCTTACTGATTTCTACGAAGCCATGCCGGACAAGAATGGAGAGGTGTGGGCCGGGGTGTTGCACGGGCGACAAGTCGTCAGACTCGATCCCCGGACGGAGAAGTGGACCGTGTATGAGATGCCGGAGCCTTTGTCGTACGATCGAAGGACTTGGATCGACAGTTCCACGCATCCGGTCACGGTGTGGTATGCCGACTATTCCGGATACCTGGTCCGCATTCAACCCTTGGAGTAGTCAATGCGATCAGCAATGCCTGGGGTTTGCAGGCGCGGTAATCCTTAACGACTTTTGCGAACGTTGTCTTCGTCTCAATTTCCCGGCAGGCTATGTCTGCGGGGTGCTTGAAACCAAAATCAGGGGCAGCAGAAACTCTTGCAGCCGCTGGCGTTCCCTGGTCCCGATGCGATCGAGGTGAATCCCCATGCGGGTGAAGCCCACGACGCGGGCAACGATCGCATCGGCAGTGAGCGGCTGCTTGCCCGGTGACAGATCGAGGTGGATCTGTACCCGCGAGCCGGCCGGAAGGGTTCGAGAGGCTTGGACAAGCACGCCGTTCAAGCTGACGTCGATCGTTTCTCCCTCAAGAGTATCCTGGTCGAGCCGGATCTGAACCTTGCGGCGGACCACCACGCGCTGGAAGTGGCGCCTTTCACGCTCGACGGCGTTCTGAGTGACGCGCGACAAATTTAGCAGCCGTTCTTTGTTGATTGGCTTGAACAGGAAGAAATTGACGCCGGCCTGAAATCCGCGACTAAGCACTGCCGGGTCCTCCTCGCCCGTGATCATGATGACCGGTGTTTTCTGGTTATAACCTCCGCCGCGTATCTGGCGCGCGAGCTCGATCCCATCCGGCGCAGGCATGTTCACGTCCAGAAAGATTGCATCAAATTTCTGCTTCCGCAGGAGCTCAGCGGCGTGGGCGCTTTCGGTCAAAATCATCGCCTCGATGTCTGCCGAATTCAGGATAGCCTGAATCAGCTTGCACGTCGGCAAATCATCGTCCACGACCAGAGCACGCTGCGGCAATCTCGCCTCCCCAGCAGACCGTTACATACAAATCATAGAACTTCGCTACTCATCGGTGGCTCTAGCGAAGCCACGCTGACCTCTGCCCAGACCCGGAATAACGAAAATTCCAGCAAGATCCGAGTCATCGCTTCACCGCCTGATCGAGTGCTTCGCGCACCTTGCGCAGCAGTGCTTCCTGAGAAAACGGTTTCTCAATGAAGAGAGTCCCTGGTTCCAGGACTCCGCGATGAACAATGGCGTCGTCGGTGTAGCCCGACATATATAGCACTTTCATTTCAGGGCGCGTGACCGCTAAGCGATCGGCTAATTCGCGCCCACTCATCCCCGGCATCACCACATCGGTCAGTAACAAGTCGATTGGCCCGTCATGCGTGCCAGCAGCCATCTCGATGGCCTCAGCAGCATTTGTCGCCGGCAGAACAGTGTAGCCGTTGTTCTGCAAGAACGTGCAAGTCAGCTTCCGCAGGGACTCAGCGTCTTCCGCCAGCAAAATCGTTTCCGACCCTTGCAGGAGTTCGGTTTTGCCCTGTTCCGCGCTCAAATGCTCGACGGGCTCGTCGACCCTGGGCAGGTATATTTTGAAGGTCGTGCCCTTACCCACCTCACTGTAGACCCAGATGTGGGCGCCGCTTTGTTTCACCACGCCGTAGACCGTGGCCAAACCAAGGCCTGTGCCCTTGCCCTGCTCTTTCGTTGTGAAGAAGGGCTCGAAGATGTGGGCCTGCGTCTGCGCGTCCATGCCGATCCCGGTGTCGGCGACTGACAGCACCACGTAGCGGCCGGGTTGGATCGAAGCCCCATGGGAATGGCCATAGGCCTGGTCCAGTGTGGCGTTTGCCGTCGTGATGGTGAGCTCGCCACCCTCAGGCATCGCGTCGCGTGCGTTGACAACCAGGTTCACGATTACCTGTTCGAGCTGTCCTGGGTCCGCCTTCACCTGCCCCAGCCCCGGCTTCAGCGTCGTGGCCAATTCGATATGCTCCCCAATCAGCCGGTGGAGCATCTTGCTCAGATCGGCCACCAATGCATTGAGATCGATGACCTTTGGCTGGAACACCTGTTTACGACTGAAAGCGAGTAGTTGCCGGGTCAGGGAGGCGGCCCGGCCCCCTGCTTTCTTGATCTCCTGGAGCTGCTGATGTTGTGGTTCGTCTGACGGAACGCGATCCAGAAGAAGATCGCTGTAACCGATAATGACTCCCAAGAGGTTGTTAAAGTCGTGAGCAATCCCGCCCGCCAAGCGCCCCACCGCTTCCATCTTCTGCGACGCCCGGAACTGCTCCTCGAGACGTTTGCGTTCGGTGATATCTTGAAGAAACGCGATTATGCATCGCTGTCCGGCAATCTCAATCACCGCGGCCGAATCCAGTCCTGTGCGCCGTTCACCGGACTTTGTAAAAAAAGTGATTTCCATGTCGCGAACTGAGCCCTGTTGCCTGAGCGTCTCGACAAGTCTCTCGCGATCTTCGGGTCGCTCCCAGAATTTCAGCTCTTGCGATGTTCGGCCGATAACCTCTTCGCGCTGATACCCGGTAACACGAAGAAAACTCTCGTTCACATCGACGTAGCGGCCTTCCGACAGGGTGGCGATCGTAATGGGTTCCGGGTTCGCGTTGAACGCCTTGTAGAATCTCTCTTCAGCCTGCTTGCGCTCGGTGATATCTTGCGCAATTCCTAGGCTTCCGATGACACAGCCTTTGCGGTCCTTGACCTGTCCTACACTCAGGTACACCGGAAAA
Organism: Candidatus Acidiferrales bacterium; assembly: GCA_049644285.1. Classification (GTDB taxonomy): domain Bacteria; phylum Acidobacteriota; class Terriglobia; order Acidiferrales; family UBA7541; genus CAVRXT01. Next base: position 13,407 of record JBARRP010000347.1, on the reverse strand, counting down.
TCGGTGCCGTCTTTGCGACGGTGAAGGCACTCACCCCTCCAGGAGCCCTGTTCCAATACTCCGAGTCTGATTTCTTCATCAAGGCCCGGACGATCATTCGGCGACAAGACCGTACTCCTCAAAGGCTTTCCCATTATTTCGTCATCGGAAAAACCAAGTGTCCGCAGGAAGGTTTGATTTGCGAAAGTGAAACGTCCCTCGGAGTCACCCATGGCGATCAGCTCAGCGCTGTTCTCTACCGCTTGAGCTAGGCGGCAGATCCGTTCCTCCGTCTGTTTGCGCTCGGTGATATCCACGAAGGTGACCACTGCACCGATGTTCTCTCCGCGATCCCGTATCGGGAATGACCAATATTCGACCGCGAAGCTCGTTCCATCCGCTCGCCAAAAAACCTCGTCATCAGCGTGAACACCTGTCCCCTGCCGCAATGACTGGTAGATTGGGCATTCCTCGTGAGGATAAGGTCTCCCGTCGGGCCGGGTATGGTGGCAGACCTCATGGAGGTCCTTCCCCAGCAGGGCCTCGGAACCACCATATCCGAGGAAGTCGAGGGCGGCGCGATTGCAAAAAATGCACCGACCGTTCGCGTCCGCGCCGAAAATCCCTTCGGCCGTGGAATCGAGCAAGAGACGGAGCAGCTTTTCGCTTTGTTGCAGGGCCTCCTCGGCCTTTTTCCGGTCTTCGCGCAGGCGCACTTCCTCGAGCGCGCGAGTGACGGCAAACGGCAGGCGCTCAAGCCGCTCCTTCAAGACGTAATCCGTCGCCCCGCGCTTGATGCACTCAACCGCTGTTTCTTCGCCCAGCGTCCCACTGACAAGGATAAACGGCATGCCCTTTCTCTCTTGCTTAATCAGTTCGAGAGCGTCCATCCCTGTCCAGCCCGGCATCCGGTAATCAGCCAACACCACGTCATAGGCTTTGGAACGAAGACGCTCCGCAACCTCGCTCGGGGTCTGTACGACGTCCGCGCTGACGTCGAACCCAGCCTGCTTCAAATGGTGCAAGGACAATTCGACATCCGACCGGTTATCCTCGATAACCAGCGCTTGAAGAGGCCGGCGCTTGGCTCCAGGCCGTTTTGCAGTGAGCTCGGAGATCGGGGCGGATTTCACTGGTCGCTCGAAAATACGCTCTGGGGCGGAGACTGGTTCACCACCAGCCAATAAAGCCCCAATTGTTTCACTGTGTCTCGAAACTGGTCGAAGTCCACCGGTTTCTGGATGTAGCTATTGACTCCTAATCGGTAGCTTTGCACCAGGTCTGTTTCTTCCTTTGACGAAGTCAGCACCACCACCGGGATGCTCTTGGTCCGCGAGTCATTCTTGAGTTGGCGCAGCACTTCCAGCCCGTCCACCTTGGGCAGCTTCAAATCCAGCAGGATCAGTTTTGGTGGCCGGTCGATTCTTCGGCTGCTGTAAACGCCGTGGCAAAAGACGAATTCGACCGCCTCCTCGCCGTCGCGCGCCACGTGCACGCGGTTGGCAAGCTTGTTCTTTCTGAGCGCATGCAGAGCAAGTTCCACGTCCGCTGGGTTATCTTCGACCAAAAGAATCTCTATTTCGCTGTCTGAGTCCATTCCACTCCTCGCTTCTCACCGTTGGGATCGGTCTCTAATCCTTCTGTGGTCCCGAGCGTGAAATAAAATGTCGCGCCCTGGTCGGTCTGCGCTTCGGCCCAGATTCGACCGCCGTGCTTGTGGATGATGCGCTGGACTGTCGCCAGGCCTACGCCCGTGCCTTCGAAATCCTCCTGGCGATGGAGCCGCTGGAACACGCCAAAAAGCTTGTCGGAATACTTCATGTTGAAACCCACGCCATTGTCGCGGACGAAGATCACACTCCGCCCATCGATCGTCGTCTGCCCGACCTCGATCACTGCGCGCTCCCGTGGCCGCGTGTACTTGACCGCGTTCGAGAGAAGATTGGCAAAGACCTGCTTCATCAACCCCGGGTCGCACTCAACGAACGGCAAGCGCCCGACCTGCCAATCAATGCTTCGATCGCCTATCTCCGTCTGTAGCTCTGCCACGACTTCTTCAACCAGTTTATTGAAGCCGGCGATTTGCGGCTTTACCTCGTGGCGACCCAGTCGCGCGAGCATCAATAGGTCGTCGACTAGCTGTCCCATGCGCTGGGTAGACTCGCGAACGCGCACCAGGTATCGCTGCCCCTCGGTGTCGAGTTGTGCCGCGAAATCTTCCAGCAGAATCTTGGAAAAGCCGTCGATATGTCGAAGCGGAGCACGCAGATCGTGAGAAACCGAGTAAGTAAAGGTTTCCAGCTCTCGATTGATGACGGCCAGTTCCGCGTTGGAGCGGGATAGTTCCGCCGTCTGCATGGCAATTGCCTCTTCGGCCCGCTTACGGTCGGTGATATCCCGTATCATCGCCGTAAAAAAGGTTCCCTCAGTAGCTCTCCAGGTAGTCAGCGATAACTCCAGGGGGAATTCAGTTCCATCTTTCCTTTTTCCGGCTAGCTCCACCGTCTTCCCGATCACGTGGGCCTCGCCCGTGGAAAGAAAACGGTGGAACCCCTGGCGGTGGGCGTCGCGAAACCGATCGGGCATGAGCAGCGTAAGAGGCTGGCCCGAAATGTCCGCGGCGGAGTATCCAAACACACGCTCGGCGGCCGGATTGAAGTAGATGATTTTCCCATCGCTGTCCGCGCTTACGATAGCATCGTTCGCGTTCTCAGCTACGGCCCGAAACTTCTCCTCGCTGGCCCGCTGGTTTGCCTCCACCTGTTTACGAGCGCTGATATCCCGAATGGCGCTCGAGACCAACGCGCCTTCTTCAGTCTCCAGCGGGCTCAGACTGATCTCCACCGGAAACTCACTTCCATCCTTTCGACGTCCGTAAAGCTCCAGCCCTGCCCCCATCGGTCTCGTGCGAGGATCAGAAAAATAGCCTGTGCGGTGCCCCGGATGCGCTCCTCGAAACCGCTCGGGCACCAGAGTTTCAACGGGCTGCCCGAGCAGTTCCTCCCTTGTGTAGCCGAACAATCTCTCCGCCTGGGCGTTGACCAATTGAATGCGACCCTGCTGGCCCACGATCACCATCGCGTCGGGAGCCGACTCCAGCAGCCCTCGAAACTTCAGCTCGGACTGTTTGCGCGCTGTCGCATCCGCTACCACGCCCATCATCCTCACGGGTTCGCCCCGGTCGTCCCGATACACATGACCGTGCGCCGCGATCCAGTGAATCGATTGGTCAGGCCACTTGATCCGACACTCCATGCTGAATTGGCCCGTTCGGAATGCATCGGCAAACCTCGATTTCACAAGTTCGCGGTCCTCGGGCACGACGTGGCCCATGAAGATTTCGGCGCCCCATTTGGGCAGCAGCGAAGAGTAGCCAAAGATCTGGTCGTGTCGAAGCGACCGCACCGCTCTGTCGTTTACAATGTCCAGGTCCCAGGCGCCCATTTGCGCCGAGTCCAGCGCGAGCTTGAGTCTTGTCTCGCTGTCCTTGAGCGCCTTCTCCGCCCGCTTCCGCTCAGTGATGTCCGTAGCAACCACCAGGCGCGCATCCCTGCCGTTATAAACGAGCGGATGCGAGGTAACCTCAACATCAATTAAGGTCCCGTCTTTCTTGCGATGCCTCCAGATGCTGGAGGTTTCGGTGCTCGCCGCCGCCGTCTTCGCGGCGCTATCTAATACCGCGGGGATGTCCTCCGGTGGTCGAAGGTCCTTGATCGTCAGCAGGAGGAACTCTTCACGCGAGTAGCCATAATTCCGGATCGCGGAATGATTCACGTCGAGGATAGCCAAAGTTTTCAGATCGTAGACCCACACCGGATGTGGATTGCTTTCGAAAAGCAGCCGGAACCGCTCTTTGCTCTCCCGCAGTGCCTCCTCAGCCTGCTTGCGTGCGGTGATATCCCGGGTGACCTTCGAGAACCCCACCAGCTTCCCGGAGGCGTCCCGCAAGCCTGTAATCATCACATTGCCCCAGAACCGCGACCCGTCTTTGCGTACGCGCCAGCCTTCGTCCTCAAACCGTCCTTGCTCCGCTGCGATTTTTAGTTCGTATGCGGGTTTGCCTCGCTTTACGTCCTCAGGAGGATAGAACTGGGAGAAATGCTGGCCAATGATCTCCTCAGTCCGATAGCCCTTGATGCGCTGGGCCCCGGCGTTCCAACTCGCCACCCGCCCCTGCGGATCCAAGCGCAAGATCGCATAGTCTTTTATATCTTCGACCAACAGCCGCAGGCTCTGCTCGCTCTGCCGCAACGTATACTCGGCCGACATGCGTTTCGCCATTTCACGGTGGGTAACAAGTCCTGCAGCCGCAAGGAAAAGAATTGCGAGGAAATTCCCCAAAATCATGATGGTTTTCATTTTCCTGGAACTGGCATCTTCCGCTGCCGTCCGTTGTTCGAGCAGCCGTTGTTCTTCCTGTTTCATCTCCCCGACGGTTGCTCGAATCTCATCCATGGATCGTTTCCCGGCGCCGCCCTGCACCGATGCCACTGCCAAGGCCAATCCCTGCTGCCTACGGACGTTGATGGCGTCCTGAAGGTCGGCCAGTTTGTCTGCGATCTGGCTGTCGAGTCGGCCCAGCGAACGCTGCTGGCTTGGATTATCTCTGGTCAGTTCGCGGACCTGCTCCACGTCTTCATGGACGCGGCGCAGTGCAGAGTCATACGGCGGAAGGTACGATTCGTCTCCCGTGAGGATGTAGCCTCGCTGCCCCGTCTCGCTGTCGATCAAATCCGTCAGAACCGTGTCAAGCTTCTCTAAGACAAGATGGGTATGCATCACCCATCGTTGCCCATCATCTGCTTCAAGCATTCTGCGGTAGGAGAAGAAACCGACGCCGAGGAAAATGACCAACGCCGCCCCGACGCCCAGAACAAGCTTGCCGTTAAATGTCATTCTCACGTCGGGTCACCACGAGAGTAACGGACTAGCGAACTCCCCTGCGGCTCCGCCATCTGTGCGGACAATCGCCCCGTCAAGCATCTCAGAGACTTTCCCATGATGTTTGCCTCAAGCCGAGAGCATCACTTTCCGCCGAACTCAGGAAGGGTAGACACCGGATCGAAGTGGAACTCCGGATTTGCGTTCACCAGCGCTCGCAGGCATAGCTTCACGTCTGCCGAACTCTCTTTGAGATAGAGGATCTGCACGAGCTTCTCGCGGACTACCTTTTCGATTGAGGATTCGGCCCTCATGGGCCCACCTCGCTGTGTCGCTTTGCCCCAAGCGACTTGGGGTCGGCGGGCTTACATTCAGGCGAAAGAGCAGGAGTTGAGCTCGCAGAGCCGTTTGAGAGCACTCGACTTCGCAGTTTCGACCTAGGCTAGGATTTTGACCCCGTGAGCTACTATCGGCGTTGACCCTTCCGCCGTCAAGATTCGCGAAATCTAATATTCCGAAAAAGTAACGCTTCTTTTACCGTTGGTTACCGGAATGGTATTTTGCGAAGGGTTCCCACGTACCTGGGTCATGAGCCCTTTTCTTGAAGGGACGGTCCCACCTTGCACGACGCGCAGATAGCGTACCTGCCTCTCAACCTACCGGGAAGTTACGAGAGTTATGGGGTTTAGATGGAAGCTTTGGAGACCGATCCTACCCCCTGCTTGGAAAACTAAGCACGCTCGCGCTTCCCCCGGTTCTGGTGGTGGGGAGGCCGGAATTCGGGGAAGAACATCGGACGCCCAAAGACAGGCCGCCGCCCGACATAGTTAATTGATACTTTACGTACTAAACGGATTATATAGCCCTTAACTAAAGCTGGCGCCGATGAGGTCCTTCTGCTTCGGTCGGCGGAGCCCACTGCCTGCACCCCAAAAATCTGCTTATAATACCGAGCAACCGCGAAGGCGTTTGCAGGGAAGTACCTTTTCGGAACATGTCTTACGCGGGAATCCCTTCGTCCGCATCAATCCCATAAAATAGTGGGCAAAGCTTGGCCATAGGCGAAACCGGACGCGAAAATGCCTGCCAAGATGACACTCGCCCGCTTGTGGGGCACTAGTTACCGGGTGGCAGAGTTCGGCGGCAAGCCCGCGGATATCGGAGACGTTATCGAATCTTCCTCAAGAGCGATCCGGAGCCGATCTAGGTGTTCCGAGCAGAAATTGATTTTAGCGAGGCGTGACAAACCTATCATGCTAGAAACGCTGGGGAGATGTAGATGCCGATCACAGGCCAGCGAGCTATGAGATGGAGCAGCCGGGGCCGCTAACAGAGAAGACCATGAAAAAGGCCTGGCCAGGGGAAGAGCGACGGAAGCATTTGCGATATCCCTGTGCGGGCGAGGCATTACTACACGAAGTGGGGACTGACGTTTTGTTGCAGGGGCAGTTAAGCGATGTCAGCCTGGGCGGCTGCTACGTTGACATGATGTATCCCCTGCCCTCGGCAACAGAGATCGAACTGACGCTTGCCGTGGATCACCGCCGCGTTCAGGCCAGAGGCCGGGTTTGTGCGTCACGTGAAGGTTTCGGGATGGGAATCGCGTTCACGGAGATCGGTGCAGAAGACCGAACTCGTCTGCAGGAGCTGGTCAACTGGCTGTCCGGTTTGCTCCCGCAGGGACCTGGCGAACGCGCGAGGCTCCGGGTCACTCCCGGCGGGGAAGATGCGGTCGAGTCGGGGATAACCGGTGCGAGTCCGAATCCGGACAGAGGAGACGCACTGGATGCGCTCCTCGGGCTGCTCGAGCGCAAGGGTGTCATCAGTGTTGAAGAACGGGCCCAGATTGCCAAGAAGAGGGAGGCTCACCTCTCCCGATGAGCCACTTCGATTTTTCGTTTGCGAGCATTCGGGCGGCTTGCTCATTTGCGAAGAGGGGTTGAGGTGCGCGTGCGGTGCAAACGAGCGCTCCATTGCCCCGTAGCGGATTCTTAATGGACAGTCCCAATCCCTTGTCCGTTCGGCTCGTGGCGATCGACGACGATCCGCAGACTCTCCGACTAATCCAGAGCGTTTTGGACCAGAAAGGCCTCGAAATCTTCCTGGCCTCCAATGGTCAGAGCGGCTTGGATCTCGTTCATCACAAACATCCGCAGATCGTGTTGCTCGACTTGAATATGCCGAAGGTGAGCGGCATGGAGTTGCTCGAACAAATCGTTCAAATTGATCCAGGGATTGACGTCATGCTGGTCACCGGTGACTATTCGCCGGAGTCAGCAGTAGAAGCGATTCAGAAGGGCGCTTGCGACTATCTGACCAAGCCCTTTCTGCCGGAGAAGCTGCGCGGGCGCATCGATCAATTGATCGCGGACGCCCGGACACGCCGGCGGAGCCTGCAACTCGAATACGAACTCCTGGAGGCTTACCAATTTGAAGGCATCGTTGGCCGGAGTCCGCTGATGCTCGACGTGTTTCACCGGATTCGCCGGGTGGCTCCGCATTTTCGAAGCGTTCTTGTCACCGGTCAGACCGGGACCGGCAAGGAGCTGGTGGCAAAGGCTCTGCACCGGCTGAGCCCGGTGGCGCAAGGCCCGTTTGTTGCTTGCAATTGTTCCGCGGTGGCGGAATCGCTCTTTGAGAGTGAATTGTTCGGGCATGTCAAAGGCGCCTTTACTGGAGCTTCGCAGGAGAAAGCGGGATTTTTCGAGTATGCCCACGAAGGGACGCTTCTGCTGGATGAGCTCGGCGAAATGTCTCTGGGGATGCAGGCGAAACTCCTCCGTGTCCTGGAGACTCAGGAAATTCAGCGCGTGGGATCCCCGGCACCCCGCAAGGTAAATGTCCGCATCGTCGCTGCCACTAACCGCGACCTTCGCGCGCTGGTGGCGGAACGGGTATTCCGAGAAGATCTTTACTACCGGCTGTCCACGATGCAGATTGAGCTCCCGGCGTTAACCGATCGAAAAGAAGATCTCTTGCTTCTCCAGCGCCATTTCGTAAACCTCTTCGCCGCACAATACAAAAAGCGCGTTTGCGGACTCACTCGCCGCGCGCAAAATCTGCTGGTTCGCTACAATTGGCCAGGCAATGTGCGTGAACTCCAAAATGTCATCGGCCACGCCTGCATGATGGTGGAATCCGAAGCGATCGACATTCAAGACTTGCCCCCTCACCTTCGTGACCACAAGCCTCAAGAGCTGCTCGAGGACAAAGACCTGCTGCCGCTCGAGGAGATGCAGCGACGGTACGCGCGGCAGGTTGTGGACCGGGTCGGCGGAAACAAATCCCAGGCAGCCAAGATCCTCGGTATTAGTCGCACGACACTCTATCAGTTGTTGGGCGTTGATGGTCGAGAGCAGATCGAGGCGGACATTGTGAAATGAGCTTTGAAGATCGATAGCAAGCTAGTCCATCATCGTCCGCGAATCGTAATCCCTGCCATCTAGCACTCCGGATATTTCCGCGCTGTCTATTCCCAGAACACCTGTCAAGTCTTTGGACGGTCTGCAGCAGAGGCCCGATTCCATCGCCGGGAACTACCTCTTCGAATCCGCTGATTCTGTGGGGCTTAGGGTTTTCTTGCTGGGGATGAGCTTTGGGGCGCTGCTTGCAAGTCTCTCTTCGACTCGAAATGCAAAGCGTGAAAAAAACCACCGAGTCGAGCGAGGAAAAAGCGATGAAGGCCCTCTCCAGTGTTCTGATTTTAGTCTTGGCAGCGACTCTTAGCGGGTGCGCTGGCATCACCGGTTCAAGCGGCGGATCGCCGACACCTCACTCGACCGTAGTGGTTTCACCCTCTTCAGCATCTGTGTCAGCCGGTCGCACGCAACAGTTCTCCGCCACGGTGACAGGTACCTCCAACACGACCGTGACGTGGAAAGTGAATGGAACGACGGGCGGCACCGCTGCGGTGGGCACCATCTCCACTTCCGGTCTCTTTACTGCTCCCAATACCGTGCCGAACCCTTCGGGCGTTTCGGTTACGGCAGTTTCGCAAGCGGATCCGTCCGTGTCAGCCGCTGCTAAAGTCACAATCACATCCCGAGTTCCCTCGAACATCACGGTCAGCGTCGTGCCTTCCAACGGAACTGTTTCTGCCGGCGCTTCTCAGCAGTTCACCGCCACGGTCACGGGCACGAGCGACACCGCTGTCACCTGGCAGATCGATGGAATTACTGGCGGCAATTCGACCCTCGGGACGCTCTCGTCCAGCGGTCTTTACACTGCCCCCGCTACTCCGCCCGCGGGCGGCTCGGTGGTGGTGACGGCGACGTCGGTGGCAGACTCTAGCAGGTCAAGCTCGGCAACCATGCTGATTGTGTTCTCCAATGCCAGTTTGAACGGCCAGTATGCCTTCTCCAGCGAGGTGGTATCGACGCCCATGCCGACCGTAGGCAGCTTCCAGGCGGATGGGAAGGGCAACATCGTCCAAGGCAGCAAGGACTCTCTCGCTCCTTCGGGTAGTTTTTCGACCGTCACTTTTACCGGAACGTACACGATCGGTCCGGATGGACGCGGAGCAGCGACATTCAACGGTTCCGGCGGCACTGTGTCATTGAAATTGGTTGTGCTGTCCCCAACCTCGGTCTTCCTCATTGAGGTTGACACCTCGAGCGACCTGACAGCGCTGGCAGTGCTCCAAGATCCGACCGCATTTGCCACTTCCGCTCTGAGCGGCAACTATGTCTTCCTGGTGAACTCCGGATTAAGCGTTGCTGCCGGACGCCTCACCGCCGATGCCCACGGGAATATCACAGGAGTCGAGGACGTCAATTCTTTCGGCACCGTTAGCAACGACCTGCCGGTTACAGGCACCTATTCGGTCGCCCCGAGCGGGCGAGGAACAGCCAGCTTGACCAGCTCCGCAGACGTTTCCAATCTCGTCTTCTATGTGGTTTCTTCCGGCCAGATGTTAATGCTCAGCGATACGCCGGAAGTCGGTTCGGCCATCAAGCAAACGGTTGCACCTCTCTCGAACGCATCTCTGGCCGGCAACTATGCCTTCTTGGAGCAAGGCGTGGGAAACAGCGAGACGTTGGTAGATGCAGGTATTCTCACTGCCGACGGCGCCGGCAACCTTACAGCCGTTGATGATGAGAATGCGGGCGGGACCGTCACGCAAAACACATCGGTGACGGGCACCTACTCGATTTCCGCGAACGGGCGCGGCACCGCGAGCCTGTCTTCGGCCAGCGGCACCCTGAACAAAGTCTTCTATCTCGTGGATTCTGCCACCCTGATGGTAATCGACATGGATTCGACGAGGGCAACTGGAGGGTTTGTAAGTTTGCAGAAAGGAAATTCCTTTAACCTATCATCGCTCAAGGGGAGTCTTGGATTCGGACTCGTTGGATTCAACCTGAGCGGTGGAGACGACAATATGGTGGGCCAACTGAGCGCGGACGGATCGGGAAACCTCTCCGGCGGAGAAGATCAATTTGTTAACAGCACTGCCTTCCCCAACAGCTCGCTCACCGGCAGCTATACGGTCGCTGCGAATGGCCGCGGTACCGCGCAGGTGACCACCGCCAACGGCACCAGCAATTTTCTCTTCTATCTTACTTCCCCCAGCACTGCATTGGTGATGGGATCTGACTCAACCGTGGTCAATCTTGGCTTGATCGGGCTGCAGTTCTAGGCCCTTCCTCCGAGTGCCTTGCGGTTAGAGCGGATGAAAGCGAGTCTGACGATGGCGAATTCTCAAGCGAGCTGGATAGCGGGTAGCAACTCCCCCGCGCTGCGGGGCCCCGGCAAAGGATTGGAACTGTTAACGCGAGGTGTCGATATGCAAAAGGGGGCCTCCAAGGAACCTATCACGATTCTGGTCGCTGATGATTCAGCGGTTTCCCGCAAACTCGTGGAACGCAGCCTGCCGGCTGAGAAATACACAGTTCTCCTGGCAACCAATGGCCACGAGGCTCTCGAACTTTTTGCCAAGCGTCAGCCGTCCATTGTTATCACAGATTGGCTGATGCCCGACCTGAGTGGCATTGAGCTTTGCCAGCGCATACGCGCCGAATCCCAAGGTTATACGTACCTGATTCTGCTGACCGGAGTTTCGGACAAAGGGAAGGTTGTCATCGGTCTTCAAGCCGGCGCCGATGACTACTTGACGAAGCCTTTTCACCCCGAAGAGCTCGTTGCCCGGGTGGGCGTGGGCCAGAGGATTCTGGATCTGCACCGCGAGATTGAGGCCAAGAACCGCCTACTGGAAGAGCTGGCGCTCACGGACGAACTCACTGCGCTGCCCAACCGGCGGGCGATTGAAAAGTGGGGAGCGGGGCAGCTCAACGGCGCGGCCCGGCACGGGTTTCCGTTCTGGGTGGTGATGGCGGACATCGACAACTTCAAGTCCTTGAACGATCGCTATGGACACGATGCCGGCGACGCAGTCCTTAAGTCATTCGCAGAGGTTCTTCAGACGAATACGAGGAAGTGCGACATGTGTGGCCGCTTGGGAGGAGACGAGTTTTTGTTGGTTCTGACCCACGTGGAGAAAGAGGGCGTTCAACTTGCTATCGAACGCGATCGTGAACAATTCGAAAAGCGGCAATTTGTGTTTGGCGGTCAGAATGTGACGGTCACCGCAAGCTTTGGCTTTTCCGGTTATCGAGGTCGAGAGCATACCGATTTCAATCGGCTCGTGACCCAGGCGGATGTGGCTCTCTATTCGTCAAAACGGCAGGGCCGGAACCGAGTCGGATTCGCCGAGACCGAGATCTACTGAGCCACAATCATTCCTTTCGAACCCACCGCCACCTCCTTCGTTTGCACCGGGACAATGAAATGGCGCCTGCGGGATTGACCCGGGGGCAGAGAAGCGCGAGAATCGGCCTGCGTCAGCGAGATCCCCCGATCTGCGAAGTTTCGATGAGAGGCTCAACGTGGCAGAGTGGTTGAGACTCGGAGTCCTGGTTGTATTGGCCAGCTTTCCGACTCGGGCTCAGATAACCGATCCAAAATCCCCAACGCTAGGAAGTGTCGGAAGCAAGGCCCAAGATCTTGTTCAGCGCGATCTGGCAGGTGCAGGGGTCGCCTCGCTGAAAATTTGCCTGCGACTTCAAGACGATTCCCCATTCAGCGGTTTGGCAAGCCTTCGCGTCACCACGAGTCAAGGCTCCGAGATTGCTGGAAACAGCACCGAGTCGGAGGGCGAGACGATCTTTCCCAACGTTCCGCCTGGAACCTATGTGGTCGAGGCAAGCGCACCTGGCTTCGCGACGCTGAAGCAGACCGTTGAGATCGCATCGGGACAACGCCTCGAGACTCTCTTCGTGATCATGAAGCCCGAAATTTCCGCCGAGACTGCCTCCGCTATTCAGGCGCTCTCGCCCCCCGACAATCCAAAGCCGAACAAACGGTTCTGGATTCCGCCGAGTGTGGACGACCTCGTGCCGAAGGTTGCGCCGGGTGTGTCATGCTTTCTGCCTCTGGTGTTGCACGGCGTAAGCGAGCGCATGAGGCAGTTCGTAAACAATCTGGAGAAATTCACCGCGACCGAGCACGTCGAGCACTTCAGGGTTGATGCCGCAGGGATACGCCACTCTCCCGATGTGCGCTCTTTTGAGTACGTCGTTCTGGTCTGGCAGGATTCCGTCGGAACATTCCAAGTGGAAGAATATCGGAATGGAAGCGTTGATCCAGGGCAATTTCCGGCCCGGATTGCGACGGAAGGCTCGCCGGCCATGGCCCTGATCTTTCATCCGCTGCTCGTCTCCGATTTCAACTTCGCATGCGAGGGCCTCGGCCAGTGGGGAGGGCGTCCGGCTTGGCAAGTTCGCTTTGAACAGCGGCAGGACCGGCCTATTCGAATTCGTGGTTATATGATCGCGGGGCACGAGTATCTGGTTCCGCTTAAGGGGCGTGCTTGGGTCGATGCGGGAACTTACCAGGTGGTTCGATTGGAATCCGAGTTAATGAAGCCACTCAAAGGGATCGACTTAACACAAGAGCATCTTTCGATCGAGTATGGACCGGTTCAATTCCACACACGCAGGCAGCGGCTTTGGCTCCCGCAGACCGTCGAGCTTTACGCGGAACGCCACGGACACCGCTATTACCGCCGCCACACGTTCACCAACTTCAAGATCTTCACCGTGGACACGGACCAGAGAATCCAACCACCGAAGGAGTCCTACTGTTTCACCAACACCTACGATCGCGATATTGTCGGCGTTCTTACCGTCACCCCGGTCTCAGGGATCGCGCTCAATTCGGTATCAATCGCGTTCACCATTCCTGCGGGAGGCAGCATCTTTAAACTCGTTGGACCCGGCAAGGACATCAGCATTCCGCCCGAGATTGTGGGATCCGCCACATTCGTCCATAACGGTCCGGAAGGGTCTGTCAAAGCAGATGCTTACCTCGTCAAAGAGAGCACTTTGGAGGTCATACCGGGTAGCTCCGTCCCACTCACCCCTTAGCTCAACTTCCGCAGGTTTGTCGCTCGTAAAGATTTTTTGAGCACATTCGCACCATTGCTCGAGCCCTCGAGATTCCCTAACACTCCTGTTTGCGGCGTGACCTGTTTGTTGTGTGGGAAGTGAT